>JAKFET010000156.1:0-4845 GCA_036675575.1 Acidimicrobiaceae bacterium
GTGCCCCCGCGACGCCGTCGGCGCCCCGCGTGCCCACCCCCGCCGTGCCCGAGCCGTCGGCGCCCCGCACGATCCCCATCACCGGCTCGGGCAGCATCGTGTCGGTGCGCGGCATCCGGGTGCACGAGAGCATCGCCTCCTCCCTCGCCGACATGCTCGGCGCGGCCGAGTCGGCGGGCATCTCGCTCGCCGGCGGCGGCTACCGCGACCCGGCCGGCCAGATCGCGGTGCGCCGCAGCAACTGCGGCACGAGCAGCTACGCCATCTACGAGATGCCGGCCAGCAGCTGCAGCCCGCCCACGGCCCGCCCCGGCACCTCGATGCACGAGCGAGGCCTCGCCATCGACTTCACCCACGGCGGGCGCATCATCAGCTCCCGCTCCTCGGCGGCCTTCCGGTGGCTCGACGCCAACGCCTCGAGCTACGGGTTCTACAACCTGCCGAGCGAGCCGTGGCACTGGAGCGTCAACGGGCGCTGAGGCACGCACGTGGTGGGCGCGGAGGGACTCGAACCCCCGACATCTTCCTTGTAAGGGAAGCGCTCTAGCCAGCTGAGCTACGCGCCCCGGGACCGCCGAACGGTAGTGGTCCCGCCGGAGGCATCCACGATCGGCGCGACACCCGTCGCTACCGTCGATCTCGTCATCGAACACGCCACTTGGCGCATCGATCAACGTGGAGGTCAAGGGTGGCCGATCCCAAGCGCAGCGGGCATCGGGGGGCACGCGGTCCGGACGATCTGGTCGGCCGCTACCTCGCCGACATCGGGCAGTACCCCCTCCTGACGGCAGCGGAGGAGATCGAGCTCGCACGCGCCATCGAGGACGGTCGCGAGGCAGAGCTGCGCCTGGCCGAGGAGCTCGACCTCAAGCCGGCGGTGCGCGCCGCGCTGCGCCGCCAGGTCCGCAGCGCCTCCGCCGCCAAGCAGCGCTTCATCCAGTCGAACCTGCGCCTCGTCGTGTCGATCGCCAAGCGCTACCAGTCCACCGGCCTCCCCCTGCTCGACCTCATCCAGGAGGGCAACCTCGGGCTCATCCGGGCGGTCGAGAAGTTCGACCACCACAAGGGCTTCAAGTTCTCCACCTACGCCACGTGGTGGATCCGCCAGGCCATCGGGCGCGGCATCGCCGACAAGGGCCGCACGATCCGCCTGCCCTCCCACGTCGTCGACACCCTGTCCACCCTGTCCAAGGCCTCGGGCACGCTGCTCAAGGAGCTGGGCCGCGAGCCCACCGCCGCAGAGCTCAGCGAGCTCACGGGCATGCCCCTCGACCGGGTGCAGACCGCCATGCATGCCACGGCCGACGTCATCTCGCTGTCGGCCGGCATCGGCGAGGACGCCACGGAGTTCGGCGACCTGCTGCCCGACGACAAGGCCGAGGTCCCCTTCGACGTCGCCGCCGCCAACCTCGAGAAGGTGGAGCTGCGCAACCTGCTGCGCACGCTGTCCGAACGCGAGCGCGAGGTGCTCGAGCTGCGGTTCGGCCTCGTCGGCGAGCGCCCCCTGACCCTGGACGAGGTGGGCCGCCACTTCGAGCTCACCCGCGAGCGCATCCGCCAGATCGAGGCGAAGGCGCTCACGAAGCTGCGCCACCCCTGCTCGCCGGCCCAGCGCCCGGGCCGGGCCATGGCCGTCTGATCCTCGCCCTGACCGATCGCTAGAAGCGGGGCCAGACCGGCTCGGGCAGCGGCCGTTGGCCGGCACCCGTGGCCACCCGGGCCAGGGCCACGAGCGCGCCGGCCGTCTCGAACTGCAGCTCGGGGAGCGCGTCGGGCGCGAACCAGCGGGCCTCCACGATCTCGGCGGAGCCGAGGCGCACGCCGTCGGGGTCGGCGCCGTCGGCGGGGCGGGCCCGGTAGACGATGTCGACCCGCTGCGGGGCGGCGTCGACCACCACGGCCGGCTCGCCGAGGAGCTCCACGACGAGGCCGACCTCCTCGCGCACCTCGCGCTGTGCGCCGACGCCGGCGTCCTCGCCCCGCTCGAGCAGGCCGCCGGGCACGCCCCAGCGGTCCCGGTACGAGTGGCGCACGAGCAGCAGGGCGCCGTCGGCGCGCTCGATGAAGCACATCGCCCCCACCGTGAACGACGGCGAGACGGCACGGACGACCCGGCGCCGCACCCCCACCGGGAGCCGGCGGTACACCTGGAGGGCGAGGCGGTGCAGGAGGCCGGTCACTGCGAGGGAGCCTACTGAGGGGGCGAAGCGGCCAGACCGGACACGTCGGGGTCGTCGGGCCACCGCAGCCGCCGGCGGGCGTCGACCAGCTGGGAGGTCAGCGCCGCGCTGGCGCCGGCCACCGGGGTGCGGCGATCGGCGTGGCGCACGAGCGCCGGGTCGAGGAGCGGCCGGTCGAAGGCGTCGACGACCTCCACGCCCGCCTCCCGGCAGACGAGCAGGCCGCCGGCGTAGTCCCAGGACCCGTGGGCGCTCGGCGAGCAGTCCAGGTAGCCGTCGAGGATCCCCTCGGCGACGGCGCACAGGTCGAGGGCGGCGGCGCCGAGGGCGCGGTACTGCTTCCAGCCCAGGTACTGGTTCGGGTACCCCGACAGGCCGATGACCGAGCGGCCGATCTCGGCGGCACCGGAGGGGGCGATCGGTCGGCCGTCCACCGTCGCGCCACCGCCGCGCACGGCCTCGTACCGGCGCCCGCTGGCCAGGTTCACGACGAGGGCGGCACGGGGCCCCTCCGCGTCGACGGCGCAGAGGCTGGTGGCGTACCAGGGGATGCCGCGGCTGGCGTTGGTGGACCCGTCGACCGGATCGACGTGCACGATGACGTCCCGCTCGGCGTGCGCCACGCCCGACTCCTCGCTGAGCCAGCCGAGCCCGCCCTCGTCGAGCACGCCCAGGCAGGCCTCGTCGGCCGCGAGGTCGCTTCGGTACTGGCCGGCGCGGGTGCCGGCGAGGCCCCAGTCGTCGAGGTCGCCGAGGGCCCGCTGCACGGCCTCGGCTGCCGCCCGCAGGACGTCGAGGAGGGCGTCGTCGTGCATCGTGGGGCGACCGTACCGGCCCGCCGGGTGATGCGAGGGGTGCCGGTGGCCCCGTGGCAGGCTTGCCCGATGGCCTCCATCGACGTCGCCGGGTTCGTGGCCGACCTCAAGGACCATGCGGTGGACCACGGCTTCCACGTCCACGACGAGCGCCACTTCGTGGAGACCTACTCCCTGCGCCAGGCCTGGGAGGTCGACCTCCACCCGGAGGAGGCCTGCGGCGGTCCGCTCGACCTGCACCTCGCCCTCGACGTCGACCCGCGGAGCCTCCTCGCCTTCGAGGACGTGGTGCTGGCCATCGGCGAGGACGACGACCCGCCCGACGAGTTCCACTTCCCGCTGATCTTCACCTGGTCCCTGCCCCCGCTGCCGAAGGGCCCGGACCTGCTCGTGCTGGCCACCGACCTCGCCGGCCTCGGCGGGCCGGACCTGCCGCTCGAGGTGTCGGCCATCGACTCCTTCGGCGCCGTCACGGACGCCCCGGAGCGCTCGCTCACCATCGTGGCCAAGGTCGACGTGTCGCTGGCCCGGGTGTTCCTCGGCCAGGAGCAGCTGTGCGACACCCTCGACCGCTGCCTGGCGGTGAGCCACTTCCTGCTCGAGCGGGCGCCCATGTGGTTGGACGAGCTGTAGGAGCGACGACATGACCGAGACCGCCCAGTGCCCGTTCTGCGAGCTGCGCTTCACCGCGAGGTGGGAGCTCAAGCTGCACCTCGACGCCGAGCACAGCGGGCACGTCCGCGACCGCGACGGCGGCGAGGTCATCATCGAGGACAACGACCCGAACGACCCCAAGCCGCTCTGAAGCGGGGCGGCGTGCAGACCCCGGCGACGGCGGCGCTCGACGCGGCGGGCGTCCCCTACCGCACCACCGACTACGAGGTCCCCGAAGGCGCCTACGGCGACTCCGTCGTCGAGGCCCTCGGCCTCGACGCCGACACGGTCGGCAAGACCCTGGTCGCCGCCCTCGACGACGGACGCCACGTGCTCGCCGTCGTGCCCGTCAGCACCACCCTCGACCTGAAGGCGCTCGCCCGCGCCGCCGGCGCGAAGCGGGCGGCGATGGCCGATCCCCGCGAGGCCGAGCGGCTCACCGGATCCGTCCTCGGCGGCATCTCCCCCCTCGGCACCCGACGCCCGCTGCCGGTGTTCGTCGACGAGCTGCTGGCGCTGGGCGACGAGGTGCACGTCAGCGGCGGTCGGCGCGGCCTCGAGCTCACGCTCGCTCCCGACGACCTGGTCCGGGCCGCCGGCGCCACCGTCGCCCCGATCGCCACCTGACCCGTCCACCGATCCACCCGCGACCAGATGCGGTCGATCAGTGGGGTCGGAACGGGTCGGCTGCGGCCGAGCTCCGGCGGGGGCACCATGGGGGCATGGCCACGCTCGACGGCTCGGTGGACCTCGCGTCCGAGCGGGCCGACGCGGCGCTGCTCGCCGACGAGGCCGTCGACGTCGTGCTGCGCTGGCTCGACGCCGCCGACGCCGCCGAGACCGACGAGGACCGTCGCAGCGCGCGCCGACTGCACCGGCTGGTCGACGACCGGTCCGGCGTGGCCTTCACGATGCAGTTCGTCGATCGGGTGATCCGCCCGGACGACCAGCGCGTCGCCGCCCGCCAGCTGCACGAGCTGGCCGGAGGACGAGCGCCGCTCCCCCGGTTCCTCTCGCCGATCGATCGGATGCTCCTCCGGGCTGGCGCGACCCTCGCGCCGGCGCTCCCCGGAGTCGTCATGCCCCTCGCCCGTCGACGGATGCGCCAGATCGTGGGGCACCTGGTGGTCGATGCCCACGGCTCGGCGATGGACCGCCACCTGTCATCTCGACGGTCCGAGGGGTTCGCGCTGAAC
>JAKFET010000253.1:0-4837 GCA_036675575.1 Acidimicrobiaceae bacterium
CACGCCACGCATCGCGGCGAGGGCGTCGGCTGCCCGCCCCTCGGTGGCTGCGGCGATGACGCCGGCAGCCTGGTCGACCACGAGGTCGCGCACGCCGGTCACGGCCTCGGTCCGGGCCCGGGCGTCCCCGGCGCTGGTCTCGGCCACGTCGACCGGGAGCCAGCGGACGTCGTGGGCGCCGCGGCCGAGCACCTGGACCACGTCGTCGTCCCGGCCCGTCTGGATGGCCGTCGCCAGGTCGCGGATGCCGCCGGCGAAGCGGTGGTTGTGGCGGAGCACCACGATGCCGTCGCCGATGGACACCGGGCGGTGGTCGTCGTCGGCGTCGACGACCTGGCCGCTCGCGCCCTCGAGCTCGGTGCGGGCGGCGGGCCGCATGCGCAGGCGGGTGGCGGTCGGCCCGACGACGTCGCCCAGCACGGCGCCGGCCTCGACGGAGGCGAGCTGTTGGGGGTCGCCGACCAGCACCAGCCGGGCCGAGGGGCGCACGGCCTCGAGCAGTCTCGCCATCATCGACAGCGAGACCATGGAGGTCTCGTCGACGACGACGACCTGGTGGGGGAGCTGGTTGGCCCGGTCGTGGCGGAACCGGCTGCGGTTGCCGGGGTTCCAGCCGAGCAGGCGGTGGAGCGTGGCGGCCTCGGTGGCGGCGACGGCGGCCGCGACGGTGGCGCTCACGGACCCCTCCCGGCCGAGCTGGGCGGCCTGGTCCTGGACCGCCTCCTGCAGGCGTGCCGCGGCCTTGCCGGTGGGTGCGGCGAGGGCGGCGCGCATCGGGCGCCCCTCGGCAGCGGCCTGCTCGTGGAGGAGGGCGAGGATGCGGGCGACGGTGGTGGTCTTGCCGGTGCCGGGCCCGCCGGCGATGACCGTGCAGGTGCGCAGCACGGCGGCGGCCGCGGCGACCCGCTGGAGGTCGGGTCCTGACGACGGCGGTCCGGGGAAGAGCCGCGCCAACCCGTCGCGCAGGAGGGCGGGGTCGACGCCGGACGGCTCCCGGGCGGCCCGGGCCGTGAGGTCGGCGACGATCCGGCGCTCGTGGCGCCAGTAGCGGTCGAGGGCGAGCGAGGTGCCGACGAGGCGCAGGGGTCGGTCGGCCGGGGCGTCGTCGCCGACGGCCACGAGCGGGGAGCCGCGGACGACGCCGAGCCATGCGTCCGGGTCGGGCCAGGGCAGGTCGGCCACGTCGACCGGAGGTCCGCCGTCGGGTCCGAGGGGCGCGTCGTCGACCGTGACGGTCCCGGCCAGCGTGGTGAGGTCGGCGACGACGCTGCCGAGCCGCACCGCCCGGACGGTCAGCGCCACGGCCAGCAGCACCCGATCGCCGGCGTCGTCGCCGTCCACGCCGCCGAGGCGGCCGAGTGCCCGGGCCACGTGGACGTCGGCGGCGTCGAGGACGCCCGCCTCGGCGAACGTGCCCAGCAGCCCGGTGGCCTGGTGGGCGCGACGGCCCGCGTGCACGATCACGCCGCACCCCGATCGAGCACGTCGGACAACCCGACGACGAGGGCGGCAGGCGGCTGCCACGAGAAGACCCCGCACGGCTGCCCGTCGACCTGGGGGACGTCGGCGCCGGTCATGCCGCGCAGGAACAGGTAGAGCACGCCACCGAGGTCGCGCTCGGGATCGTGGTCGGGCAGGCGCCAGCGCAGGTAGCGGTGGAGGGCGACGGCGTAGAGCAGGGCCTGGAGCGGGTAGTGGGCCCGGACCATGGCCTCGGCCAGCGCGCTCGGCCGGTAGTGCCACGCCGACAGCTCCTCGCCGGGCACGCCGAGCCAGTTGCTCTTGTGGTCGATGACCACGTACCGCCCGTCGTGGCGCAGGACCACGTCGATGGACCCGCTGAGGTGGCCGCGCACCTGCGCGGCGAGCGCGGGGGAGCGGAGCCGGTCGCCGTAGCCGGCCAGGGGGTCGCCGGCGGGGAGGTGCCGGGACACGACGTCGGCGATGGCGTCCATGGTGACGTGGCCGGTGGGGTCGTCGCCGCCGACCAGGGGCAGCTCGAAGTGCAGCTCGTCGAGGCGGTCCCGACGGGTGACGTCGCGGAGGCGGAGGTCGTCGACCAGTGGACCGAGGGGCGTCTCGATGGCGGCCACGAGCCCGGCGACGAGCTGGTCGGCGTCGATCTGCTGGTCACCGAGGTACTGGGCGGCGAGACCGGCGCGGAGCTGGCGGGGGAGGTCGGGGTCGGCGAAGTCGACCTCCTCGAGCACGCCGTGGACGAGCGTCCCGAAGGTGGCGCCGCCGCCGAGGTCGCCGAAGGCCGAGGGCACGGCTCGCAGGCGCGCCTCCGTGTCGGCGTCGGCGTGGGCTCCGCCGACCGGCAGGTCGTCGGGCATGCGCTCGTCCTCGAGGCCCCGCTCGTCGTGCTCGGGCGCGCTGCCCGCGGGCGCGTCGGGCTCCGCGGTGTCGTCCTCGACGTGCGCGTCCGGCGCGTCGTGGGCTGCGGCCGTCAGCGCCGAGTACGACGTGCGCCGCCAGGCCCGGTCGATGGTGCGGTCGAAGGAGGCGGTGCGCAGGTGGGGCGTCGGCGGCGCCGGCCGGGTGAGCCGCGCGCCGCTCGCACCCGAGGCCGGCTCGACGCTGACCGCCCCGCCGGCGCGCTGGGCGAGCAGGTCGGCAGCGGACCGGCAGTCCTCGTCGCGCAGCTTCGCGCCCTGGTCGGGACCGAGCAGGAGCCGACCCAGCGGCGAGCGGTGGCAGTCGTGGCCCCGCACCCACCACAGCACCACCTGGCTCCGGGCCCGGGTGAGCGCGACGTACGCGAGGCGCAGCGCGCCGCCGGCCTCCTCGTCGAGGTAGCGGCGGACGTGGTCGGCGCGCTCCTGGGCATGGGGACCCTTGGGCGCGCTGACGTCGATCACCCGGTCGCCCGTGGCGGCCTCGTGGAAGACCAGGACGTCCTCGTCGCGCGCCGGCGGCGGCATCCACAGGAACGGCACGTAGACCACCGGGTACTCGAGGCCCTTGCTGCGGTGCACGGTCCAGACCTGGACGGCCTGGTCGTCGGTCTCGAGGCGGCGGCTCCGGTCGTCCTGGGCGGCGTCGCGGTCGGCCTCGCGCATGCGCTCGCGCAGCCAGGCGAGCAGCGACGGTGCGCCGCCGCCGTGGGCGGCCTCGGCGTGGAGCAGCGAGCCGAGGTGGCGCAGGTCGGTGACCATGCGCTCGCCGCCCTCCACGTGCAGCAGGCGGGCAGGCAGGTCGGTGTGGGCGCTCAGCTGCTCGAACAGCCCGGCGACGTTGCCGGTCGCGAGCAGGCGGTGCCAGTCGTGGAGCCGGTCGTGGAGCACGTCCCAGGCCCGCTCGTCGGCGCCGTCGACCTGGGCGGCGGTCCAGCCGAGCAGCGGGGTCAGGGCGGCGTTGCGCACGGTGCCGGTGGCGGCGGGCCGCTCGACGGCCTCGAGGACGGCCAGCCAGGCCCGCGCCGCAGCCGTGCCGAACACGCTCCCGGTGCCGTTGACGACGGCCGGCACGCCGGAGCGGACCAGGGCGTCGCGCACGGTGAGCGCGTCCTGGTTGCGCCCGACCAGCACCGCGACGTCGCCGCACTCGAGCGGCCGGGTCCCGTCCTCGGGATCCTCGTAGGTCGCGCCCTGTGACAGCAGGGCGACGACGTCGGACGCCAGGTCCTCGGCCACGAACGCGATGGCGCTGTCCTTCTGCACCACGCCGGTGCTCGGGGTCAGGTCGAGGCCGGGGCGGTCGCTGGCGACGAGGCGGACCCGCACCGGCGCCGGCTTGGCCAGGCCCGCCATGCGGGTCGCCTCGCGGCCCGGGGCGGCGGTGGTGCGGGCGTAGCGGATCTCCTCGTGGCCGAGGGCGGTGTCGCCGAACAGGGCGTCGAGGCCGGCGAGCACGCCGGCGTCGGCTCGCCAGCTGCGGTCGAGCCGGCGGAGGTGGGCGTCCCCGGCGCGGCGCCGGGCTGCCAGGTAGGCGTGGACGTCGGCGCCCCGGAACGCGTAGATGGCCTGCTTCGGGTCGCCGACCAGCACCAACCGGGTGGGTGGATCGCCGAAGGCGCGCTCGAGGATCTCCCACTGCACCGCGTCGGTGTCCTGGAACTCGTCGACGATCACGAGCGTGTACCGGCGCCGCAGGCGGTCCCGCACCGTGCCGTCGGGATCCTCGACCAGGGCCTCCTCGACCCGCAGCAGCAGGTCGTCGTACCCGAGGAGGCCGGCGGCGCGCTTGCGGCGGTCCATCTCCGTGCGGACCGCACCGGCGAAGGCGGAGCGCAGGTCGTCCGAGCCCCCGTCGGGCTCGGGCACGATCCGGGCCCGGGGGTCGACCGTGGCCTTCTCGGCGATGCGGCGGGCGGGCTCGAGCGGGAACGTCACACCGGTGGCGCGGTGGAGCTTGCGCACCAGCAGGTCGGCGACGACCTCGTCGAGCATGTCGCGGACGTCCTCGACGAAGGTCGGGTCGCGCTCGACGTCGGCAGCGAAGCCCAGGCTCTGCAGCACCTGGTGGCAGAAGCCGTGGATGGTGGTGATGGTGGCGCCGTCGAAGGACGCCATCGCGTCGGCCAGGCGCTCGCGGCGGACCCGCACCGTGGCCTCGTCGGCTGCGCAGAGCTCGGCCACCAGCGGGTCGTCGGAGGTGGGCGGCCTGCCGTCCAGGTGGGCGGCCAGGGCCGCCGCCGTGCGCGAGAGCCGGTCCCAGGTGCGGGCCCGCAGCTCGCTGGTGGCGGCGATGGTGAACGTGACCAGCAGCATCTGGTCGAGCGGCGTGCCGGCGGCGACCTCGCGCACCGCCTCGGTGGTGACGCGGTGCGTCTTGCCCGTGCCGGCGCTGGCCTCCAGGACGGTGATGCCCTCGGGGAGCAGGTCGAGGTCCGCGG
>JAKFET010000168.1:0-28000 GCA_036675575.1 Acidimicrobiaceae bacterium
GAAGACGCCGTCGCCGGCGTCGGAGCTGCGGGCGATCTCGGTCGAGATCTCCCCGAAGCCGCTCTCCTGCAGCGCCCGCTGGTAGCGGTCGCGGGAGGCGAGCACGGCCTCGTGCTGCGCGTCGGTGGTGGTGTAGATCGCCGACCGGTACTGGGTGCCGACGTCGCCGCCCTGGCGGTTCGGGGTGGTCGGGTCGTGGTTCTCCCAGAAGGCCTGGAGCAGCACGTCGACGTCGACCGCGGCCGGGTCGTAGACGACCTGCACCGTCTCGGTGTGCCCCGTCATCGCCGTGCAGGTCTCCTCGTAGGTGGGGTTCTTGGTCCACCCGCCCATGTAGCCGACGGCCGTGGCGTGCACGCCCGCCATCTGCCAGAAGATGCGCTCTGCGCCCCAGAAGCAGCCCATCGCCACGTAGAGCACCTCGTGCCCGTCGGGCCAGGGTCCCTGGAGCGGGGTCCCGAGCACGACGTGGGCGTCGCTGACGGGGAGGGGCTGGTCCCGCCCGGGGAGGGCGTCCTCGGGGCTGATCATGGTGGTCTTGTCACGACCGAAGAGCGGCATGCCCCGAGGCTACGGCGGCCGCGCTCGACGCGGACGGCGGCGACGGGTCCGCCGGTAGCGTGCCGGGGTGCTCGAGGATCACGAGGTCGAACGCATCCTGGTCGTCACGGCCCACCCCGACGACGTCGACTTCGGCGTCGCCGGCTCGGTGGCCCGTTGGACGGCAGCGGGGGCGCAGGTCACCTACTGCATCGTCACCGACGGCGACGCCGGCGGCTTCGACCCCGACGTGCCCCGGGGCGACATCGCCGGCATCCGCCGGGGCGAGCAGACCAACGCCGCCACCCAGGTCGGCGTGGAGGACCTCCACTTCCTCGGCTACCCCGACGGCCGCCTCGAGGTCACGATGGAGCTCCGACGCGACATCAGCCGGGTGATCCGCGAGGTGCGGCCCCGGCGGGTCGTGACCCAGTCGCCGCTGCGCACGATGGACAGCGTCTACCGCAACCACCCGGACCACCTGGCCTGCGGCGAGGCCACGTGCTGCGCCGTCTACCCCGACTCCCGCAACCCCTTCACCTTCACCGAGCTGCTGGCCGAGGGCCTCGAGCCCTGGACGGTGGAGGAGCTGTGGGTCATGGGCACGGTGCCGGGCGCGCAGGAGGCCTTCGTCGACATCACCGAGACCTTCGACCGCAAGATCAAGGCGCTCCTCTGCCACGCCAGCCAGATCACCGACCCCGAGGGCATCGAGGACCGCCTGCGCGAGTGGAACGGCGCCAACGCCGAGGTGGCCGGGCTGCCCGCGGGGCGCCTGGCCGAGCGCTACGTCGTGATGCCCACGGCGTAGCCCGCGAGCACCCCGGCGTCAGGTGGGCGCGGCGGCTGCGGCGACGCGCGCCAGCGACTCGTCCCGCACGGCGGCGATGTCGCCGTCCACGAACCGGTGGGCCGAGGCCAGGACGAGACCGGCGACGACGGACATGGGGACCAGGACGACCATGCTCGCCTGGATCCCGAGGGCGTCGGACACGGCGCCGATGAGCGGGAGGAAGACGGCGATCCCCGGGATGGCGAACACCGACATGGTGGAGAAGGCGGCGGAGCGCACGCGCGGGGGCGCCACGAGCGACACGAGTGCGTAGAACGCCGGGGCGAGGGTCCCGATGCTGGCGGCGAGGACGGCGTGCACGCCGATTGCCACGGCCACGTTCGGGGCGTAGGCCAGGACGACGAGGAGGGCACCGTCGACGGCCCCGACCACCGCCACGAAGCGCAGCAGGAACGCGGGTCGCTGCACGGCGATGCGCGCCACGATGGGCATGGCCACGAAGACACCGGCGATCTGCAGCGGCTCGATCCCGGCCGCGATGAACCCGCGCTGGGCGGCGTCGAGCCCGTACACGTCCTCGTACACGAGCGAGAGCAGGTTCGGGATCCCGAACAGCGCGATGCCGAGGAACGGCACCGCCATCCAGATCCGTCGGACCGAGCGCACCCGGGCGAGGATCCGCATGGTGTCCCAGGCCCGCTCGTGCGCCTCGGCGGTCCCGGCCGCAGCGTCGTCGGCGCCGGCGGCCCGGCGCTCGTGGACGCCGCGCACCGGCTCGCGGAGCCGCAGCGAGAGCACGACGAACACCACCGTCGGGACGGCGAACACGACGAAGGGCCACCGCCAGCCGAAGCGGTGGGCGATGACCCCGGCGAGGAGCGGGCCGACGATCTGGCCGACCGAGTTGGCCTGGCGGTGCGCGGAGAAGACCTTCACGCGGGCGGCCGGCTCGTAGTAGTCCGACAGGAGCGAGGAGTGCGTCGGGGTGACGACGGCGCGCCCGCCGCCGGCGCCGATGCGCATCGCCACGAGCATCGCCACCGACACGGCCAGACCGGTGCCGACGGAGAACAGCGCCCACAGCGCGGCGCCGGTGGTGGCGATCCGGACCCGGCTGCGGCGGTCGCAGTAGAACGACAGCGGCACCTCGATGCAGAGCACGGCGATGGTGCTGGCGGCCACGAGCGCCAGCGCGCCGGCGTCGCTGAGGGCGAAGTGGTCCCGGATGTCGGGGAGCAGGACGGCGAACGCCGTGCGGTCCAGCTCGTCGACGGCGTTGAGGCCGAACAGGACGGCCAGCGGGAACGCCGGCGCCCCGAGGGTGACGGCCGACGGTCGCCACTCGCGCAGCAGCCGGCGCACGCTCAGGTCTCGGACCAGATGTTGCGGGCCTTCCACACGCGCCGCGCCGCGCCGTTCGTGAGGCCCAGCTCGGTGCAGAGGTCGCGGACCTTGCGCAGGGCGATCGCGGCGCGCACCCGGTGCGCCGGGTTGTCGTCGTAGGCCTCCCGCAGGACGGCGTCGGGGATGGCGAACTCGCGGACGACCTGTGGCGACGGCTGCAGCATCATCCGCCCCATCTCGCCGAGGATCAGCGGGGTGGCCAGGGCGAGCACGCGCCGGCGTGCGGCGCCCAGCTGCGGGACGTGCTGCTTGAGGTAGTGGCGGGCGAAGGAGAGGTGCCGCGCCTCCTCGGTGACGTGGATGCGCATGATGCGCTCGAGGAGGGGATGGGCATCGCCCGAGCGGAGCGACTCGCGCTGCACGTGGTCGATGGGGTCCTCGCCCCCGAGGACGAACAGGAAGAACAGCTCCGGGAAGAGTCGCCCGAGCAGCACGACGAAGCGGCTCCCGATCCGGGCGTCGAGGGGCATGCCGCGCACGTCGATGCCGGAGCGGTTCACGAACTCCTGGAACATCAGCTGGTGCTGGCCCTCCTCGATGATCTCGTGCATCGCGTAGCGGTGCTCGGGCGCACCGTTGGGGAGGGTGTCGACGAACTCGAGCATCCCGCGGCACAGCACGTTCTCGAACTGCAGGCCGGTCTTCATCTTGGTGACGGTGGACCACAGGCCGAGGCGGGCCCGCTCGCCCTGGGGGAGCGACCGGTACCAGGACGTGGCGCCGAGGGGGTCGTCGCCGCCCAGCTCCCACCGATGATCGCTCGGGTCGAGGTCGTGCTCGTCCCACGGGACGTCGACGTAGGCGTCGAAGTGCTTGCGGACCGACTGGTCGGAGAGGCGCTCGACGAGCGCGTGGAACTGGGCGGTGTCGGGGCGGATGGCGGTGACCATCGGTGGTCCTCCTGGGATCGTCGTGTTACCGAAGGTAACAGATCGGTCAGGCCAACCCGGCGGCGCGCAGCATCGAGGGCGGGATGGAGGTGTCGCCGCGGGCGAGCATGGCGGCCCGCTCCACGTTGATCTCGTCGTGCTCACGCTGGCGCCAGGCGTCCCACGGCCCGGCCGGGATGGCGCCCGGGTCGCCGTCGGCGGCCACGCAGGCGCGCAGGTAGGCCTGGAGGTCGCGGACCTCCTCCTCGCCACCGATGCCGCCGTGGCCGGGCACGATGATCGGCGCCAGCTCGAGGACGCGGTCGAGCTCGTCGGCCCAGCGGCCGGGGTCGCCCTGGTAGCAGCGTGGCGTCACCCCGAAGCTGGCCATCGCACCGGCGAAGCAGATGCCGGCGGCGTCGACCACGGCCACGAGGTTCTCGTCCTGGGCGCCGGCGCACGGGTGCAGGCTCACGGCCGGCGTCAGCTGCACCCGCTCGTCGACGATGTGGCTGACGGGCCGGGTGGTGAGCTCGTCGTCGAACTCGTGCGCCACCTCCGGCAGCAGTCGGCGGTAGATGTCCGGCGTCGGTGGCTGGTCGAGGTGGACGCTGGTCTGGCTGCGGCCGTACATGCCCGACATCGTGAACAGCGCCGTGCCGCCGACGAACTCGATGGTGGAGGCGGTCAGCACGGTGCGCCGCACCCGCAGCCCGAGCTCGTCGACGGCGGCCACGAAGGCCGCGCTCTGCGAGTGCACGCAGAGGGTGTCGATGGCCGTGGCGGCGTCGGCGTCCACCACCAGGCCGGCGTTGGGCCGGCCGTCCCCCGGGTCCAGCGCCAGCCAGGCGAGGATGCCGTCGTCGAGGGTGACCAGGCTCACGGCTCGAGGTCCATCGACATGGGGACGTGGAGGATGCCGTCCTCCAGGTAGCGGGGCCCGCTGGGGGCGAACCCGAAGCGGGCGTACCACTCACGGAGCTGGGCCTGGGCGCCGATGTGCACGTGCGCCGCGCCGAGCTCGCGCAGGCGGTCGAGGCCGGCGCGCACGAGGGCGGCGGCCACGCCACGGGACCGGACGTCGGCGCGCGCCACGATGCGCCCGATCGACCACGAGTCACCGTCGTCGCGGAGCAGCCGGAGGGTGGCGGTGACGCCGCGATCGTCGGCGGTCCAGAGGTGCTCGGCATCGGGCTCGTGGTCGCGGTCGTCGAGCTCGAGGAACGTGCAGGCCTGCTCGACGACGAAGACATCGGAGCGCAGGCGCAGCAGGGCGTACAGCTGGTGCGGCGACAGCTCGGCGAACGTGGCGCGGTGCACCGCGGGCGGCGTCGGGGGCGTCGGTTCCATGGGCGGCGTGCAGCCTGCCACGACCCGCCGGGGGCGCCACCCGGCGAGGGGAGCCAGAAGTGACCCATCGGTAGGCTCGGTCGCCATGGCTGACTACACCGCACCCCTCGACGACATCCGGTTCGTGCTCGACCGCATCGCCAAGGCGGGCGAGCTCGCCGCCCTCGAGGGGTTCGGCCACGCCGAGCCCGAGATGGTGTCGGGGATCCTGGAGGAGTGCGCCCGCTTCATGCAGGACAAGGTGGCGCCGCTCAACCGGGTCGGCGACATCGAGACCACCGTGTGGCACCCGGAGGACAACAGCGTCACGACCCCCACCGGGTTCATCGACGCCTACAAGGCCTACGTCGCCGCGGGCTGGGGCGGCGTGCCGTTCCCCGAGGAGTTCGGCGGCGGCGGCTTCCCGTGGCTCGTGGGCATCGCCATGCAGGAGATGATGACGGCCGCGAACGAGGCCTTCTCCATGGCGCCGCTGCTGTCCCAGGGCGCCATCGACGCGCTGTTGGCCCACGGCGACGAGACCATCAAGGAGACGTGGCTGCCGAAGATGGTGAGCGGCGAGTGGACCGCCACCATGAACCTGTCCGAGCCCCAGGCCGGGTCCGACGTCGGCGCCGTGCGCACCCGCGCCGAGCGCCAGGACGACGGCACCTACCGCATCTCCGGCACCAAGATCTGGATCAGCTGGGGTGAGCACGACATGGCCGACAACATCGTCCACCTGGTGCTGGCCCGCACGCCCGACGCCCCGCCCGGGACCAAGGGCATCTCGATGTTCATCGTCCCGAAGTTCCTCATCGACGACGACGGCGCGATCACCCAGAAGAACGGCGTGGTGTGCCAGTCCATCGAGCACAAGCTCGGGATCAAGGCCAGCCCCACCTGCGTCCTCGACTACGACGACGCCGTCGGCTACATCGTCGGCGAGGAGAACCGGGGCATGGCGTACATGTTCACGATGATGAACAACGCCCGGCTCTCGGTGGGCCTGCAGGGCCTCGCCGTCGGCAACCGCGCCTACCAGGACGCACTCCAGTACGCGAACGAGCGCCAGCAGGGCCGGGCGGTCGGGGCGCCCGCCGGGGAGCAGAGCCTGATCATCGAGCACCCCGACGTGCGCCGGATGCTCCTCACGATGAAGGCCCAGCTCGAGGCCGTGCGCGCCGTCATCTACTACGCGGCCAAGGGCATCGACGTCGCCCACCGCCACGCCGACGAGCACACCCGCACGACCGCCCAGGAGCGCGTCGACCTGCTGATCCCCGTGTGCAAGGGCTGGGGCACCGACCTCGGCGTGGAGATCACGTCCACCGCGCTGCAGGTCTTCGGCGGCATGGGGTACGTCGAGGAGACCGGGGTGGCCCAGCACTTCCGGGACGCCCGCATCGCCCCGATCTACGAGGGGACCAACGGCATCCAGGCCATGGACCTGGTGGGCCGCAAGCTGCCCATGCGGGCCGGCGGCGTGGTGAAGGACTTCCTCGCCGACGTGGGGGCCACGGTCGAGAAGGGGCGTGCCGCCGGTGGCGACCACGCCGTCATCGCCGACGCGCTGGCCGAGGGCCTGGCTGCCCTCAGCGAGAGCACCGACTGGCTGATGGCGAACGGCCTGGAGGACGTGCGCAACGCGCTGGCCGGCGCCACCCCGTACCTTCGCCAGTTCGGCATCGTCGCCGGTGGCTGGCTGCTGGCCGAATCGGCCCTCGAGGCCGACCAGCTCGCGGCCGCCGACGGAGGTGGCTTCAGCGCCGACTTCCTCGCCGCCAAGCAGGTGACGGCGCGCTTCTACGCCACCCAGCTCCTGCCCCAGGCGGCCGGGCTCACCGGCGCCGTCACGGCCGGCTACGGCGACCTCATGGCGTTGGCGCCCGCGCAGTTCTGACGTCCGCCGATCGGGACCAAAACGGTACCGAACCTCGGTAACGAAACGCTCCCGTTCGACGATAACGGTCAGACGGTCGGCGTACGCTCCAGGGAGTGGAGCGCTCACCCTTCCCCCATTCGGGCCCCCTCGAGGCCGACGAGGTCACCGGGCGCGACGGTGAGGCGACCGAGCTGGTTCGCCTCCTCGGCGGCCGGGTGCCGGTCGCTCTCGTGGCCCCGCGCCGGTACGGGAAGACGAGCCTGCTGCGGCGGGGCGCCTGGTTGCTCGACCAGGTGGAGCCCACCACCACGGTCTGGCTGGACCTCTACGGTCTCTCCTCGGTGTCCGACTTCGCCGTCCGCCTCGACCGGGCCCTCGGCGCCTCCACCGGGCGGTTCCGCGAGGCGCTCGACCGGATCGCCGGCGGGCTCAGCATCAACGTCGGCCTGGTCTCGGCCGAGCTGCGACGCTCGGCTCGCTCGGCCCCGGACGCGACCGCCACGGTGCACGCGCTGCTCGAGTCCCTCGTACGCGTCGCCGAGCACCACCGCACGGTCCTGGTGATCGACGAGGTCGCCGACGCGATCGGCGTCGGCAACGTGCTGGAGCTGATGCGGTCGCACCTCCAGTCGGTGTACCGGG
Source organism: Acidimicrobiaceae bacterium (assembly GCA_036675575.1). Taxonomy (GTDB): domain Bacteria; phylum Actinomycetota; class Acidimicrobiia; order Acidimicrobiales; family Salinilacustritrichaceae; genus Salinilacustrithrix. Next base: position 7,463 of record JAKFET010000168.1, read on the forward strand.
AGCTCGGCCTGGCCTTCGCAGGCTCCAAGCCGACGATGATGGCCCGCCTCTTCGGCGACGTCGACCAGCCCTTCTACTCCCAGGCCCGCCGGTTGGAGCTGGCCCCGCTGACGGTCGAGGCCGTCGTCGACATCGTCCATCGGGGGTTCCGCTCCACCGGCCGGGACGCCGGGCCGATCGCGGCGTCGATCGCCTCGTTCGGCTCGGGCCACCCCCAGCGGTCCATGGAGCTGGCCGACGCCGCGTGGTGGCTCACCGAACCGGGGGACGCGGCGAGGGTCGACACGTGGGACGCCGCCCTCGCCGGCGTGCGCTCGCGCGTGGCTCCCGGTCTGCGCGACCTGTTCGGCGTCCTGCCTGGCACCCAGCAGTCGGTGCTGCGGGCCGTGGTCCGCACGGGCGCCCCCTTCGCCGCCTCGGAGGGCCGCTTCCACGACCTGTCCCGCTCGTCGATCACGATCGCGCGCGATGCCCTGGTCGACGCCGGGCACCTGCTGTTCGGCATCGGCGGTTCGTCGCTGACGGACCCGATGCTCGCCGACTGGATCGCCCGCGAGCTGCCGTGACGGTCAGCCGTGCTCGTCGAGCACGGCGGAGGCCAGACGGGGCCATGCCTCGACGGCCCACGGCCCGAAGTCGCGATCGGTGAGGGCCACGAGGCCGAGGTCGACCGCGGGGTCCCACCACAGGAAGGTGCCGCTGCGGCCGAAGTGGCCCCAGGTGCGCTCGCTGTTGGTGGCAGCGGTCCAGTGGGGGTCCTTGCGCCCCCGCACCTCCACGCCGAGCCCCCACGGGTTCGGGTCCTGGGCGCCGTAGCCCGGGAGCACGCCGGCCAGGTCGGGGAACGCGGGCGTGGTCATGGCCTCGACCGAGCCGGGCGCGAGCAGGCGGCCGGCGTGCAGCGCGCCGAGCACGGCGGCCAGGTCCGCCACGGACGACGAGCAGCCGTGGGCGAGCGACCCCTGCACGGTGGTCGCGCCCAGGGCCAGCGGTTCGACGAGTGCAGCCCGGACGTAGTCGGCCGCCGCCATGCCCGACCGCTCGGCCAGGTGGTCGCCCAGGACCTCGAAGCCGACGTTGGAGTAGATCCGCTTGCGGCCCGGCGGTCCGAGCGGGGTGCGGTCACCGTCGGGCGGCAGCCCGCTGGCATGGGCGAGGAGGTGCCGGACGGTGGCGCCCGGCGGTCCGCCGACCGGGACGACGTCGTCGTCGAGGCCGATGGTGCCCTCCTCGACCGCGACGTGGGCAGCGATCGCCGCCAGCACCTTGGTGACCGACGCCAGCGGGAACGCCCGGTCCGTGGGGCCGTGCGCAGCGACGATGCCCGCCGGTCCGATGACGGCAGCGGCCGCGCTCGGGGCGTCCCAGCCCGCGATCTGGTCGAGGGCGGGCACGCTCAGCCGGCGTCCCAGAGCATCGTGTCGTCGGCGTCGTCGCGGTCCAGCAGGCGGAGCGGGTCGGTCTTGTCGATGTGGCCGATGAGCCCTCGGTAGGTGCCGTAGCCGCAGAGGCGGGCCAGGCGCTTGTCGAAGGTGCGGGCGATGTCCTGGGGGATGCCGAGCTGCTGGTTCTCCTGCTGGCGGATCATGCCGGCGCAGTAGTTGTCGGCGATGCCGACGCGACGGGCGTCGGTGCCGTTGGCCCCGCCGCCGTGCCAGAGGCTGCCGTGCCAGAGCAGCACGCTGCCGGCCGGCATCTCCGCCGGGATCGTGTCGTAGACCTCGCCGTAGGTCGGGTACTCGGGGTCCTTGTGGGAGCCGGGCACGAGGCGGGTGGCGCCGTTGGCGTCGGTGAAGTCGGTGATCGCCCACATCGAGTTGCACACGACCGGGAAGCCGGTGCGGGGCAGGCCGATGACCTGGTCGTCGGAGTGGATCGGCTGGGCCGACTCGCCCGGTCGGATGTCGATGGACGACAGCGTCGAGAGCAGGCACTCCCGGTCGAGGACCCGCTCGACCACCGGCAGCACCGCAGGAGCGGTGGGGATGCGGTGGAAGACCTCGCCGTGGACGAGGAGGTTGTAGACCCGGTAGGTGTCCCGGCCCTCGAAGGTGTTGTCGGCCGGCGTCAGCGAGCGCTGCTCGATGATGGCGTCGAGGGCGTCGAGGACCTCCTTCGCGAAGACGGCGTCGAAGGCGTCGGGGACGATCGTGTAGCCCTGCTCCTCGATCTCGGCGGCGTGGCGATCAGCATCGGCGTCGGTCAGCGTGCGCATCCCGGCGATGGTAGGCAACCGCCGTGGGCACCACGTTCGAGGAGGCAGTGCACGCCGTGCTGGCGGCGGTCCCGGTCGGCGAGGTCATCACCTATGGGGAGGTGGCCGCCGAGGCCGGTCGCCCCGGTGCCGCCCGGGCGGTCGGCCGGGTGATGGCCACGAGCGGCGGCGGGCTGCCGTGGTGGCGGGTGGTTGCGGCCGACGGCCGGCTGGCGCCCGGCAAGGAGGCCGACCAGCGCCGGCGCCTGGCCGCCGAGGGCGTCGACGTGGGGGAACGGCGGGTCAGGGGGATGGGGCGGGGGCGAGGCGGCGCAGCTCGTTGAGCTCGGTGGCGACCGTCCAGAGGGTGGCCTCGTCGCCGGCGCGGACCGATGCGGCGTCGTGGTGCCGGCCGAGCGAGTCGAGCACGCCGGCGACGTCGCGGGTGCCGTGGAGGCTGGCGACGGCGTCGGCGATGGCCTCGGCGAGCGCGGCCGGCGTGCCGTCGAGGCCGGCCAGGACGGCCCCGACCTGGGCTTTCGTGAGCCGCTCGCGCACACCAGGACGGTACCGGCGATCGCGGTCGCCGTCGCCGACGGCGGTACCGTTGCCGTCCACATGACGACATTTGCAGAACTCGGCATCGATGCGGACCTGGTGGAGTGCCTCGCCTCCCAGGGCATCGAATCGCCGTTCCCCATCCAGGAGCTCACCATCCCCGACGCCGTCGCCGGACGCGACGTCTGCGGCAAGGCCAAGACCGGCTCCGGCAAGACCCTCGCCTTCGGCATCCCGATGGTCATGGCGCTCCCCGAACCCGACGACATCCACAAGGGCCCGGCCGGGCTGGTGCTGTGCCCCACCCGCGAGCTGGCGCTCCAGGTCGCCGAGGTGCTCGAGCCCCTGGCCAAGGTCAAGGGTCACACCATCACCGCCGTGTACGGCGGCGAGAAGATCGAGAAGCAGATCCAGTCCATCGAGCACGGCACGGGGATCATCGTGGCCACGCCCGGACGCCTCATCGACCTGCTCCAGCGCGGCGACGTCAAGCTGGACGAGGTGAAGATGGTCGCCGTCGACGAGGCCGACCGCATGGCCGACATGGGCTTCCTGCCCCAGGTCGAGTGGGTGCTGCGCCACGTCCCGGGCGGCCACCAGACGCTGCTGTTCTCGGCCACCCTCGACGGCTCGGTGGGGGCGCTCATCGACCGCTACCAGACCGATCCGGTCACCAAGGAGGTCGTCTCCGAGACGGTCACCGTCGACCAGATGCACCACCGCTTCATCAAGGTGCACGACATGGACAAGCCCAAGGTCGTGGCCGCCATCGTCGAGAACGGCCACCGCACCCTCATCTTCTCCAACACCAAGCGCGCCGCCGACCGCCTCGCCCGCGATCTCGACGACCTCGGCGTGAAGGCGGCCCCGATCCACGGCGACCTCCCCCAGCGGGCCCGCGAGAAGGCGCTCGAGCGCTTCACCGACGGCAAGATCCAGGCGCTGGTGGCCTCCGACGTCGCGGCCCGGGGCCTCGACATCGACCTCATCGACACGGTGATCCACTGGGACCCGCCGCCGGACCACAAGACCTACCTGCACCGGTCGGGGCGCACCGCCCGGGCCGGCACCACGGGTGTCGCCGTCACGCTCGTCAAGTGGGACGAGGAGATGCCGGTCAAGCTGCTGCAGCGCCGGCTCGGCCTCGAGGAGCACCCGATGGTGGAGATGTTCTCCAACGACGAGCGCCTCAAGGACCTCGCCGGCTGGGACCCCCGCGCCTCCTGAGCCCCCGGTGAGCCGCGCCACGGTCGCGGCGTCGTTCGTCGTCGCCGCCGAAGCCGACGGCCTGCGACCGCCGGCCGACCTCGCCCTCCTGGCCGAGCCCGTCGACCGCGGCGCTGCCGTGCCCGTGTGCGGGCCCGGCGACCTCGGTCCCCTCCACGAGCGGGGCGCAGACGACGCCGAGCGCGCCCGGCGAGGCGCCTGGTACACCCCGGCGTGGCTCGCCGCCGATCTCGTCGAGCGGGCCCTTCCCGACCGTGCTGCGGTTGACTTCGGCCCGGTCCTCGATCCGACTTGCGGGGGAGGCGTCTTCCTGCTCGCAGCCGCCGAGCGCCTGGTGGCCCTGGGCATCGACCCGGCGGGCGCCGTGGCCCGGCTGCGCGGCTGCGAGGTCGACGGCACTGCGACCGCGGTCGCCGAGGCCGCCCTGTGGTGGTGGGGTGCCCGTCAGGGGGTCGAGACCCGCCCCGACCTGCGGGTCGTGGACGCCCTGCTGGCCCCGGCGGTCCGGGCCGGCGCGGTGGTGGGCAACCCGCCCTTCCTCGGCCAGCTGCGGTCGGCCACCGTGGTGGACGCCGCCCGCCGTGCCGCGCTGCACGACCGGTTCGGCGATGCCGTCCGCGCGTACACCGATCCCGCGTGGCTCTTCGCGCTGGCCGCGGTCGAACAGGTGGCCCCCGGCGGACGCGTCGCCCTCCTGCAGCCGCAGTCGTTCCTGGCCGCACGCGACGCGGCGGCGGTCCGGGCCCGCATCGACGCATCGGCCGACCTCATCCACCTCGTGGTCGACGACGGGAGCGCCTTCGAGGCGAACGTCCAGGTGTGCGCACCCGTCCTCCGCCGTCGTGCCGCGGCGTCGACGCCGAGGGCGAACGACTGGGTCGGCGCGCTCGCGGACGTCAAGGGCATCCCGGCGCCGCCGCTGCGGTCCGAGCGGGTGCTGGGCGATCTGGCCACGGTGCACGCCGGCTTCCGCGACGAGTACTACGGCATGGTCGATGCCGTCTCCGAGGCCGGCGAACGCACCACGGGGCTCCGGCTCGTCACCGCCGGCGGCATCGACCCGTGCCGGCTCCTGACCCGGGGCGAGCGCTTCGCCGGCCGGCGCTGGGACGTCCCCGTCATCGACACCGCCCGGTTGGCGGGGCGCGCGGCGCGCTGGGCCGAGGTGCAGGCCGGACCGAAGGTGCTCGTGGCCACCCAGACCAAGGTGATCGAGGCGGTCGCCGACCCGGACGGCACCCTGCTCGGCTCCGTGCCCGTCCTGTGCGTGCGGCCCCGCGACCCCGGGCGCCTCTGGCACGTCCTCGCCGCCCTGCACGCGCCGTCGGCCACGGCCTGGCTGCTGCGCCGCAGCGCCGGCACCGCGCTGTCCGCCGACGCCATCCGCCCGACGGCCGCCCTCCTGACCGGCCTCCCCGTGCCGGCGGACGGGCCGGCGTGGGACCGTGCCGCTGCTGCGGCCCGGGCGGTGCGCGCCGGCGCCGGCGACGTCGCCGAGCTCGGTCGGCTGGCCGACGCGGCACTCGGCGTCGACGACCCGGACGTCCTCGCCTGGTGGGACGCTCGCCGCCCGCGGCGCTGACCGGGGTCGGGCAACCGTTGTGACGGTGCGCGCGCAGCCCACGTACACTGCCGCCGCACGTGCATCACGAGCGGCCCGGGAGACCGGGTCCGGCAACCTGGGACGGACACCCAAGGTGCCTCCCTCCTCCGGGTGGGGATGCGGCCCTGTGAGGGGCAAACAAGCGTCCGGGCTCGCCCCGCTGCGTCACGGGTGTCCGCCCTCCCGAGGGAGGTGGACCACATGACGACGACAGGACGCGACGAGCGCACCACCACCTCGACCGGCGCGCGCGGTGGCCCCCTGTCCGGCATCGTCGACCCGGACCGCCCCCTCGCCGACCTCGGGCGCCGCGCCCACCCCAGCACCCTGCCTGCCACCGGCGCCTGGCGCGAGGGCGACGAGGTGGGCAACCGACGCTTCGTGGAGGTGAGCCCGGGCCGGCCCTTCGCCCTCGAGGGCGGCGGGCTGCTCCGCGAGGCCGTCGTCGCGTACGAGACGTTCGGGACGCTCGCACCCGACGCGTCCAACGCCGTGCTCGTGTGCCACGCCCTCACCGGCGACAGCCACGTCGCCGGGCCCGCCGGTCCGGGGCACCTGTCGCCGGGGTGGTGGGACGGCCTGGTCCGCCCGGGTGACGGCATCGACCTGGACCGCTTCTTCGTCGTGTGCGTCAACGTCCTCGGTGGCTGCCAGGGCTCCACCGGCCCTGCGTCGCCCCACCCCGACGACGGCCGCCCCTACGGCGCGAGGTTCCCCGTCGTGTCGGTGCGCGACATGGTGCGCACCCAGCGCGTCGTCGCCGACGAGCTCGGCATCCGGCGGTGGCACGCCGTCGTCGGCGGCTCGATGGGCGGGATGCAGGCGCTCGAGTGGGCCGTGATGCACCCGGAGCGGGTCGGCTCGCTGATCCTGCTGGCCACGACGGCGGCCGCGTCCGCGCAGCAGATCGGGTGGTGGTCGACCGGCCGGCGCATCATCCGCATGGACCCGGCGTGGCGCAACGGCGACTACTACGACGCCGCACCCGGGGACGGTCCCCACGAGGGGCTGGCGCTGGCCCGCATGGTCTCCCAGATCACGTTCCGCTCCGACGACGTCTTCACCGACCGGTTCGGGCGCGAGCTGGTCGAGCCCCTCGACGGGTTCCACCTCTGGCAGCGCTTCCAGGTGGAGCGCTACCTCGAGCACCACGGCGACAAGCTGGCCCGACGCTTCGACGCCAACAGCTACCTGGTGCTCACCAAGGCGATGGACCTCCACGACATCGGGCGGGGCCGCGGCGGCGCCGAGGCGGCCATGGCACGCGTGCGGTGCCCCGTCGTGACCGTCGGGATCAGCAGCGACATCCTGTACCCGGCCCACCAGTCCGCCCAGATCGCTGCGCTCGCCCGGGCCGCCGGCGTGCCGGCGCACCACCACCGCCTCGAGAGCCCCCACGGCCACGACGCCTTCCTGATCGAGCACGAGGCCATGCGCGACGTGCTCGCCCCCCACCTCGACGACCCCACCGCCCACCCGAGGAGCACCACGTGAGCGACGAAGCGACGCATCGCGAGACCCTGGCCATCCGCGCGGGGCGCGGCCCGAACCAGGCCTCGGTCGCCACCCCGATCTGGCCGTCCACGGCCTACGAGCTGCGCGACCTCGAGCTCAGCGCCCGCATGGCCGTCACGCCCCGGGCCACGGAGTTCTACGCCCGCAACGGCACGCCCACCGTGCAGGCCTTCGCCGACGCCGTCGCCGAGGTCGAGGGGGCCGAGGCCGGCATCGCGTTCGGCTCCGGCATGGGCGCGGCGTCCACGATCGTGTTCGCCCTCTGCTCGCCGGGCGACCGCATCGTGGCCCAGGCATCGATGTTCTCGGTCACCAACCAGCTGCTCACCCGCACGTGCGAGCGCTTCGGGATCGAGGTCGCCCTCGTCGACGCCTTCGACGCCGAGGCCCTGCGCGCGGCCGTGGCCGAGAAGCCGACCCAGCTGGTGTGGTGCGAGACCCCGGCCAACCCCGCCATGGGCATCGTGGACCTCGAGGCGCTGGGCAGCCTGGCCGGGCCCTTCACGGTCGTGGACTCCACCATGGCCTCGCCGGCGGTGCAGAACCCCCACGACTTCGGCGTGCACCTGGTGTTCCACTCGGCCACCAAGGCGATCGCCGGCCACAACGACGCGCTGCTCGGCGTGGTGACGGGGGAGCGGGAGCTGATCGACGTCCTGTGGGGCCACCACGTCGTCCACGGCGCGGTGGCGTCCCCGTTCGACGCCTTCCTCGGCCTGCGCGGCCTGCGCACCCTCCACGTCCGCCAGCGCCAGGCCTGCGAGACGGCGCTCGCCCTGGCCGAGCGCCTCGACGCCCACGACGCCGTGGAGCGGGTCCGGTACCCGGGCCTGCCGACGCACCCCCAGCACGAGCTGGCCATGCGCCAGATGCGCAGCGGCGGGTCGATCGTGGTCGTCGACCTCGCCGGCGGCTTCGACGCCGGCAAGCAGCTCGTCGAGCGCGTCGAGCTCGCCCTCCCCGCCGTCTCCCTGGGCGGGCCCGAGACGCTGGTGACCCACCCGGCCTCCATGTCGGCCGCGTCGCTGTCGCCCCAGGAGCGCACGGCGATGGGCATCCCCGAGGGGATGCTGCGCATCTCCGTCGGCCTGGAGCACGCCGACGACGTGATCGCCGACATCCTCGGCGGGCTCTGACCGCCCGCCGCCCGTGCCCGAGCTGATCGAGGTCGAGACCTACCGCCGCCAGGCCGAGGCGGTGGTCGGTCGCACCATCGCCGAGGTCCCGGTGCTCGACCCGCTGGGGCTCCGGGGCGTCGACCCCGACGTCGTGCGGGCGGAGCTGAACGGCCGTCGCATCGAGTCGGCCGGCCGCATCGGGAAGCTGCTCCTGCTGCCGACCGACGGCCCGGTGCTCGGCCTGCGCTTCGGCATGACCGGACGCCTGCTGGTCGACGGAGGCGCCACCATCGGCGAGCTGCTCTACGGAGGCCAGGGCGACGATCCGGCATGGGACCGCTACGTCCTGGTCTTCACCGACGGCACCGAGCTGCGCCTGCGGGACCCCCGCCGCCTCGGGGGCCTGCACCTGGACCCCGACACCGGCCGGCTCGGGCCGGAGGCGAGCACGGTCACCACGGACCAGCTGGCCGCGGCGCTGGCCCGATCGCACGCTGCCCTGAAGGCCCGCCTGCTGGACCAGTCCCGCGTGGCGGGGCTGGGCAACCTCCTGGTCGACGAGACCCTCTGGCGCGCCGGCATCGATCCCGCCAGATCCTGCGACCAGGTGGCGCCGGAGGAGGTGCCGGTGCTCGCGGCGGCGATCCGTGAGACGGTCGCCGACCTGACCGCGCGGGGCGGCAGCCACACCGGGGACCTGCAGGTGGCCCGCGTCCGGGGAGCTGCGTGCCCGCGCGACGGTGCCGCCCTCGACCGCCTCACCGTGGGCGGTCGCACGACGTACCGCTGCCCGGCCCACCAGCGCTGACGCCCGCCTGGGGCGGCGGCCGGACCCTGCAGTACCGTCATCCGGCGATGCCCGCTGCGGAGCCCCACCCGCGCCGGATGCGTGCCCTGCGGCGCGCGCTGGTGACCGCCGTCGCGTCGGGCGTGCTGGCCCTCGCCGGGCCGGTGGCGCCCTCCTCGGCCCAGATCCTGCCGACCACGACCACGGCACCGGTGACGACGACCACCGAGGCCGAGCCCGACGACACGACCACGACCACCGAAGCCGACGAGGCGCCCACCACCACCGAGCGGTCGACGGCCACCACGAGGGCGACCGCGACGACGCAGGGGTCCTCCGGCGACGACGCGGACGACGAGGGCACGGTCGAGGAGGACGTGTTCGACGAGGACGTCCGCGACGAGGGCATCCTCGACGACGAGGGTGACGCGCCGCTCGAGGATGATGTGCCCGCGGAGACGACGAGCACCGCCCGTGACCTGCTCGTGAGCGGGGACGGCAGCGACGGCGCCGAGTCCACGACCACCACCTCCACGACGGTCGTCGAGGTCGCCGCCGACGGCGGATCGCTCGACGAGGAGACCCAGATCTGGCTCATCGTGGCCGGTCTCGTGGTGGTCGCCCTGCTGATCGGGCTCTGGACGTGGCGCTACTGGGTGCGGACCAAGCCGGCCCCGGCGGGCGCGGCCGACGCCGACCCCACGACGGTGTTCCGGCCGGGCTGAAGGCGTCGGTAGGTTCGTGGCATGGCCGACTCCCTCGACGTCGACGCGATGCTGGACCGCTTCAAGGAACGGGCTGCCGCAGTGAAGAAGCGCAACCTGCCCCCGGTGGCGGGGGAGGAGCGGGCCCGCTTCATCGAGCAGGCCAAGGTCGACTTCATGGACTACGCCATCATCGGCGACGCGCAGGCGAGCCTCACGGACGGCATCCTCACCCTCACCGTCCACCTCCGTCCCGAGGACGAGCGCGGCTGACCTCGATTCCACCTGCTGCGGTCGCCTTGCTATGGTGACCGCTCCCTGCGGGCGTAGCTCAGCTGGCTAGAGCGCAACCTTGCCAAGGTTGAGGTCGCCGGTTCGATCCCGGTCGCCCGCTCGTGACGGTGCCCAGGCCCAGCCTGGGCACCGCTTCGTTTTTGCCGTCCGTGCCGTTTGTACTGGCTACCCCTGTGGCAGGGGTACGGGTCCCGCACGACACCGACAGCCGCGGTGGGCCGCCTGAGCGAAGGGAATGCTGATGCCTCCCGAGTGCGAGACCCCCGACCTGGTCGAGGACACCTTCGAGACGGCGTTCCCGGCCCGCACCGAGGAGGTCGCCCCGGCGCGCCGCTCGTTCTCGGTCTGGCTCCACCGCCGGACCCACGACGACGTCGCCGACGAGCTCGAGATCGTCTTCAGCGAGCTGGCGGCCAACGCAGTCGACGCGTCGCCTGCCGACGACGACGAGGTCGAGGGCCGGGCCTGGTGCGAGGGCAGCGACGTCGTGATCGACATCGCCAACCGCACCGATCCGGTGGCCGCGGCCGACGAGAAGCTCCCGAGCTGGGACCTCGACGACCCGCTCCGCACCGGCGGCCGCGGGCTCGTGATCACCGAGGCCTTCGTCGACAGCATGGAGGTCACCCTCGAGCCGGGCCAGAAGCTCGTGGTGCGCTGCCGCCGGCGGATCGACTGATCAGCGGGTCAGCGGCGAGGAGTGCTGCCAGTCGGCCAGCAGGGTGCGCAGCGCGGTGAGCAGGAGCAGCGGCTGGTCGAGCATGAGGTGGTGCCCCGCCTCGGGGATCTCCACGACCGGGGCGACGCGCCCGAGCCGCTCGTACATGAACTGCCCGATCTCGGGCGTCACGAGGCCGTGCTCGGCGCGGAACAGCGCCACGCGGCAGGCGACGCGCTCGAGCAGCTCGCGCGACTCGGCCCTGGTGGGCACGAAGATGTCGGGGTCGTACTTCCAGGACCAGCCGCCCTCGACCTCGCGGAGCGAGTGGCGCGCCACGTGGTCGATGACGTAGGGCAGGTAGTGCTGCTGCTCGGGCACGGTCCGGAAGCGGCCGAGGGCGGTGTCCAGGTCGGGGTAGGTGCGCAGCGGCCCGAACACCTTGCCGCCCCGTGCCGCGTCGGTCTCGGGGTCGGGGGCGCTGACGGGGGAGTCGAGTACGGCGATGCCGGCGAGGTCGTGGCCGAAGATCGCCCCGGTCGCGATGGCCACGAAGCCGCCCATCGAGTGCCCGACGACGACCGCCGGCCCGCCGGCGCCGAGGTCGTCGGCGACGGCCATGACCTCGGCCGCCCACGTGCCCATGGGGTAGTCGCTGCGCCGGTCGCTGTCGCCGTGGCCGGACAGGTCCATGGCGGCGATGCGGTAGGTGTCGGCGAGGAGGGGGACGACGAAGCTCCACCAGTGCGCGTGCGCGGCGCCCCCGTGGATGAAGACGAGGCCGGGCGCACCGATGCGGCCCCACGCCAGGTAGCTGATGCCGGCGCCCTCGACCTCGACCCGGCGGACCTCGGGGGTGTTCGCCAGGGCCCGGTCGAACCAGCCGGGGGTGCTCACGCCGAGGCGGGCTGGACCGCGCCGAGGACGCCGTCGACGAAGTCCTCGATGCCGGCCGGTAGGGCGCTGCGCTTCCAGGCGTAGCCGCCGACCACGTTCGCCCCTTCCCGCACGAGCACCTTCTCGAGCTTGCCGAGCGCGGAGCCCGGGTTCAGGGCGTAGGTGAGGAAGATGGCGACGGGCTTGCCGGTGAGCTTGGGCACCTTGGCCAGCCGGCGGGCGTCGCCCGGCTTCTGGCCGATGACGAAGTGGCCCGAGACCCAGGTGCCGAGCACGACGAGGTCGGCGTCGGCCAGGGACTTGTAGTCGAGGTCGTCGACGGACTGGATGCTGACGCTGTGGCCACGGTCGGCGACGGCGGTGCCGATGAGCTCGGCGGCGCGGCGCGTGTTCCCGGTTCTGCTGGCGTAGACGACCGCGATCTGCATCGGCCAATCTTTGCACTTCCCACCTGATCGGAGAGCAATGCAGACCTCGCCAGGAAGCACCGCCGTCGTGACCGGAGCCGCCAGCGGCATCGGCCTCGCGCTGGCCCAGCGGGCAGCCCGCGACGGCATGAACGTGGTCCTCGCCGACGTCGACGAGGCCGGCCTCGCCGCCGCCTCCGAGGCCATGGACGGCGCCCCCGACGGCGGCGTCGTCACCGTGCGCTGCGACGTCTCCGACCCCGACGCGGTCGACGCCCTGGCCGCCACCGCCTACGACCGGTTCGGCAGCGTCGAGCTGCTGTGCAACAACGCCGGCGTCGGCGGCGGCGGCGTCGTGGCCGAGCTGTCCCGCAAGGACTGGGAGTGGGTGCTCGGCGTGAACCTGTGGGGCGTGGTCCACGGCGTGACGTCGTTCCTGCCCCGGATGGTCGAGGGCGGTGGCCCGGCGCACGTCGTGAACACCGCGTCGATGGCGGGCTTCTTCGCCACCGCCGGCATGGCGCCCTATGCCGTGTCGAAGTTCGGCGTGGTCGCCCTGTCGGAGTCGATGCGGGCCGAGCTGGCCGGCACCGGGGTCGGGGTCTCGGTGCTCTGCCCGGGGTGGGTCTCGACCCGCATCCACGAGTCGGAGCGCAACCGGCCGGCGGAGCTCACGGTGGAGCGCCCGCCGCGACCCGACGAGATGCGCGACATGATCCGCCAGGTCATCGAGAGCGGGCTGCCGCCGTCCGCCGTCGCCGACAAGGTCTTCGACGCCGTCGACGGCGACCGGTTCTGGATCTTCACCCACCCCGAGATGGTGCGGGCGACGACGGCTCGCCAGGAGGAGGTCCTGGCCGCGCTCGACGACCTGCACTGAGGCCGGTCAGGGCAGGGCGAACCAGAGGTCGCCGGCGAAGCTCTCGGTCCCCAGGACCAGGTCGGCCACCGCGTCGGCGGGGACGGTGAAGCACACCTGCCCGACGGCCTCGTCGCCCTGCTCGATGAAGCCGGCGGCCGCGAGGTCGTCGGGCACTCGTCCGCACCGGGACTCCTCCGAGGACCACCGCCGCTCGCCGTCGGAGACGAAGAAGGGGATGGCGCCGGGCGAGCCGAGCCCCGCCGGGTCGGTGAACCGGACGGCCAGCTCGATCAGGACGTGCTGGGAGCCCTCCGCGGGGGGCGGGTTGAACGGGTCGAACCCGGCGAGGGTGTCGGTGGCGTCGCGCTCCGCCCCCAGCACCTCCACCTCGTAGAGCCCGAGCACGTAGGCCTGGCCGGCGGGGATGGGGTCGTCGATCGTGCCGAGGCTCCCGGGCTCGAGGTCGGTGGACGGCGGGCTGCCCGGGGCCTGCTGCGGCACGGTGTCGCCGGGCGGGCGGGAGGGGAACGGCAGGGTCGTGGTCGTGGTGGGGGAGGGCGCGACGGTGCCGGTGGTGCTGGAGATCGCGGATTCGTCGTCGCCGTACGCCCGGCCGAGGAAGAAGCCGGCGACGAGGCCCACCACCAGCGTCAGCACCGCCACGGCCGTGGCCGCGCCGGGGCCGATGCCCGAGGGTGCCCTCGACGGCGCGGGCGCCGGTGCGGGCAGACCGGGGCTCGGGCGCGGCGTCCCGGGCGGTCGGTAGTGCGGCGGAGGCGGGCCCGGGGGCGCCGGCGGTCGGGCCATCCCGGGGACGCTATCCGGGGTCCGAGCCGGGTCCCCGGGCGGGCCGGACCGATGCGGGCGCCGCAGGGGGTTCCGCTAGGGTGCGCCACCCCTGGCAGCGTGGCCGAGTGGCTTAGGCAAGGGACTGCAAATCCCTGTACGCGGGTTCGATTCCCGCCGCTGCCTCCAGACCGCCCCGGGCTAGGCGACCTGCTCAGGTCGCCAGCGCGTCCTCCAGGATGGCGGCGGCGTCGGCACTGAAGGCGCAGAGCACGACCTCCGCCGGACAGCCGGGGCGATCCAGCTCGTCTCGGAGGGTGTCGACGGCGATGCGTGCCGCCCGGTCGACGGGGAAGCCGTACAGGCCGGTGCTCACCGCGGGGAAGGCGATCGACCGGGCGCCGAGCTCGGCGGCCTCCTCCATGCTGCGGCGGTAGCAGCTGGTCAGGAGCTCGTCTTCGCCGTGGCCACCGCCACGCCACACGGGTCCGACGGTGTGGATGACCCAGCGGGCGGGGAGGTCGTGTCCGCCGGTGACCTTCGCGTCGCCGGTGGCGCAGCCCCCCAGCGTCCGGCACTCGGCCAGCAGGCCGGGGCCGGCGGCCCGGTGGATGGCGCCGTCGACGCCTCCGCCACCGAGCAGTGACCGCTTGGCCGCGTTCACGATCGCGTCGACCGCCAGCGTCGTGATGTCGGCCTGGCGGACCTCGATGGTCATCGGGTCCGCGACGGGCTCAGGACGCCCAGGTGAGGAAGTCGTCCAGCTTCGCCTGCATCTCGGCGTCGCTGGACCCCGCGAGCACGATCTGCTCGTGGTCGTCGGTCTCGATGAGCACGAAGTGACCGTCGTCCGAGGTCCCCCGGTCGACGGTGTTGGTGCGGTTGCGGAAGCGTCCCATGATCTCCATGCGGGCGTCCGTACCCCCGGCCCGGTCGGCGCCAGACCCGCCCGCACGTGACGATCCGGTGGCGGACGGTCCTCGGAGCCCCGGACCGGCGGTGTCCGGAGGGCGACCGAGGTCACAGGCGCAATGTTGCGGTTTCATTGCGTTCATCCGGTAGACAGGTGGTCTTCCAAGCAACGCCTGGAAAGGCGCGCCGTGCCGCAGCGGATCCCGAAACGGGACCGTCATGTGCCGCAGCGTCCCCCGCCCGCTCCCCCCAGGAGGGTCTCCGTGACCACGTCTCCCACCCTGCGCCGCCGCGTGCGCCGCATGCCCCTCGTCGCCGTCTTCGCCATCGCCCTGCTGGGTGGTGCCGCGTGCACCCCGCAGCAGCAGATCGCCCAGATCTTCGGTGCCCGCGCCCCGGAGGCCGAGCGCGTGGCCTGGTGCGAGTCCAAGCTCGACCCCCGTGCGGTCAGCAGCACCAACGACCACGGCCTGTTCCAGATCAACGGCGTCCACGAGGGCGAGTGCGAGCGGGTGACCGGCCAACCGTGGGACGAGGTCTACGACGCGCACTGGAACACCGTGTACGCCAAGCACCTCTACGACCACCAGGGCTGGCAGCCCTGGACCTGCCGCTACGCCGCCTGAGTCGAGGCCGCTACCTTGCCGCCAGACCGCTGACGGATGACGAGGGGAATCGACGAATGGGACTCTGCGAGGGACGCGTGGCCATCGTGACGGGCGCCGGCCGAGGGATCGGGCGCGAGCACGCCCTGATGCTCGCCGAGCACGGCGCTGCCGTCGTGGTGAACGACGTCGGCGGTGCACCTGACGGCAGCGGCACCGACGCCACGCCCGCCGAGGAGGTGGTCGCGGAGATCGAGGCCATGGGCGGCCGGGCCGTGGTGAACGCCGACGACGTCGCAGACTGGGACGGCGCCAAGCGCATGATCGACCAGGCCGTCGACGCCTTCGGTCGGCTCGACGTGCTGGTGAACAACGCCGGCATCCTCCGCGACCGGATGCTCGTGAACATGAGCGAGGCCGAGTGGGACGCCGTCGTGCGGGTCCACCTCAAGGGCACCTTCGCCCCCGCCCGCCACGCCGCCGAGCACTGGCGCAACCGCGCCAAGGCCGGCGAGGAGAACGACGCCCGGATCATCAACACCACCTCGGTGTCGGGCATCTACGGCAACATCGGCCAGACCAACTACGGCGCGGCCAAGATGGGCATCGCCGGGTTCACGATCATCGCCGCCCTCGAGCTGGTCCGCTACGGCATCACCGTGAACGCCATCTCGCCCGGCGCCCTCACCCGGCTGACGGAGGGCCTGCGGGCCGAGCCGCCGACCGAGGAGCAGCGCGAGGCCCAGTCGCCCCGCTGGATCGCCCCGATCTGCACTTGGCTGGCGTCGCCGCTCTCCAAGAACGTCACCGGTCGCGTGTTCCAGGTGCACGGCCAGGAGATCGCCATCGCCGAGTCGTGGCACCGCGGGCCCACCACCGACAACGTGGACGACCCGGAGGCCATGACCGACGTCGTGGCCCGCCTGATGGCCGACGCCCGGCCCAACGCCGACATGCACGGCGACGACGCCGAAGGGCCGGGTCGCCCCGGGCGCACGATCTGACGGCCGCACCCCGCGCCGGACCGGTCCCGCCCCACCGCCGGGCCCAGCGGTGGGCGGTGACCGCCGTCTTCTTCGTCAACGGCGCGACGTTCGCGTCGTGGCTGCCGCGGATCCCCGAGGTGCGCGACCGGCTCGACGTGGGGCTCGGCGCGCTCGGCGTCGTGCTGCTGGGGACCGGTCTCGGTGGGCTGCTCGCCAGCGCAGCGGGCGGGGCTCTGGTCGACCGGCTGGGCAGCCGCCGCAGCTGCGTCACCGCCGCCGCACTGCTGGCCGCCGGGCTGCCGCTCATCAGCCTGGCGTCGACCCCGGTGGCGCTGGCGGGAGCCCTGGTGGCGCTCGGCGCCGTCGACGTGCTGGCCGACATCGGGATGAACGTCCAGGCCGCGCAGGTGCAGCGCGAGTCGTCCGGGTCGGTGATCCAGCGGTTCCACGCTGCCTGGAGCGTCGGCGCGGTCACCGGTGCGGCCGTCGCGTCCGCCGCTGCCGCCGGCGGTGTGGCGCTCGGCCGGCACCTGCTCGCCACCTCGGTGCTGCTCGTCTGCGCCGTGGGTCTCGCGGCTCGGCACCTGTCGCCGGTGGACGACCCACCGGCCCCGCACCCCGACGGCGCGGTGCGGCGGGCGCCGGTGCTCGCACTGCTCGCCGCCGTCGCCCTGGCCATGGCGGTGGTCGAGGGGGCGCCGGGGGAGTGGGCCGCCGTGTTCGGCACCGACGTCCACGGTGCCGGCCCCGGCGTGGCCGGCCTGGGGTTCCTGGCCATGTCCGCCGGCATGGTGACGGGGCGGATCGTCGGGGATGCGGCCACCGACCGGCTCGGCCCCGACCGGGTGCTGCGCGCCGCGCTGGCCACCGTGGCCCTCGGACTCGCCGTCGTGGTGCTGTCGCCGGGGATCGCCGTGGCCGTGGCGGGGTTCGCCGTGGTCGGGCTCGGGGTGTCGGTGCTGTTCCCGGCCCTCTACCTCTCGGCCGCCGATCGTGCGGGCATCCCGGCGGGGCTCGGCCTCGGCGTCATGTCCACCGGCGCTCGCCTCGGGTTCCTGGTCTCACCGCCGCTCGTCGGGGCGGTCGCCTCGGCCGCGTCGCTGCGGGTCGCCCTCGCCGTGGTGGTCGGGACCGCCGCCCTGGCGGCGCTGGTGCTGGAGTCCGGGCTCGCCCGGGCCGGCGGCCGGGCCGGTGGGGTCGCCGCCTGAGCGGCACCGCCTCAGGTCGGTCCGGTGTGCTCCCGGTCGGCGGGGTCCTCGGCCGCGACCTCGTCGCCGGCCTCGAGCTCGCCGACGCGGCGGCGGGCGAGGGCGAGCAGGCCGGCGAAGGCGACCAGCGGGGCCAGGACCATGAGGATCTCGTCCCAGCCGCCCTGATGGGCGAGCACCCGCAGCGCGGCGATCACGGCCATGTGGTCACCGTAGGCCCCGGGTGCCGCGTGCTCCACTCAGGCGTCAGGACCCGTTCGACGTCCCGGCCACCAGCGGTAGCACCCGGTAGGGGATCTGCTCGGTGAGGGCGATCTGGGTGGTGGTGCGCTCGATGCCGCCGTTGGCCAGCATCCGGGCGATCACCGGCTGGAGGTCGGCGTTGGTGGGCGCCGCCACCCGGCACAGCAGGTCGCCCGGTCCGGTGGTGGTGTGGACCTCGAGGACCTCGGGGAGCGTCGACAGGTGGGCGACGACGTTCTCGAGGGCGCCTTGGGAGATCTCGAGGGTGACGAAGGCGACCACGTCGTAGCCGATGGAGCGCAGGTCGACGTCGGGGCCGTACCCGGTGACGACACCGCGCTGCTGCAGCTTCTCCATCCGGGCCTGGACCGTGCCGCGTGCGACCTCGAGCTGGCGGGCCAGCTCCATGACGCCGGCGCGAGGGTGCTCCGCGAGGCAGAGCAGGAGTCGTCGATCCAGGTCGTCGAGGGCGGCCGGCACGGCTCGGCGGTCTACCACAGCCGCCGTCAGGGGTGGCCGCCCCGACGATGTGGCGGGCCCAGGGGCCGCTGCTACAGTGCCCGCTCCCGAGGGCCGTTAGCTCAGTTGGCTAGAGCACCTGCATGACGCGCAGGGGGTCGGGGGTTCGAATCCCTCACGGCCCACTCGGCACGGCCCCGGACCGCGGTTCGGGGCCTTCGCCGTTCCGGCGTCGGGACGGGGGCCGGGCTGGTGGCGCCGATGTGCCACTTGTCGCCGGGCGAAGGACACGAAGTGCTCGGCGGCGAAGCCTGCGGTTGCGCAGATCGCGCTGCGGCGGGGCCAGCCCTCGACCGCTGCCCGCAAGGAGACGATGTGGCCCGCACCCGACGACTCGTGACCGCCGCTGCGGTCCTGGCGCTCGCCACGACCACCGTGCCCGCCTTCGCCGACCTGACCACGTCCACCGTGGTGCCCGCGGCGACGGCGGACACCCCGGGCCTCGACCGGCTCGTGGCGGAGGGCAGCGGGGCCGCCACCGGCATCGCCACCCTCGACGCGGTGCCCACCGCCGCCGTCGGCAGCGCGCTCGGGTCCCTCGGCCTCGAGGTGCAGCTCATGGAGCACCTCCCGCTCGCCATCGTGCGCGGACCCGTGTCGGCCATGCAGGCCGCCGTGCAGGCCGGCGTGGCGCAGGACGTGTACCCCGACGAGGAGCTGCAGTACCTGGACACGGCGTCCTCGGACGCGATGGGCGCCGCTGCCTTCCGCGACGCCGGCCTCACCGGCCAGGGCGTGACCGTCGCCGTCGTCGACTCCGGGTGCGACGCCTCCCACCCCGACCTGGCGGACCACGTGGTCCACAACGTGAAGGTCGTCGGCCCCGAGTACGTCAACGGCGCGGTCGACTCCGGCACCACCATCGCCATCCCGATCGAGGAGGGGCCGTACCAGAACACCGATCTCGGCTCCGGCCACGGCACCCACGTCGCCGGCATCATCGCCGCCGACGGCACGACGTCTCCCGACCACGTCGGGGTGGCGCCGGATGCGGAGCTCGTGTGCATCGGGGTGGGCGAGGTCCTGTTCACCACCGCCGTCGTCACGGCCTACGACCACCTGCTCGACCAGCCCGACATGTGGGGCGTCGACGTGATCAACAACTCGTGGGGCAACTCCTACGCGCAGTTCGACCCCCGCAACCCGGTCGCCACCGCCACCAAGGCGGCCGCCGACGCCGGTGCGCTCGTCGTGTTCGCCGCCGGCAACTCCGGCGAGGGCGACGGCGAGGGCACCCTGAACCCCTTCTCCCAGGCCCCGTGGGTCGTGTCCGTGGCCGCCGAGACCGTCGACCACGCCCGGGGCAGCTTCTCCTCCAACGGGTTCCGCTTCGACAACTCGCAGCCGAGCAACGTCGGCCCGGGTGGGCACACGACCTTCACCGGCGGCCGGATCGGCCTCGTGCACCCCGACGTGACCGCGCCCGGCGTGGACATCTCCTCGTCCTGCGACACCGCCGGCGCAGCCGTCGGCCCCTGCCCCCCGGGCGAGAACACCACCGCATCCGGCACGTCGATGGCCACCCCGCACGTGGCCGGGGCCGCTGCCGTGCTGCTCGAGGCCAACCCCGCGCTCACGCCCGAGCAGCTGCAGATGGCCATGCAGGTCACGGCGCAGCCGGTGGCCGGCACCGACGGCTCGCCCGCCGCGTTCTGGCAGGTCGGCTACGGCCGGGTCGACCTCGCCGGTGCCGTCCCGCTCGTGCGCTCCGCGACGGCGATGAAGAAGCTCGCCCGCACGCAGGAGCGCGCCGACGCGGCCCTGATCCAGGCCGCTGCGGTCGTGCACAGCGACTGGTGGACCTATGCGGCGCCCCGGGCGACCTACGGCACGGACGCCCGCACCTACGAGGTGACCCTGCAGGCAGGCGCCGACGTGGTCCGGGCCGTCGTGGTGCACCCGTCCGAGGCCGTCGTCGGCCTCGACGCCGGGCTCTTCGAGTACTCCGTGACCATCTCCGACGCCGAGGGCAACGTGCTCGCCACGCACGAGCAGGTGGGCATCGGCGCCCAGGCCGCAGAGGCCGACCTCACGGGCCTGACGCCGGCGCAGCGCCAGACCCTGACGGTCGACATCGTCGGCGTCCGGGCGCTGTCCGATCCCGACACCCTCGACTCCGACAGCCTGCTGAACGACACCGTGACCCTGCAGGTCGTCCAGCGCGACATCCGGTAGGGCACAGCCCCCTATCGCCGCCGGCGTCCCGGTCGTACCCTGGGCCCAGGTGCCGAAGGGGGAACACCATGGACATCCACCAGTGCCCGCGGTGCGAGCTGTGCTTCGTCAACACGAGCGAGCTCCGCCACCACTTCGAGTTCGACCACGGGGCCGACCCCCGCGTGTTCGAGCGCTACCGGTACGGGCCCGGCACCGCCGGGGCCGGGACGGCGCCGACCATCCTGCTCGTGGGCAACCAGACGCTCGAGCGCGACGCGGTCCTCGACGAGGTCGTCTC
>JAKFET010000176.1:0-27695 GCA_036675575.1 Acidimicrobiaceae bacterium
CGGCGCCATCCTGCTCACGGCGTGCGGCGACGACGACCACGCCGGGGGTGACGACCACGCCGGCGACGCCGCTCCGGCGGCCGAGGGCGCCCGCCGCATCGAGGTGACCGCCTCGGACTTCGCCTTCGAGCCGGGTGACATCACCGCCGACGCCGGCGAGGACCTGGCCATCGCGCTCACGAGCGAGGACATCCTCCACGACCTCAACATCGACGACCTGGACTTCCACGTCGACGCCGGCCGGGGCGAGACCGCCGAGGGCGGCCTCACCGTCGACGAGCCCGGCACCTACACCTTCTACTGCTCGGTCGCCGGCCACCGATCGGCCGGCATGGAGGGCACCCTCACCGTCGAGTGACCCGGTCGAGGAGCCCGTCGACGTCGCGGGTCGACCGCAGGACGTGGACGGTGGCGTGCCGTGCGTGCTCGGCGATGATCCGTCGCTCGTGCGCCGGCTCCAGACGTCGCGCGTGCCAGATGCGCACGGCGAGCCCCCACTCGTCACGCAGCCGGTGCCACCTCGTGTACTCGCAGCCGGCGGGGAGCTGGTCCGGCATGCGCAGGCCGCGCACCAGCGCGCGTCCCGCGCACCGCCACCAGGGCAGGTCGAGGACCACGACGGTGTCCGCCAGCCCGACGCGCAGATCGAGCGTCTCGCGGTAGTTGCCGTCGGCGATCCATGCGTCGCCGGCGAGCACGCGCGACTGCTTCTCGCGCCACTCGGGCTCCGACGGCTCGGTCCACCCTGGCTTCCAGAACTCCAGGTCGAGGTGGATGACCGGCAGCCCGGTCCTGGCGCCGAGCGCGAGCGAGAGCGTGCTCTTGCCCGCCCCGGCCAACCCGGTCACGACGATGCGGCGTCCGAGCGCCGGGGGGAGATCACCCATCGGGGCACTGTGCCCCACGAACCCACGGCCGGCCCCATGGGATCGACCGGCTCAGCGGCGCCAGAAGATGTGGTGGGTGACGCCGCTCGGGCTCGGGATGCGCTCGAGGTGGAAGCGGTCGAGCAGCTCGTCGGGCGAGTCCCAGAGCTTGCCGCCGCGCCCGATCTCGACCGGCACGACGGCGACGTGCATGGTGTCGACGAGGTCTGCGTCGAGGAACGAGCGCACGGTTGAGACGCCGCCCCCCAGGCGCACGTCCTTGCCGTCGGCGGCGGCCTTCGCCTGCCGCAGCGCCTCCGCCGGCTCGGCGTCGAGGAAGTGGAAGGTCGTGTCGGCGACGGAGAAGGTGGGTCGGACGTGGTGGGTCAGCACGAAGACCGGGGTGCGGAACGGCGGCGTGGCGCCCCACCAGCCCTCCCACTCGAGGTTCTGCCACGGGCCCTTCTGGGGACCGAACTTGCCGCGACCCATGATCTCGGCCCCGATGTGGTGGTGGAAGTCACGGGTGAAGTAGTCGTCGAGGCCGCGCGTGCCGCCCGGGTCGGTGCGGTTCGGCCAGCTCGCCGTCGCGCCCGCCCACGAGGCCAGCGCCGCCGGGTCGGCGTGGCCGAAGGGACGCTCGAGGCTCTGGCCCTCGCCGGTGCCGTACCCGTCGGCCGAGAGCATGAAGTTCTGCACCCGCAGGAGCTGCTCGGGCGAGGTCACGGCGCCTCCACCGGGGCGGCGAGGCCGCGGTCGGCGTAGTGGGCCTGGGCGGCCGCGAAGGCGTCCCAGTCCCACGGCGCCGGTCGGCCCGCCAGGCTGGGCTCGAGGCGCGAGAGGGAGGTCTGGAGCCCGACGACGTAGCAGCTGTCGATGGCGTCCTGGACGTCGGGGACGACGTGGGTCAGCCGGAGGATGCACCCGGTGGCGAGCTCCTCGAGCTCCCACCGCATGCGGGATCCGGGCGCCGGGTGGGTGTGCTCGAGGAGCACCGGAGGATCCAGGCGCAGGATCGTGCAGGTCAGGGTGACGGGCTCCCCGTCTGCGGCACCGGCGAAGACCATCTCGCCGCCCTCGCGCAGGTCCACCGTGATCTCCGCGTCGAAGGGGAGCCACCAGTCGGCCAGCCGCTCCGGGGTGGTGATGGCGGCCCAGACGTCGTGGACGTCGTAGGCGAGGTGCCGCTCGAAGCGGATCAGGCCGCCCTCGTCGGTGCGTTCGACCACGCCGTCGTAGCGGGTGGTGAGGTCGTCGGTCACGGGGAACGCTCCTTGGAGGAGATCGGATGGGCGGTGCGCTCGAGGTGGCGCTCGAGGGAGTCGAGGCGTCCGGCCAGCTCGGCGCGGTAGGGCTCCAGCCACTCGTCGAGCTCGCGGAGGGGCTCGGCGCGCAGGCGGTAGAGCCGACGCTGCCCGTCGCGGCGGGCCTCGACCAGACCGGCGTCCCGCAGCACCTTGAGGTGCCGGGACACGCCGGGTTGGTGCATGCCGACGACGTCGACGAGCTCGGTCACCGACCGCTCGCCGTCGCGCACGGCGTCGAGGATCCGGCGGCGGGTCGGTTCGGCGATCACCTCCAGGACGGCCAGCTCACCTGCCACGGAGGGAAACATACGCCCTCCGACATATATTCGCAAGCATATGGATGCTCAGGGCTCGTCGAGGCGTTCCATCTCGGGCAGCGGGTAGTACGGCTCCTCGCCCAGGGCCGCGACCGCATCCCAGAAGTCGGGGCCACCCGCCTTGCCGACCTCCTCCAGCTCCCAGCTCTGGCGCCGGAACGCCCACGACTCGGGCTTGTGCCGCCTGGCCTCCCCGAGGTGGGCGTGGGCCTCGTCGTCGCGGCCCTGGCGTGCCAGCCACGTGGCGAAGCGGAAGTGCGCGAAGGCCAGCGCGTCGTCGGGGGTGTGCGCCCGCGCCCTGGCTGCCGCCGCCTCGGGCGTGTACACGACGTCGCCCGCGGTGCCCCGCACCCAGTCACGGATCGCCTGGATGTACCGCTCACGCCGACGCACCATGCGGGCGAGGTCGTCCGGCGGGATGCCGGTGAGCATGGTGCGGAACTCGTCACCCGTCCCGGCGGCCTCGCTCGGGCGGACGATGCGTCCGTCCTCGTCGATCCACACCGCGTTCGGCACGTTGACCATGTTGTAGAGGTCGGCGACCTCGTGCTCGGGATCGAGGAGGCACGGGTACGTCGGGGCGGCAGCCTGGATCCACGGCCGCGACTCGTCGGGTGCACGGGTGTCGAAGGACACGGCGATCACCGTGAACCCGTCTCCGGCGAGCTCGTCCTGCAGCGCCTGCCACACGGGCAGGTCCATGCGGCAGCCTCACCAGGGCGCCCAGGAGACGAGCAGCACCTTCTTCCCGCGGTGATCGGAGAGCGAGTGCGGCTCGCCCTGCAGGTCCCGGAGGGTGAAGTCGGGAGCGACGCCGCCGGTGAGCGCCTGCGCTCGGACCTCGGCGCCCGCACCGAGGTAGAGGTCGTCGCCGGCGCGCACCACCGGCCAGCCGAGCCGGTCCCAGAGGGCAGCGGCATCGACACCGTCACCCGATCGGAGGTCGTCGGGCACGAGGAGGCACACGTCGCCGCGGCACAGGCCCTCGGCCTTGAGCTCCCATCCCACCACCTCGGCCAGCGTGCCCCCGTCCACGTGGTTTCCCTCGACGGTCGCGGCGCCGGACGGACCGACGAGCGTCGCCATCAGAGGCCCTCCGCCATCGCCGCCTGGCGCCCGGAGCTGGGTGCAGTCGTCATGTCGCCTCGTCGCCGTCGGATCCGCTGGGGCCCGCACGGTAGCCCTGGTCCGCCTCCCGCGCGTGCGTCACCGGTCGCCGGTCCTGGCGGGATGGACCTGCCCGGACGCGGGTCAGCCGGGGCCTGGGACCCCGGCTGACCTGCACATCCTTCCGAGTCGGGTGGGGGAGATTTGAACTCCCGACCTCTGCGTCCCGAACGCAGCGCTCTGCCAAGCTGAGCCACCACCCGGATCCTTGCCTGGCCACGGGCCAGGGCCTGACCACCATACCGGAGGTGTCCGGCACCGGCCGAAGCCGGATCGGGTCGGTCAGGCGGAGGCGGGTGCGACCGGCGGGACGGACTCGATGCCCGTCGCCTCGTGGTGGTCGCCGCCGGCGAGCAGCGCGGTGGCGGCCCGCCGCAGGCGGAACGAGTCGAGCGGCTTGACGAGCCAGCCGTCGGCGTCGGAGCGCTTGGCCAGGAACACGTCGGCGGGGCGGTCGAGCAGCATCAGGATGGCGACGTCGTCGAGGCGCTCCATCGTGATCTCGGCCCGCAGGTGCGAGGCGACCGCCATGCCGCCCATGTTCCCGATCTGCAGGTCGAGCACCACCAGGTCGGGCCCGTGCTCGGCCACGGCGGGCGGCACCTCGACGCCGGAGCGCACCCGCAGGACCCGGGTCCCGTCCCCCTCGACGGCCGCGGCGACCTCGTCGGCGACGGCGTCGTTGTCGGTGGCGATGAGGACGGTGGGCACGGGCCGAACGGTAGCGTGCCCCGCGATGGACATCGAGATCGAGCAGACGCCCGACTACACGCTGTGCCGGCCGAGCGGTGAGCTCGACGCCTATACGGTCGACGAGTTCCGCAACGCCCTCGGCGGCGTCGCCGACGCCGACGCCCTCCTCATCGACCTGTCCGACGTGCCGTTCATGGACTCGGCCGGCCTCGGAGCCCTCATCGGCGGCATCCGTCGCACCCGGGAGGCCGGGGGCGAGGTCGCCGTGGCCTGCTCCCGGGCCTCGCTCACCCGCCTGCTGCACACCACCGGCTTCGACCGCATCGTGCCGGTGGCCGAGTCGGTCGACGAGGCCGCCGCCGCGCTCGCCGACGCCCAGCGAGCCTGAACCGACGGACCGATCGGTCCGCTGGTTCCACCCAGCGCCACGAACGAACCGATCGGTTCGTTCGTACCCTCGCCTCCACCGGCGCCCTCGCCGGCGTCAGGCGAACAGCTCGGCCTCGATGCGGCGGAGGCCCTCGAGGTCGTGCACGTCGGAGCGCAGGAACGGCACCCGCACCACCGGTGCCGGCGCCACCTTCTCGGCCAGACCGGCGAGGTTCTCCTCCTCGCGCGACGCGACCAGCTGGAAGTCGGCCAGGTTGCGGTAGAGCGAGCCGATGGCGGTGCCGGCGAGGGAGTCGGCCCGCACGGCCGTGGCCTCGGCCAGGCCGTCGTCGAAGCGCGGGTGCATGCGGTTGACGACGAGCGATCGCACCGAGATCCCGCCCTCGGTCAGCTTCTCGGCGAAGTAGGTGGCCTCGCCGATGGTGTCCCGACGGGGTGAGGCGACGAGCACGAACGCCGTGTCGTCGTCCCGGAGTCGCTCCTGCACCCGCTTGGACCGGAGCTTGAAGCCCTCCTCCATGCCGTCGAAGGCCTGGAAGAACGCGACCGCGTCGTCGATGACGTCAGCGCCGACCACCCGGGCGATGGTGCGCACGAAGGTCTGGGTGGCCACGTTCACGGCGCGCAGGACGCCCCGGTTGGTGGCGGTCATCAGCCGGTAGAGGCGATGGTCGAGGAAGCGGCTCAGCCGGGCGGGCGCGTCGAGGAAGTCGAGGGCGTTGCGGGTGGGCGGGGTGTCGACGACGATCAGGTCGAAGTCGGTCTCCTCGGCCAGCTCGTAGAGCTTCTCCATCGCCATGTACTCCTGCGTGCCGGAGAGGGCGCCGGAGATGTTCTTGTAGAAGCGGTTGCCGAGGATCCGCTCCCGCTGGGCCTCGTCGGCGGCGTGCTTGCCCACCAGGGCGTCGAAGGTCGACTTGGTGTCGAGCATCATCGCCCACAGCTCGCCCGGCCACGTCCCCACCACCCGGCTCGGCTCGTCGGTGAGGCCGTCGAGGCCGAGGGCGTCGGCGAGGCGCTTGGCGGGGTCGATGGTGACCACGACGGCCCGGCGGCCGGCCTCGGCGGCGCGCATGGCCAGCACCGCGGCCGTGGTGGTCTTGCCCACACCGCCGGAGCCGCCGCACACGATGATGCGCCGGTCGCGGACCAGCTCGTCGAGCCCGGGGGCGGTCACGCGCGCGACCCCAGCTGCACCCCGGCGTCGAGGCCCTCGATGGCGGCCAGCACGGACCGGGCGAGCACGTCGACCTCGGCCGACCCGACCTCGGACTCGAAGAGGAACGGGAGGCGGATCTGTGGGAGCGGCAGCCGCTCGGAGAGCCGCTCCACCTGCTCGGCCTGCAGGTCGATGCGATGGCGGCGGAAGTCGGCGGCGGCGGCGAGCACCTCGGCCTCGCCCGGGCGGAGCGTGACGCCGGCCTCGGCGGCGGCGGCCACGGGGTCGGCGTCGAGCCCGTCGAGGCCCTCGTAGATGCCGTTCACCACGACCGGGCCGAGGCCCACGCCGACCTGGTCCTCGAGGGAGAAGGCCGTCTCCACCAGCTCGTTCACCGGCGTCTCCTCCGGCAGCGTCACCAGGATCACCTGGCAGCGCTCGTGGTCCTCGAGCAGGTCGAGCACGTCGCGCGCCTGGGTGTTGATGGGGCCGACCTTCACCGCGTCGAGCAGGCCCTTGGCCGAGCGCAGGAAGGTGATGGCATGCCCGGCGGCCGGGGTGTCGAGGACGACGACGTCGGCGACGCCGGCCCGCTGGAGCTGCTTGACCTTGCCCAGCACGAGGATGTCGCGGATGCCCGGAGCCGCCGTGGCGACGACGTCGAGCGCGCCGCTGGTGACCAGCCGCCGGGAGATGCGGGACAGGCCGTGGTCCTCCAGGTACTCGAGCAGGGCGCCGTCCGGGGTGATCGTGCGGGCGGCGATGTCGGCCGACCCGTCGGGCCCGCCGCGGTGCAGCAGCGCCTCGTCATAGCCGAGTCCCGAGCGCCCCGGCGTAGCCTGTCCGAACATCCGGGGCAGGCCCGACTTGCCCTCGACCTCCACCACCAGCGCGGAGCGACCGACCATCGACGCAGCCCGTGCCAGGGCGGCGGTGACGACCGTTTTGCCCACGCCACCCTTGCCCGCAACGATGAGCAGCCGGGATGCAGCGAAGTACTCCGTCGGATTCACCGAGACACCACGTCCATCCTCCTCGTCACCGAGCGCGGCCCACCCTACCGAGGGTGCTCGCAGGCCTCGCGCTCTGCGTGCTGGCCCTCGGGTCGCTCGTCGCGCCCGCCGCGGCGCAGTCCGACGAGGGCGACGCGGGCGAGGAGACGGTCCGGATCCTCAAGGTCTCCGGCCTCATCGACCCGGTGACGGCCTCCTTCATCGAGGAGGAGATCGCCGCCGCTGCCGACAGCGACGTGGTCGCCCTGGTGCTCCAGGTCAACAGCGAGGGTTCGGTGGTCGGCGACGACCGCATGGCCGAGGTCGTCGACGCCATCACGTCCTCCCCGGCCCCGGTGTCCACCTGGATCGGACCGTCCGGCTCCAAGGCCGAGGGCGACGCCGTCCGCCTCGTCGCCGCCTCCGCCGTCGCGGGCCTGTCGCCGGGGAGCCGGGTCGAGGTCACGCCCGAGCTCGCCGACGGCGTCGACCTCGACGGTCGCACCACCGTGGGCGAGCGGGCCGGCAGCGAGCTGGCCGCCGACCTCGGCCTGGTCGACAACGACGCTCCCGTCCTCGGCGAGTTCATCGTGGCCCTCCCCGGCGTCGAGACGAACCAGGTGGACGACCGCATCGAGCCGGTGACCCCCGTGCGCTTCGGCCAGCTCGGCCTCATCGACCAGCTCTTCCACACCGTGGCCAGCCCGCCCGTCGCCTACCTCCTCCTCGTCATCGGGGCCAGCCTCGTGGTCTTCGAGCTGTTCACCGCCGGCGTCGGCGTGGCCGGCATGGTCGGCGTCGGCTCCCTCCTGCTCGCCGCCTACGGCCTGGCCGTGCTGCCCACCCGCACGTGGGCGCTGGTGCTGCTGTGCCTGGCCTTCCCGGCCTTCGCCGTCGACGTGCAGACGGGCGTCCCCCGCTTCTGGACGGCGGTGGGCACCGTGGCCCTCGTCGTCGGCTCGTTCGCCGTGTTCGAGGACGGTCCCCCGTCGTGGATCACGCTGCTGGCCGGCATCATCGGCGTGCTGCTGGCGATGCTCGGCGGCATGCCGGCCATGGTCCGGACCCGCTTCTCGACGCCCACGATCGGCCGTGACTGGATGATCGGCGAGACCGGCGTGGCGGTGGCCGACGTGGCGCCCGACGGCGTGGTGACCGTGCGGGATGCCCCCTGGCGCGCCCACACGAACCGGGCCACGCCGATCGCCGCCGGCGCCGAGGTGCGGGTGACGGCCATCGACGGCCTCACGCTCGAGGTGGAGCCCATCGAGGGCGGCGCGAAGGACTACCGCGAGGCCCGCTCCCACTAGGTCGACGTCGTGCTCGGGATCCCGAGCAGAGCGCTCGCGAGCATTCACCCTTGTGCAGATCGACTGCCGGACCTAGGTTCGGCGCCACGTCGACACCGGGGGGTTCGCATGACGCTGGCGATTCGCACAGAGACCGAGCAGTGGCAGCTGAAGGCTGCCTGTCGTGGGCCGCAGTCGCGGGTGTTCTTCCCGCCGGCCCACTTCGAGCGCAAGGACGAGAAGCTCGAGCGTGAGGACCGGGCCAAGGCCATCTGCGTGACCTGCGCCGTGCGCCAGGAGTGCCTCGACTACGCCCTGCGCATCCGGGAGCAGCACGGGATCTGGGGCGGCCTGAGCGAGAGCGAGCGCCGAGCGCTCATCGCGCCCTAGGGGTCCGCCACCAACCTCGGCCCGGCGATGCGCAGATCGCCGCGCCGGCGCGTCCGGCCCGTCCCGTCGAGGTGGGCCAGCAGGGGCAGCACGTACTTGCGGCTGGTGCCGAGCCCGTCGCGGATCTGGGCCACGGTGACGCCCTCCGGGTGCTCGTCGAGCAACCCGCGCACGATGTCGCAGGCCTGCTCGACGGCGCCGGCGCCGAAGGCCACCCCGTCGACCTCCACCACCGCACCCCGGCGCACCAGCTCGCGGACCTCGTTGCGGCCGAGGTCCGGCGGCGGCGCCGGCGGCTGGAACGGCTCCGCGGCCAGCTCGTCGAGCCAGGGGTGGCCGTCGAGGGGGTCGATGGCACCGGCGGCCACGACGCGTCCCTGCTCGACGACGATGCCGTCGAGGCGCTCGGCGACGGCGCGGTCCCGATCGTCGAGGGTGGCCAGGTCGAGCCCCAGCGGTCCGGCGTCGCGCAGGCGCGCCGTGACGCGCTCGACCGCCTCGGCGTGGGCCTCCGGCGACACGACCCAGCGGCCGAGGGTGGGCGCCACCTGCTCGCCCGTCAGCAGGGCCAGGCGATCGGCGGGGATCCAGCCCCGCTCGGCGACCACGCGTTCGACGCTGCGGTCGGGCGCGGCCCGGGAGGCCCGGAGCACGGGGTCGACGTCGAGGACCTCGCCACCACCCACGGTCTCGCCCCGTCCCGCATCGCGGAGCACGAACCGGTCGCCGGGCAGGAGCGGCAGCTGCCGGGCCAGGTGCAGGCGGACCGACCCGGTCTCCCCCGGCTCGATGGGCTGGGGCCCGAGGACCCGCAGCTGCACCGGGTGCTCGCCGGAGCCGATGTAGGCGAGGTACGCGCCCCGGCGGGACACGGCGTGGTCGAGCTTGGCCAGCACGGTGAGGGAGGCATCGAGCCGGTCGGTGTGGTGCCACTGCCCGCCGCGCACGAGCACGTCGCCCCGGGCCACGGCGCCGTGGCCGACGCCGACCAGGTTGAGGGCCGTGCGGTTGCCGGGCTCGAGCCGCTGCACCTGCTCGTGGAGGCGCTGGATGGCGCGGATCCGCACGGTGGTGCCCGCCGGGGCGAGGAGCAGCTCGTCGTCGACGGCGAGCGACCCACCGGCGAGGGTGCCGGTGACGACCGTGCCTGCGCCTGCGGGCGCGAACGACCGGTCGATCCACAGCCGCGGCCGACCGTGGTCCACCGCCGTCGGGGTCTCGGCGAGCAGGTCGTCGAGCGCGGCGCGCAGGTCGTCGAGCCCCAGCCCGGTCGGCGCATCGACCCCCACCACCGGCGCGCCCTCGAGGAACGTGCCGGCGACCGCCTCCTCGACCTCGAGGCGCGCCAGCTCGTGGAGGTCGTCGTCCACGAGGCCGACCTTGGTCAGCGCGATCAGCCCGTGGCGCACGCCCAGGACGTCGAGGATGCGCAGGTGCTCCTCGCTCTGGGGCTTCCAGCCCTCGCTGGCGGCGACGACGAACAGGCAGGCGTCGACGGCGCCCATGCCGGCCAGCATGTTCTTGAGGAAGCGCACGTGGCCGGGGACGTCGATCATCGCCATGCGGCGACCCGAGGGGAGCGTCGCTCCCGCGAAGCCGAGGTCGATGGTGAGCCCCCGCGCCTTCTCCTCGGCGAGGCGGTCGGGGTCGGTCCCGGTGAGGTGCAGGACGAGGATGGACTTGCCGTGGTCGACGTGCCCGGCCGTGGCCACGACGTGCATCAGCCGCCCCCTGCGAGCCGCCGGAGCGCGGCCACGACCAGCTGGTCGTCGTCGGGCTCGACCGTGCGCAGGTCCAGGATCGTGCGCCCCTCCTCCACCCGGGCGACGACGGGCGGTGCCGCCGACCGGAGCTCGGTGGTCCGATCACCGGCGAGCGACAGGCCCGCCGACGGGATCTCGGTGTCGGGCAGGGTCCCGCCGCCCGGGACCGACGCGCACGAGGCGACCTCGAGGTCGGCCAGGTCGGGCACCGCCGAGGCGATCCGGCGGGCCCGGACCTGCAGGGCCTCCACGGGCGCCGCCGCCATGCGCCAGAACGGCAGCTGGCCGGCGGTGCGGTCGAGGTAGGCCAGCGCCACGTCCTGCAGCGCCGAGAGCACCAGGGCGCCGGGCCGGAACGCCCGGTACAGGGGGTGGCTGGCGCAGGCCCGCACCAGCTCGGTCCGCCCGGCGATCACGCCGGCCTGGGGGCCGCCGAGCAGCTTGTCCCCGCTGAACAGCACCAGGTCGGCGCCGGCGGCCAGCGTCTGCTTCGCGGCCGGCTCGTCCCGCAGCCACGCCGGGGGGCCGACGTCGAGCCAGGGGCAGGCGCTGTCGAGCAGGCCGCTGCCGAGGTCGACCACGACGGTGGGGCCGAGCTGCGCCAGCGCGGCGACGGAGGTCTCCTCGGTGAAGCCCGAGATCGTGTAGTTCGAGCGGTGGACCTTGAGCAGCATGGCCAGGTCGGGGTCGGTCGCCATGGCCTGGCGGTAGTCCGCGACCCTGGTCCGGTTCGTGGTGCCGACCTCGACGAGCCGGGCACCGGACTGGGCCATGACGTCGGGGACCCGGAAGCCGCCGCCGATCTCCACCAGCTCGCCCCGGCTCACGGCGACGCCCCGTCCTCCGGCCAGCGCGGCGAGGGTCAACAGGACGGCGGCGGCGCAGTTGTTGACGACGACGGCGGCCTCGGCGTCCACGGCCCGGGCAAGGAGCGCGCCGGCGTGGGCCGTCCGGCTCCCCCGTTTGCCGCTGGCCAGGTCGAGCTCGATGTTCGACGCCCGCCCGTCGGTGGCGGCGGCGAGCGGCGCCCGCCCGAGGTTGGTGTGCAGCAGCACCCCGGTGGCGTTGATCACCGGCTGGAGCAGGGACCGCTGCCGGGCCTCGGCGGCGGGGCGCGCACCGGCCGGGTCACCTCCGGCGATGGCGGCCCGCGCCGCGTCGACGAGCAGCGGGTGCGGCAGGCCGGTGTCGGCGAGCGACCGGGCCAGCTGGTCGACCGACGGCGGGCGCTCGGGCTGCGGGGGCGGGGACGGGAGGGACACCGCCCCGGACCCTACGCCCGCCCCGAAATCGCGCGGATCCGGGCCGCCCGTGGCGGTGGATCCGCGCGTTCTCCCGACCCGTCGGCGCTGCTCTGATGCGACATCGACCGCGAATCGGGCGATGATGTGGGGGCATGCGCTGGATCCGACGCACGAGCAAGCTGGCCGTCGCGCTCGCCATCGTGCTGGCGACCCCGCTGATCGCCGCCGGCGTCGTGCTGGCCACGCAGCTCTTCGTGCCGCTGCCGGCGATGATCCCCGAGCCCGAGGAGCTGGAGGCGATCCAGTTCAGCCAGGTGTACGACGTCAACGGCGACCTGATCCACACGTACCAGCAGTTCGACCAGAACATCCCGGTCACGCCCGGCGACATCCCCGAGGTGCTGAAGGAGGCGGTGATCGCCGCCGAGGACCGCAACTTCTACGGGCACGACGGCGTCGACATCCGCGGCACGCTGCGCGCCCTCGTCACCGACGTGCGCGAGGGCGAGCTCGCCCAGGGTGGCTCCACCATCACCCAGCAGCTGGCCAAGAACGCGTACGGCGTGGGCTCCGACCGCACCGTCACCCGCAAGGTGCGCGAGGCGGTGCTCGCCGCCCAGCTCGACCGCTCGCTCAGCAAGGAGCAGATCCTCTTCGAGTACCTGTCGATCGTGTACTTCGGCGAGGGCGCCTACGGCATCGGGGCCGCCGCCGACGTGTACTTCGGCAAGCCGGTCAACATCCTCAACGCGTCCGAGGCCGCCACCCTCGCCGGGCTGATCCCGGCGCCGTCCCGCTACAACCCACGGACGGACATCGCCACCGCCGAGATCCGGCGCAAGAGCGTGCTGCAGGCCATGCTCGACGAGGGGTTCCTCACCCAGCAGGAGTGGCAGGAGGCGGTGGACGCCCCGCTGTGGTTGCAGAGCGGCGGGCCGGCGCCCGGCCCCCACACGCTCGTGGTCACGCCGACGAACGAGAACACGCGCTACCCGTGGTTCATCTCCTACCTCACCCGGTACCTCGGGCAGGCGCTCGGCAACGAGGACGTGCTGTACCGGGGCGGCCTGCAGATCTTCACCACGCTCGACCCGCAGGCCCAGACCGCGGCCGAGGCGACCATGCTCACCACGCTGGCCGGCATCGACCCTGTCACCCGCACCGACGCGGCCGGCGCCGAGGTCGTCCACACCATGCAGATGGCGGTCACGGCCGTCGAGCCGCCCACCGGGTACGTGCGGGCCATGGTCGGCGGGCGCGACTTCGGCTTCGACCAGACCAACATCGCCGTCAAGGGTGCGGGCAGCATCGGGCGCCAGGCCGGTTCGTCGTTCAAGCCCTTCGTCCTCGCCACCGCCTTCGAGCAGGGCATCCGACCCGACGCGGTGTACTCGGGCGGCCCGCTCACCATCGGCGACTACTCGCCCGGGAACTACGGCGGCGCGGTGTACGGACGCATGTCGCTGCGCGCGGCGATGCACAAGTCCGTCAACACCGTCTTCGTGCGGCTGATGCAGGACGTGGGCCCGGGCGAGACGGTGGCGCTGGCCAACCGGCTCGGCCTCGAGATCCCCGAGATCGACCCCGCGCGAGACGGCTCCGGCCTGTCGATCTCCCTCGGCAGCCGAGAGGTCGCCGGCCTGGGGATGGCGTCGGCCTACGGCACGTTCGCCAACGACGGCATCCGGGTGCCGCCCACCCCGGTGGTCCGGGTCTTCGCGCCGGACGGCACCCTGGTCGTCGACCGCTCCCAGCCCCAGGGCGAGCAGGTGCTGAAGGAGGCCACCGCCGACAACGTCACCGACGTCCTCGAAGGCGTCATCACCTCCGGCACCGCGTCGGGCAAGGGCATCGGCCGGCCGGCGGCCGGCAAGACGGGCACCACCCAGGACAACCGGGACTCCTGGTTCGTCGGCTACACGCCGACGCTGTCGGCCTCGGTGTTCATGGGCTGGGACCCGCCCCCGCCGCTGGACGCCAGCTACCGCGTGAAGGGTCGGGCGCTCACGGGCGGCTCGTTCCCGGCGGAGGCGTGGCAGCGGTTCATGCGCGAGGCCCTCGACGGCGTGCCCGTCACCGACTTCAGCGAGCCGGCACCCATCCGCGACGTGGCCAGCGAGGAGATCCAGCGCGAGCGGCGCGGCTTCGCACCGCGCACCCGCATGTCCGGCAGCGGCACCGGCGTGGGTGGCCCCTACGTCGTGGACGCCGACCGCCCGGTCGCACCGGCGCCGACCACGACGACGTCGAGCACCAGCACCTCGACCACGACGAGCACCAGCAGCACGACGGTGCCCTCGGGCGGGGGGATCTTCGACCCCGACTAGGTGGGTCAGTCGAGCTCGGCCGGGCACTGCACCAGCTCGGCGCAGGCCTCCCGGACGGGGATCCCGAAGAAGACGGTGTCGGGCTCGAAGCCGAGCGGCGCGAACGTGCGCGAGGCGATGCCGACGAGCTCGCCCGAGCTGTTGAGCATGGGCCCGCCCTGGAACTGCGGGCCCACCGGTGCGTCGTGCTGGATGGCGTTGGCCGACACGTCGGACACCACGCCCTGGACGAGGGCGCCGCCGTCGGCGCCGAGCCCGGAGATGGCGAAGACGCGGTCACCGGAGCCCACCGACGCGGGGTCGGCGACCTCGATCGCCGGGAGGTTCGGCGAGTCCTCGGCGATGAGCAGGGCCAGGTCGCGCCCGGCATCCCAGGCCGTGAGCTCCACCGGCAGGGTGTTGCCCCCCTGGCGCACCTCGACCCCGGGACCGGGTTCGACCGTGGCGGCTCGCACGGTGCTGTAGGAGGTCAGCAGGAACGAGCGCTCGCTGTCGGAGAACAGCACGAAGGCGGTGCCCACGGACGGCTGGCCGTCCTCGTCGACGCTGGTGACGAGGAACACGGACGGACCGACGGTGGCCAGCAGCTCGTCCACCGTCTGGCCCGACGCCGAGAACTGCTCGAGCTCGTCCAGGAGGGTCTCGATCTCGGCGGTGGACTCGTCGGTCTTCTGGGCGATGGCCTGCTCGGCGAACTCGAGGTCGTCGGCGATCTCGCCCTCGAGCTGCGCGACCCGCTCGCGGGTGTCGTCGAGCTCGAAGCGGTAGTAGGCGAAGAGGGCGGCGCCGGAGAACGCCGCGGCCACGGCCATGAAGAACAGCAGGGTGGCCAGGCCCAGCGCGGTGCGGGGCAGGACGCGCCCCCAGAAGCCATCTCGTGCCGGGTCGGACCGGGTCTCGCGCAGGTGCTCCCCAGACATCGGGGCGACGCTACCCCAGCCGCCGAACGCGTCCGATGCGTCCTCAGTAGCCTGGAACCTCCCATGTTCCTGGTCCTGTTCCTGCTGCTCCCCCTGCTCGAGCTGTTCGTGTTCGTGCAGGTGGCCGGTTCGTTCGGCTTCGCCACGGCCCTGCTCGGCGCCGTGGCGGCGACGACCGTGGGCATCTGGCTGGTCAAGCGGCAAGGCCTCGGCGTGCTCCGCCGGGCGAACGAGAAGGTGGCGCGCGGCGAGCCGCCCACGGACGAGGTCGTCAACGGCACGCTCCTGCTCCTCGCCGGCCTCCTGCTGCTGGCGCCGGGGTTCGTGACGGACGCAGCGGGACTGCTGCTCCTCCTGCCGCCGGTGCGCGCCCTGCTCCGCGGCACGCTGCGGCGACGCTTCGCCGCCGGCCCGATCACGGTCACGAGCATCCGCGTGGGCGGCTTCGGACCGGCCGGCTTCGGCGGCCGCCGGCGGGGCGAGGTGCTCGACGCCGACTCGTGGGAGGAGTCGCCGCGCCGCCCCGACCGGCCCGAGCTGCCGTGACCACGGGCGCCCCCCTCCCCGACGCCTCGGCACGCGCCGACGCCGGCCCCGTGGTGCCCCGACCGGCGGCCACCCTGATGCTGCTGCGCGACGGCGCCGACGGCCTCGAGGTCCTCCTGCTGCAGCGGGCCGCCGGCACGCCCTTCGTGCCCGGCGCCCACGTGTTCCCCGGCGGTGCCGTCGACGACGCGGACGACGACCACGACGACGTCGTGCGCGGCCTGTCCCGGGCCGAGGCCGACCGGGTCCTCGGCGTCGACGGCGGCGGGCGCGCCTTCTGGCTCACCGCGGCGCGGGAGTGCCTGGAGGAGGCCGGCGTGATCCTCGCGGTCGACGCCGACGGCCGCCCGGTGGACGCCGACCACCCGGTCCACACCGACCTCGACGCCGCCCGCATCGCCCTCGAGGCCGGCACCCGGACCCTCGCGGACCTCTACCGGGAGCACCGCCTCGTGGTCCCGCTGGACTCGATCGCCTACGTCTCGAACTGGGTCACGCCCGAGCCCTCCCCCCGCCGCTACGACGCCCGGTTCTTCGCGGCGGCGATGCCCGCCGGCCAGCGGGCGGCCGCCGACGGCTGGGAGGCGGTCGACGCCGGCTGGTGGAGGCCGTCCCACGCGCTGGCGGACTGGCAGGCTGGGCGCATCGAGCTCATTGAACCCACCGTCGTCAGCCTCGAGCTGCTCTCCCGGTTCACCGGCACCGCCGACGCGATGGCCGCCATCCGGATCGGTGCCGGCACGCTCGGGGGCCAGGGATGAGCGCCAGCGACCGGGACACCGAGACCGACGAGCCACGCCCGATCGTCCACGAGGTCCCGTCCGCGGTCAGCCCCTACATCCGCCGCATCGTGGCCGACAACGCCGGCGCCATGACCGGGCCGGGCACCAACACCTACCTCGCCGGCGTCGACGAGATCGCGGTCATCGACCCCGGCCCCGACACCGACGCCCACGTCGACGCGGTGGCCGGCTGCGGCGGGGATCGGATCCGCTGGATCCTGCTCACCCACACGCACCCCGACCACGCCCCGGCCACGAAGCGGCTCAAGGCCCGCACGGGCGCCCAGGTCTGCGCCTTCGACGACCGCGACGACGTCCCCGTCGACCGCTTCCTCGCCGACGGCGACTCCGTGGAGACCACCGAGTTCCGCATCCGGGCCATCCACACGCCGGGACACGCGTCCAACCACCTCTGCTACCTGCTGGAGGAGGAGCGGACCCTGTTCTCCGGCGACCACATCATGGACGGGTCCACCGTCGTGATCGCCCCGCCGGACGGCGACATGGCGGCCTACCTCGACTCGCTCGCGAAGGTCCGGGCGCTCAAGCGCCTCCGCGCCATCGCGCCCGGCCACGGGCACCTCATCACCGACCCGGTCGCCCGCATCGACGAGTACGTGGCCCACCGCCTCGAGCGCGAGGCCCAGATCCTCGACGCCGTGCGGTCGGCCGGCACCGCCACCATCCCGGCCATCGTCGGCCAGCTCTACGTCGGCCTCATCGACGAGCTCGTGCCCCGCGCCGAGCAGTCCGTGCACGCCCACCTGCAGAAGCTGGCGGCCGAGGGGCTGGTGCGCGGCGAGGCCGCCGACGGCGACTGGGCCGCCACCGCCTGAGCCCGATGCACGGAGGGATCGCCGCGGCCTCCGTCGAAGCACTGGGCGCATGGCACCCCGCCTCGTCTCCGTCGTGGAGGCCGCCGACGCCCTCGGGCTCCCCGTCTCGGGTGTGGAGGCGCTCGTCCTCGCGGGGTACCTGCGCGAGGACCACGAGCACCGGGTGCCGCTGTCGGAGGTCAAGGCCTTCCACGCCCGGAACGCCAGCAGCGGCGGCGACACCGCCGACGACCTCATGGGCGGCGTCGGTGCTGCCGACGACCACGCCGAGGCGATCCTCGACGCGCTCGAGCGGTCGGTGGGCGACATGGCCGACCGCGCCGCCGACATCGTCGCCGCCACCTTCCCCGAGGCCGCAGCCTGGGGCGAGGCCCAGCGCCGGTCGTTCGTCCGCCAGGCCCGGGCCCGGTTCGAGGCCATCGTCGCCCTCACGCGGGCCGACGGCACCGAGGAGGAGCTGCTCGAGGACCTGGCCGACGCCGGCGGTGCGGCCGCCGTGGCCGGCGCCCCGCTCCCGCAGGTCCTGCTGACGTTCCGCATCAGCCGCGACCTGCTCGTCCAGTGCGCCGTGGCGGCCGCCGACGAGCTCGGCCAGCAGCGCAGCATCGCCCTCGCCGTCGTGCTCACCCGCGTGCTGCCCGTGCTCGACCGGCTCACCGACACCGTCGCCCGCGGGTACTGGGCCGCCGTGCGCACCCGCGAGCAGGAGGTCGTCGCCCGCTACGAGCACATGGTCGAGCACGCCGGCCACGGCGTGTACGAGGTCGAGCTGGACGGCACGGTGTGCTTCGCCAACTCGATGCTGGCCCGGATCTGCGGCCACCCCCTCGACGCCCTGCTGGGCGACGACCTCACCATCGCCCTCCCGCCGGCCGACCCCACGCCCGGCATCGACGTGTACCGCTCGCCCACCGTGAGCGGGTGGCGCCCGCTGCGGGTGCTGCGCGCCGACGGCGTCGAGCGCGAGCTGCTCATCCAGGTCACGGAGCGCACGGTGCGGGGACGGCCGGTCGGCTACGACGGCATCGTCCGCGACGTCACGCCCGAGCGCGCCCTCGAGCGGCAGAAGAACGACTTCCTCGCCCTGGTCACCGACGAGCTGCGCCAGCCCCTGGCCACCGTCCTCGGCCTCGGCGTGACCCTCGCCAGCGAGGCCGACGAGCTCGGCCGGGACCAGATCGCCGCCATGGGCCGCACCATCCACGTCCAGTCCGACCGGATCGCCCGCCTGGCCGACGACCTCCACGACGTGAGCCGCATCCGCGCCGACGCCCTCAGCCTGATGATGCGCCGGGTCGACCTGGCACCGGTGTGCGCCGCCGCCATCCGGATGCTGCCCGGCGCCGAGGACGTCGAGGTCGACGTCCCGTCCGACATCGAGGTCACCGCCGACGGCCGGCGGCTCGAGCACGTGATCGCCCACCTCGTGGAGAACGGGTTGCGCCACGGCCGGCCGCCGGTCGCGCTCCGCGCCCGTCGGGTCGAGGGCGCGGTCCAGCTCGAGGTGGTCGACCACGGCGACGGCGTGCCGCTGCACCACGTCGAGGGCCTGTTCGCCTCGCTCGCCCCGAGCGCCGCCGACGACCGCCTCCGGGACCGCCCGTCGGGCCTCGGCCTCCCGCTCGCCCGGAGCCTGGTCGAGGCCATGGGCGGCCGGATCCGCCACGACCGCCTGCCGGGCGGTGGCACCCGCTTCCAGGTGACCCTGCCCGCCTGACCGCCCGCGCGGGGCATTGGCACAAATGGCCCGCTCGGGCCATACCCCCCACCGCGGGCGGGGAGCAGGATGTCTGCACGCCGGCAGCGCCGGCCACGTTCGAGGGGCGAAGCGTCCCGACACTCCCGGCTGCGAGGGCTGTTCGCCGCCGGGGGGTTCGCCGCTCCCCTTCGCCGCTGACCCCGTCGACGCCGGTGCTGGGGGGCACCGGTCCGACGGGGTCAGCCGCGCCTAGAGCTCGAGGGCGTCCAGGTTGGCCATGGCGGCGTCGAGCATCCGGGCCGAGCAGCCGGCCATCTCGGCCTGGGGGACGGCCTCGTCGACGATGCGCTGGGCGAGCGCCCGGAACGCGTCGCCGGCGGCGCCCTCGCGCAGGGCGACCGGCTCGCCGGCATCGCCCTCCACCGACACGCTGGGCTCCATCGGGATCTTGCCGAGCAGCGGGGTCCCGCTCTCGGCCGACAGGGCCTCGCCCCCGCCGCTGCCGAAGAGCTCGTAGCGCTCGCCGTGGTCGCAGACGAAGGCGCTCATGTTCTCGACGATGCCGCACACCCGCAGGTAGTTCTTGCGGGACATCGACACGGCGCGGGCGGCGACCTTCTGGGCGTTGACGGCCGGGGTGGTCACCACCAGCACCTCGCTGCGCGGGATCAGCTTGGCGACACCCATCTGCACGTCGCCGGTGCCGGGGGGCATGTCGACGAGGAGGTAGTCGAGGTCGTCGCCCCAGTCGACGTCCTGGAGGAAGTGCTGGACGCCGCGGTTGAGCATGAGCCCGCGCCACATGAGCGCCGACTGCTCGTCCTCGACGAGGAAGCCCATGGAGACGACGCGCAGCAGGCCGGCGCCGATGGTGCGCTCCTGGGGGACCATGTACTTGCGCCCGTCCCGCTCGCGACTCGCGAGGCGGCCGGACACGCCGAG
Organism: Acidimicrobiaceae bacterium; assembly: GCA_036675575.1. Taxonomy (GTDB): domain Bacteria; phylum Actinomycetota; class Acidimicrobiia; order Acidimicrobiales; family Salinilacustritrichaceae; genus Salinilacustrithrix. Next base: position 19,630 of record JAKFET010000176.1, read on the forward strand.
CAGGCGGGGCACGGAGAAGCCCCAGATGTCGGCGTCGAGGACCCCGACCTTCAGGCCGGTGGCCGCCATGGCCGCGGCCAGGTTGACGGTGACCGAGGACTTGCCGACGCCGCCCTTGCCCGACGAGACGAGGATGACCTTGGTGGCCGGGCCGACCGAGGAGTCCTCCTCGCGCTGGGCCACGTTGAAGCGGGCCCGCTCCATGGCCCGGGCCTTCTCCTCCTGGTTCATCTCATCCCAGTCGAGCTTCACCTTGTCGACCCCCTCCATGGACCCGACGCGGGTGCGCACGTCCTTCTGGATCTGGGCCCGGAGGGGGCAGCCGGAGGTGGTGAGGGCGATGGTGACCACGACGGTGACGCCGTCGCCGACACCGTCGGCGGAGGGCTCGACCGTGACGCGCCGCACCATGCCGAGCTCGACGACGTCGCTGCCCAGCTCGGGGTCGATGACGCCGCGCAGCATCGTCGTGACGGTCTCGGGCGAGACGGTGACGGCGGGGCGGGACATGGAGCGATCCTACCGCCGGTCCCCGCCTATTCTCCCGGCGGCTCCCGTGGAAACCGTCCCCGGCTGGCCGGTACCCTCGCCCCGTGGCCGAACGCCTCGAGATCCTGAAGACGCTGGGTGACAACACCCGCTACGCGATCTACCTCGAGCTGGCGCGCTCGGTCCGTCCCCTGGCCACGGCCGAGATCGCCGAGACGCTCGACCTGCACGCCAACACGGTGCGGCCCCACCTGGAGCGCATGCGCGACCTCGGCCTGGTCGAGGTCACCACGGTGTCCACGGGCTCCGTCGGCCGGCCCCAGCACCGCTACGCCCTCGCCGCCGACGCACCCTCGCTCGGGCTCGAGCCGCCGGCGTTCCCCACCGTCACCCGCATGCTGCTGCGCGCCGCGGTGGCCGCCGGCGTCGACCCCGAGGAGCTGGCGGAGGCCGGCCGCGAGCAGGGCCGGGCCGACTTCACCCGCGCCGTGGGTCACCGCGCCGACGACCCGGTCGAGGCGCTGGAGGACCAGCTCGCCGCCTTCGGGTTCGACCCGGCCCGGGCCGAGGACGGTGACGCCGTCACCATCGCCTTCACCCACTGCCCGCTGCGCGAGCTCGCCGAGGCCCACCCCGACCTGGTGTGCAGCATGCACCGGGGCATGGTCGAGGGGTTCCTCGGCTGCGACGCCGGCGCCGAGGTCCGCCGGTTCCACCCCCTCGTCGACCGCACGCCGTGCCAGGTCGACGTCGTCCGGCGAGCCGGTTGACCCTCGCCTGCGGCACGCCCGACGGGCAGCGGTACGCTGGAGCCATGATCACGCTCACGGACTCCGCAGCGGCCAAGGTCAAGAGCCTCATCGACGAAGAGGGCGAGGCCTCCCTGGCCCTCCGGGTGGCTGTCCGTCCCGGCGGCTGCTCGGGCTTCAGCTACGAGATGTTCTTCGACACCGACGTCGCCGACGACGACAAGGTCCTCACCTACGGCGACGTCCGGGTCCTGGTGGACTCCTCCAGCGCCGTGATGCTCGAGGGCGCCACCCTCGACTTCAAGGACGGCCTCGAGTCGGGCTTCTCGATCAACAACCCGAACGCCCAGCGCACCTGCGGCTGCGGCTCCAGCTTCTCCTAGCCCCCGGTCCCCGCCCGAGGGCGGAGCACCACCAGACGGACGGCGGCCCCACCGGTCGCCGTCCTCGTCGCGTCTGCCCCCTCGTCGATGCTCCTGTCGGCGTCGACGACGACCAGCGTGACCGGACCGCTCCCGCCGGCCGGTGCCCAGCCGTCGAGAGCCGGGACCGGCTCGGCCCGCTCCCACCAGGCCAGCTTCCACGCTGCCTCCTGACGACGCAGGTGGGCCTCGGCCGCCCGCACCGCCGGCCCGTCGTGCAGCCCGGCCCCGGAGCCCGAGGGGGCGCCCGGAGGTGCCTGCTCCTCGAACCGGCGCGCCCGGTCGACCAGCACCCGGGCCAGCCCGACCCGCGCGGCGGCGAGGGCGGCGGGGAGGTCCTGGCCCGCCACCGCGGAGACGTCCGGCTCGGCCGCCAGCTCGACGGCGACGGCGACGGGGTCCTCGACCTCGAACACGCCCGCGGCCGTCCCGTCCCGCACCGCGCTGACCAGCTCCCAGGGCGCGCTGCCGGGCATCGCGGCCGGTCGCCCGGTCAGGCGACCAGGTCCTCCAAGGCCTGTCGGATCTCGACCTCGCCGAAGATGTAGTCGAGGCGTCGGCGCACGACGCCGTCTGCGCCCACCGTGTAGAGCACGGGTTCGAAGGCGAGGCCGAGGTCGCGGACCACGGGGGCGAAGTCGTCGGGCGTGGGCGGCACCGGGTTGTCCTCCGGATCGCTGAAGACCTCGGCGTGCAGCGCGGTGACGCCGGCGACGCCCGGCAGGACGTCGAGCAGGACGTCGAGGACCGGGCCGCAGATCACGGTCTGGCAGAACGCCGGCGTGGCCACCAGCAGGGCGAACGGCTCACCGGCGGCGAGGGCGTCGGCGACGGTGCGGCCGTGCAGGTCGCAGACGGGCTCGCGCGTGCAGATGGGCGTGACGCCGGCGGGATCCGCGGTGGTCGGGGTGGCGAGCGGGGGCATGGGGTCCCCGGGGCCGACCATCGCCGATGCCGTGGCGTCGTCGGCCTCGACGATCTGGACCTGGGTGACGACCTCGCCGTCGTCGGTGTCGAGGACGATGTCGTGGAAGCCGGCGATCTCGGGCGTGAACTCGAAGGCGTAGTACGGGCGGGGCAGGCCCTCGGTGTAGAGCGGCGCGGTGAGGCCGGATGCGACCTCCTCCGCGTCGGGCCCGCGGACCGTGACGGCGAGCTCGGCGGGGGCGAGGTCGACGGGCAGGAGGCCCTCGTCGTCGGAGAGGCCGAAGGGCACCCGGGCGGGCTGGCCGGCCCGGTAGTACGGGCCGTAGAAGCGCACGACCGACAGGCCGCCGACCACGGCGGCGTCGCCGCCGGTGGTGCCCGGCGCCTCGTCCGTGGAGGCCTCGTCGGCGCTCTCGCCGTCGCCGCACGCAGCGAGCAGGCCCGCCGCGGCCACGCCGGCGAGGAAGCCCCGGCGGCTCAGCGCCGCGGGCACGATCCGGCGGGGCGGGGGGACGACGAGGCGGTCGCGCATGGGGCCCGACCGTAGTGTGACCCCATGGCCGTCCACGATCACGGAGGACCGTCCGCCGACCGGCTCCAGCTGCGGGTGAACGGCCACGAGGTCGAGGTCGCCGACCCCTCGTCGTCGTTGCTCGACGTGCTGCGCGAGCAGCTCGGCGAGCGGGCCCCGAAGGACGGGTGCTCGCCGCAGGGCCAGTGCGGCTGCTGCACGGTGCTCGTCGACGGCCAGCCGCGCGTGGCGTGCGTGACGCCGGTCCGGCGGGTGCGCGGTCGGGCGATCACGACCCCGGACCGGCTCGACGACGCCCGCCCCTGGGCCGAGGCCCTCTGCGCCACCGGCGGCTCGCAGTGCGGGTTCTGCACGCCCGGCATCGTCGCCCGCCTCTCCGCCCTGCGGGCCAAGGACCCCGACGCCGACCACGCCAAGGTCGAGCAGGCGCTGCTCGCCCACCTGTGCCGCTGCACCGGGTGGCGCACCATCCTCGAGGCGTGGGACGCCTACGGCACCGAGCACCCACCCCGCGACCTGGACGCGGCTGCGGCGCGCGCCTCCCTCGAGGGGCACGTCCCCCAGCGGCTGGACCCCGAGGTGGCGCTCGGCCGGGCCGGGTTCGCCGACGACACCGCACCGGTCGGCAGCCTCGTCGCCGTCCTCGACCCGGAGGGTCGGTGGACGCTGGGCCAGTCGGTGGCCGCTGCCCGCACCGCGGCCGGGAAGGTGCAGGGCCGTCACACCACCGCCGACAGCGCCCCGCCCGTCGCCGTCCCCGACGGCGAGTGGGTGCTGACGCTGCAGACCTCGTGGGTCGAGCCGGCCTACCTGGAGACCGACGCGTCGTGGTGCGAGCCGGGGGGCGAGCCGGCCAGCGCGGCGGGCAACGGCGGCGCCTTCGGCGGCAAGGCCGACTCGCCGGTGCCGGCGGCGGCGCGGCAGCTGGCCGACGAGCACGGCACCGCCGTCCGGGCGCTGTTCCGCCGGGAGGACACCGTGCGCCTCGGCGCCAAGCGTCCCCCGCTCGCCGCCGGCCTCCGCGCCGACGGCACCGGCACCGTGCACGTGGCCCGCACCGCCGGGATCGCCGACGCCATCGCCCAGGTCGCCCCGGCCCTCGACGTCGTCGAGGTCGACGTCGCCGGCCCGCCCACCTCCGCCGCCGTGCGCGCCGCGGGCTGGGCCGAGGCGGCCGTGCTCCTCGCCGGCCTCGCCGGTGCCGATGCCGATGGCTGGATCGGGCCCGTCACCCAGCCGGGCGGCGGTCTCGCGTGGGCGCGGGTCGCATCCGACGGCGCCATCTGGGTCCGGGTCGACGCCGGCGACCCCCTCGACGCGGTGGCGCTGCGCTCGTACTGCATCGGCGCCGCCCACCAGGGCGCGTCGTGGGTCACGTCGGAGTCCCTCAGCGTCGATGCGGAGGGATCGGTCCACGACCTCACCATCCGCTCCTTCGGCGTCCTGCGCGCCGTCGACACACCACCCATCGACGTGGAGCTCGTCGGGTCGAGCAGCGGACCGCTGCCGGTCTCCGACGCGATCTTCGCCGCCGTGGCCGCCGCCGTCTGGCTCCACCAGGGGCGGCCCCCGGTCTGGCCGACCGGGATACCGTTGCGGCCATGACGACACCGGTCGGCCCCTACACACCCGTCGTCCGCAGCGGGGACTGGATCATCTGCTCGGGCCAGGTCGGCCTGGTCGACGGCCGCCTCGTGGAGGGCGGCGTGCGCGAGCAGCTGGGCCAGGCGATGGCGAACCTGCGCTCGCTGCTGGAGTCCGAGGGCGCCACGCTGGCCGACGTCGTGAAGACCACCGTCTTCCTCGTCGACATGGGCGACTACGCCGCCATGAACGACGTCTACGTGCAGGCCTTCGACCAGCACGCCGGCGGCCACCGGCCCGCCCGCTCCGCCGTCGCCGTCGCCGCCCTGCCCATCGGCGCCCAGGTCGAGATCGAGGCCTGGGCCCGCGTCCCCGGCACCTGAGCCACCTCCCGCCTGGGTGCAACACCGGGCGCAGTCGGCCGGGGGGATTTCCCGATCGGGTTAGGTTGCCGGCCATGCGCGCCGTCCTCTGCAAGCAGTTCGGGCCCGTCGAGTCGCTGGTGGTCGAGGAGGTCCCCGACCCCACCCCGGGCCCCGGCCAGGTCGTGGTCGACATGGCCGGCTGCGGCGTCAACTTCCCCGACGTCCTGATCGTCCAGGACAGGTACCAGTTCAAGCCCGAGCTGCCCTTCTCGCCCGGCGGCGAGATCGCCGGCACCGTCAGCGCCGTGGGCGAGGGCGTCGACGACCTGCAGGTCGGCGACTCGGTGCTCGCCACCCTCGGTTGGGGCGGCATGGCCGAGAAGGTCGTGGTCCACGCCACCTCCGCCATCCCCGTGCCCTCCGGCATCGACCTGGTGCAGGCGGCCGGGTTCCTGCTCGCCCACGGCACCTCGCACCACGCCCTCGTCGACCGGGCCCGGCTCCAGCCGGGCGAGACCCTCCTCGTGCTCGGCGCTGCCGGCGGCGTGGGGCTGGCCGCCGTCGAGATCGGCGCGCTGCTCGGCGCCCACGTCATCGCCGCCGCCTCCTCCGACGAGAAGCTCGCGCTGTGCCGCGCCAAGGGCGCGTCGGAGACCATCAACTACTCCACCGAGGACCTGAAGGCCCGGGTCAAGGAGCTCACGGACGGCCGGGGCGTCGACGTCTGCTACGACCCGGTCGGCGGGGACCTGAGCGAGCCGGCGCTGCGGTCGATGGCCTGGGACGGGCGCTTCCTGGTGGTCGGCTTCGCGGCCGGCGACATCCCGAAGGTGCCGCTCAACCTGCCGCTCCTCAAGGGCTGCTCGGTGGTCGGCGTCTTCTGGGGCGCCTTCACCGGGAAGGAGCCGGACCGCAACGCCGCCAACATCGCCGAGCTGGTCGGCTGGCTGGCCGAGGGCAAGCTCGACCCCCACGTGTCGGCGACCTACCCCCTCGACCGGGCGGTGGAGGCCATCAACGACCTCGCCGAGCGCCGGGCCACCGGCAAGGTGGTCGTCACGCCCTGAGCGGTGGCACGATGACGGCCATGCTCGGCGCCGCCATCATCGTCTTCGTGCTCGTGGTGTTCATCCCGGTCAGCGTGCTGATGTCGGGCAGCCTCGGCGCCGCGGCCATCGGCTACTTCCTGCGCAAGGAGGCCGACGTGACGCACGCCGGCTCCGAGCTCATCGACCTCAACGGCTAGGTCCGCCGCTACCCCATCCAGCGGGACTGCCCGAAGCGGTAGCCCACCGAGCGCACGGTCTGGATCAGGCCGGCGTGCTCCTCGCCGAGCTTGGCCCGCAGCCGCCGCACGTGGACGTCGACCGTGCGCGCGCCGCCGTAGTACTCGTAGCCCCAGACCCGCGACAGCAGGGTCTCGCGGGTGAAGACCTTGCCCGGGTGCGAGGCCAGGAACTTGAGCAGCTCGTACTCCATGTAGGTGAGGTCGAGCGGCTTGCCCGAGATCGCGGCCTGGTAGGTCTCCAGGTTCAGCGCCAGGTCGCCGTACTCGACCAGCTCGGGCCGGGCGCCGCGTCCGGTCTTGTGGAACAGGGCGCGCAGGCGGGCGTCCAGCTCGGCCGGCTGGAACGGCAGCACGCAGAAGTCGTCGAAGAGGCCCTCGCGCATGTCCAGCTGCGGCAGCTGCTCGGCCGAGGCGATGAGCAGCACCGGCTCCAGCGGGATGTCGCCCTTGCGCAGCGCCCGGCACATCGCGAACGCGCCCTCCGGGTTCGTCACCGCCAGCACCACGGCGCCCGGCCACCCGTCGGCCGGCTCGAGCCGGTCGACATCGGACTCCGAACCGACGCCCGTCCACGGGTAGCCGGCCAGGTCGAGGCCCTGGGACAGCACCGGTGGCGGCGGGTCGGGGTAGACGAGGAGGGGCTCCACGGCTACCAGCTCCCGAGGTACCGGTCGAGCTCGAAGGGCGTCACCTGGGCCCGGTAGAGGTCCCACTCCGCTCGCTTGTTGCGCAGGAACCACTCGAAGATGTGCTCGCCCAGCGCCTCGCGCACGAGCTCGGAGCGCTCCATCTCGTCGATGGCCTCGGCCAGCGAGGTGGGGAGGGGCACGATGCCCTCCGCCGCCCGCTCGGCGTCGGTCATCGTCCAGACGTTGGACTCGGCCTCGGGCGGCAGCTCGTAGCCCTCCTCGATGCCCTTGAGGCCGGCGGCCAGCAGCACCGAGAAGGCCAGGTACGGGTTGCACGACGGGTCCGGTGCCCGGTACTCGAGACGGGTCGAGGTGCTCTTGCCCGGCTTGGTGACCGGCACCCGCACGAGGGCGGAGCGGTTGTTGCGGCCCCACGAGACGTGGACCGGGGCCTCGAACTGGGTCTGGCTGCCGACCCCGGTGCCGTGCAGCAGGCGCTTGTAGCTGTTGACGAGCTGGTTGGTGACCGCCGTCATCTCCCGGGCGTGGCGGAGCACGCCGGCCATGAACGCCTTGCCCACCGCGGAGAGCTGGTACGGGTCGTCGGGGTCGTGGAAGGCGTTGGTGTCGCCCTCGAACAGCGAGATGTGGGTGTGCATGCCCGACCCCTGCACGCCCTCGAGGGGCTTGGGCATGAACGTGGCGTGCACGCCGGCCTGCATGGCGATCTCGCGCACGATGAGGCGGCAGGCCATCACGTTGTCGGCCATGGCCAGGGCGTCGGTGTAGCGCAGGTCGATCTCGTGCTGGCTCGGGCTGTCCTCGTGGAACGAGTACTCGACCGGGATGCCGAGCGCCTCGAGCATGTGGATCGTCTTCTTGCGCAGGTCGTTGGCCACGTCGGTCGTGGTCAGGTCGAAGTACGAGCCCTGGTCGAGCGGCTCGGGCGGGCGGCCCCGTCCGATGCTGCCGGCCTCGAAGTAGAAGAACTCCATCTCGGGGGCGACGTAGAAGTTGTACCCCTTGTCCCGGGCGGCGGCCAGGTTGCGCTTGAGCACGTGGCGCGGATCGCCGGCGAAGG
>JAKFET010000234.1:0-4704 GCA_036675575.1 Acidimicrobiaceae bacterium
GAGCCGGCGTTGACGATGACCACGGTCCGGGGGTTGGCCTCGGCGACGCGCCGGACGAGCTCGTCCTGGTCGCCGGGGAGCTGGATCGTGGTCCGGTCCTCCCCCTCGGTCTCCCACTCGTCGTTGGTCCCCACGACCACGACGGCGACGTCGGCGTCCCGGGCGGCGGCGACCGCTCGCCCGATCAGGTCCGCCGGCTCGGGTGGCCGCACGCCGAGCCGGATGCCGGCGAAGCCACCCCGGCCGGACGTCGTGATGCGGATGGGGACCGGCACGCCCTCCTCGCACTCGACGGTGGCGGTCTGCTCCTCGGACGCGAACCCGAAGAACAGCGGTCCGCGCGGCAGGCTGCGGTCGGGATCGTCGAGCACGGCCAGGTCGCCGAGCTCGATGCGGCCGGCGCCGGTGAGGATCGCGGAGACGTGGTGCGGGCCGGACCGGTCGGGCACGAACGAGCCCGAGACGGTCACGTGGAAGTGCTCGGGATCGACGCCGGCGGGGGTCGACCCGAAGAAGCGCAGCATCGACTCGGGTGACACGTCGCTCGTGACGACGGGGCCCGTGCCGTCCTCGCCGTCGCGGTAGTCGACCCGCAGGCCGGGCTCGCCGTCCGGCGTGCGCAGGGCCCGCTCGCCGAGGGGCGGCGCGAGGCGGTCGATGCGGGTGCCCTGCTCGTGCACGACGGAGGCGAAGCGCTCGCCGAGCACCGCCAGCAGGGACGGGTGCGGGAGGGGCTGCAGGCTCGCCGAGCCGCCGCCCATGATCCGGGTGTCGCCGGCGTTGGGACCGATCACGGCGAGGGTGGCCGACGCCTCGACGGGCAGCGCCCCGCCCTCGTTGCGGCACAGCACGAGGCCCTCGACCACCGCCCGGCGGCACAGGGCCCGCTCGTCGGGTTCGTCGACGGTCTGCTCCTCGTGCTCGGCGTCGCGCTCGGTCACGCGCGTGCGCGCCATGAGGCGGAGCAGGTCCTCGACCTGGCCGTCCACCAGCGCCTCGTCCACGTCGCCGGACTCGACCGCAGCCTGCAACCGGTCGCCGTAGATCGTCCGGGGCCCGGGCATGGCCACGGTGAGGCCGGCCCGGATGGAGGCGACGGTGTCGTGCGAACCGAACCAGTCCGACACCACGAACCCGTCGAAGCCCCACTCCTCCCGCAGGATCGACGTGAGCAGGCGGCGGTTGCCCGCGGCGTGCTCCCCGGCCACCTGGTTGTAGGCGCTCATGATCCCCCAGGCCCCGGCCTCGATGACCGTGGCCTCGAAGGGGCGCAGGTAGAGCTCGCGCAGGGCGCGGTCGTCGGCGTCGACGTCCACCGTCATGCGATCGACCTCGGTGTCGTTGGCCACGAAGTGCTTGACGGTGACGGCCACGTCGTGGGCCTGGACCGCCTGCACCAGCGGCACCGCGAGGCGGGCCGTGAGCTCGGGGTCCTCCGACATGCACTCGAAGACGCGACCGCCGATCGGGGTGCGCTGCAGGTTGACCGTGGGGGCGAGCAGCACGTGGGCGCCCTTGCGGCGGGCCTCCGCCCCGAGCAGGTCGCCGAGGGCGCCGGCGAGCTCGGGGTTCCACGATGCACCGATGGCGATGCCGGCGGGGATGGTCACGCCCGGGGTGCGGCGGGCACCCAGGCCGTCGCCCCGCACGCCGTTGGGCCCGTCGGACATCTTCACCGCCGGCACGCCGGCACGCTGGACCGGGTGCGTCCGCCAGGTCGAGGCGCCGCCCAGCAGGCGGCACTTCTCCTCGAGGGTGAGCTCGGTGACGGACGGCAGCGTCACAGCGCACCCCGCACGTCGCGGCCGAGCAGCTCGACGTGGTCGAGGTCGTCCAGGTCGAGCACCTGCAGGTAGACCCGTTCGGCTCCGGCCTCACGCCACTGCTGCAGGCGGGCCACCGCCTCGGCGGGCGTGCCGCACACGCCGTTCTGGCGCAGCTCCTCGACCTCGCGGCCGATCGACTTCGCCCGCCGGGCCACCTCGGCATCGTCCTCGCCGACGCACACGACGAGCGCCACCGACCAGGTGAGCTCGGCGGGGTCGCGCCCGATGTCGCGGCAGGCATCCTCGACCCGGCCCCGCTGGGCGACCCAGGCGTCCTGCGAGGCGAACGGGAGGTTGAACTCGGCGGCGAAGCGCGCCGCCAGCGCCGGGGTCTTCCGTCGACCCCCGCCGCCGATGATGATCGGCGGACCGCCGTCCTGGACCGGCTTCGGGAGGGCAGGCGACCCGGCGATGCGGTGGTGGGCCCCGTCGAAGTCGAAGGTCTCCCCCACGGGCGTGCGCCACAGCCCGGTCAGGATCTCGAGCTGCTCCTCCAGGATCTCGAACCGGTCCTTCAGCGGCGGGAACGGGATCCCGTAGGCGCGGTGCTCGTCGTCGTACCACCCGGTCCCGATGCCGAGGTCGACGCGGCCGCCGGACATGGCATCGACCTGGGCCACGCTGATGGCGAGCGGACCGGGGAGCCGGAACGTCGCCGCCGTCACCAGCGTGCCGAGGCGGATGGAACGCGTCTCCCGAGCCAGGCCGGCCAGGGTCACCCACGCATCGGTCGGTCCGGGCAGCCCGGAGGCGTCGCCCATCTTCAGGTAGTGGTCGGAGCGGAAGAACGCGGAGAACCCGGCGTCCTCGGTGGCTCGGGCCGCGGCGAGCAGCGTGTCGTAGGACGCGCCCTGCTGGGGCTCCGTGAAGATGCGCAGGTCCATCGGCCGGAACCTACCGCCGGTGTCCGGTGCCACGATGGGCACGTGGAGGTGACCCAGCTCTGGCGGTACCCGGTCAAGTCGCTCGCCGGCGAGCGGCTCGTCGAGGCCGAGGTCGGCCCCCTCGGCGTCGACGGCGACCGGCAGTGGGGCCTCGTCGACCGCGGCACGGGCCTGGTACTCACGGCCCGGAGGGTGCCTGAGCTGCTCTTCGCCGTACCCGTGCCCCGAGGCGGCGCCATGGCGGTCCGCCTGCCCGACGGCACCGAGACCGACGACGACGAGGTCCTGTCCCGCTGGCTCGGACGGCCCGTCGAGCTGCGGCGGCCGGCGGCCGACGAGCGCGGCCGCTACGAGATCGCCGAGAACGACGACCGCCCCGAGGGCGGCTGGACCGAGTGGGAGGGCCCGGCCGGGGTCTGGCACGACTCGACCCGCACCCGGCTGTCGATCGTCGCCGCCGAGGCGCTGGAGGACCACGACGTGCGGCGGTTCCGGCCCAACATCGTGATCCGGGGCGGGGACGAGCGGGTCCTGGTCGGCACGGTCGTGCGCATCGGCGACGTCGTCCTCGACGTCGTCAAGGAGATCGACCGCTGCGTCGTGGTCACCCGTCCCCAGCCCGGGATCGAGCGCGACAAGTCGGTGCTGGTCCAGGTGCACCGCGAGCGCGACGGCAACCTCGGTGTGGGCGCGCTGGTGGTGGCTGGCGGGACGATCCGGGAGGGCGACCCGGTCGAGCCGGCCTGATCAGCTGCTCAGGCGACGTCCCAGGTCGCGCCGGAGCGCAGCAGGGCGTGCAGGTCGCCGGGGCCTCGCTGCTCCTGGGCCGCCGCCAGCTGCTGGTCGACGCGGGAGCCGTACTCGTCTCGGGCCACGGCCCGGAAGACGCCGACGGGCGTGGGCTCGTGCGGACCGGTGGCGAGCCGCGAGAGCATGAACGCGATGGACGGGTCGGGGCGGGTCTCGTCGTGGACGAGGACGGCGTCGAGGCCGACCTCGGCCACCTCGGCCAGCCGGAGGCCCCCACCGTCCAGCACGACCCCGCGCTGGCGGTCGGCGCCGAAGAGGATCGCCTCGCCGTGGCGGAGGTCGATGAGCATCTCGTCCCGCGCCCCCTTGGCGGTGATCTGGCCGAACGCACCGTCGTTGAAGACGTTGCAGTTCTGGTAGATCTCCACGATCGACGTGCCCCGGTGGGCGTGGGCCCGCATCACCATGTCCATCATGTGCTTGCGGTCCATGTCGTGGGTGCGGGCCACGAAGCTGGCCTCGGCGCCGAGCGCGACCGACACCGGGTTGAACGGCTTCTCGATGGAGCCGAACGGCGTGGACTTGGTGACCTTGCCGGTCTCCGACGTGGGCGAGTACTGGCCCTTGGTGAGGCCGTAGATCTGGTTGTTGAACAGCAGGATCGTCAGGTTCACGTTGCGCCGGAGCGCGTGGATCAGGTGGTTGCCGCCGATGGAGAGGGCGTCGCCGTCGCCGGACACCACGAACACGTGCAGGTCGGGACGGGCCATGGCCAGGCCGGTGGCGATGGCCGGCGCCCGCCCGTGGATGGTGTGCATCCCGTAGGTGTTCATGTAGTACGGGAAGCGGGCGGCGCAGCCGATGCCGGAGACGAACACGACGTCCTCGCGCCGCACGCCCATGTCGGGCAGGGCCAGCTGCACGGCGGCGAGGATGCTGTAGTCCCCGCAGCCCGGGCACCAGCGGACCTCCTGGTCCGACATCCAGTCCTTGCGGGTGGTCGTCGGGATGGTGGTGTCGGTCACGATGCAGCTCCGTCCTGGGCGACCCCGAGGGCATCGAGGATCGCGGTCTCGATCTCGGCCGCCGTGAAGGGCATGCCGCGCACCTTGCTCACCGTCTCGGCGTCGATGAGGAACTCGGCTCGCAGCACCTTGCTGAGCTGGCCGAGGTTGAGCTCGGGGACGAGGGCCCGGTCGAAGCGGCCGAGGAGCTCGCCCAGGTTCGGGGGGAACGGGTGGAGG
>JAKFET010000013.1:0-4653 GCA_036675575.1 Acidimicrobiaceae bacterium
TTCACCACCGGCATCCTCGTCGGCATCGGCGAGGACCCCATCGACCGGGTCCGCGCCCTCGAGGCCATCGCGGAGAGCCACGCCCGCCACGGCCACGTGCAGGAGGTGATCGTCCAGAACTTCCTGCCCAAGGCCGGCACCGGGATGCACAAGGCCGCCCCCTGCCCGCACGACGACTTCGTGCAGGCCATCGCCATGGCCCGCCTGATCCTGCCGCCCGACATCCACCTGCAGGCCCCGCCGAACCTGTCCGACGACTTCGGGGTCCTGCTCGACGCCGGCATCGACGACTGGGGCGGGGTCTCCCCCGTCACCGCCGACCACGTCAACCCCGAGCGCCCCTGGCCGGCCCTCGACCGCCTCCGCGAGGTCACCGAGGCGCGCGGCTTCACCCTCGCGCCCCGGCTCACGATCTACCCCGAGCACGCCCTGCGGCCCGAGCGGTTCCTGGACGAGGCCCTGCGCTTCCCGGTGCTCGACCGCAGCGACGCCGAGGCCCTGGGTCGCGACGACCGCTGGTACTCCGGCCACGAGGACGCCCCGCCCGTGCTCGTGCCCGGCCACGCCGCGGCCGGTGGCGCCGTGGGCGAGGTGCTGGCCGGCGCCCTGCTCGGCCAGGAGCTCGGCGTGGACGAGATCACGACGCTGTTCGGCGCCCGCGGTCCCGAGGTCGCCGCCGTCGCCCGGGTCGCCGACGACATGCGTCGCGAGGACGTCGGCGACGTCGTCACGTGGGTCCAGAACCGCAACATCAACTACACCAACGTCTGCACCTTCAAGTGCCGCTTCTGCGGGTTCTCCAAGGGCCCGCTGTCGCTGAACCTGCGCGGCAAGCCCTACCTGCTCACCCTCGACGAGATCGCCGGTCGCGTCCGCGAGGCGTGGGAGATGGGAGTCACCGAGGTCTGCCTGCAGGGTGGCATCCACCCCGACTTCGACGGCGACTACTACATCGACGTCACCAAGGCGGTGAAGGAGGCGGCCCCCGGCATCCACGTGCACGGGTTCACCGCCCTCGAGGTCACCGAGGGGGCCAAGCGCCTCGGCGAGCCCCTCGCCGACTACCTGCGCCGCCTCATGGCCGTCGGCCTCGCCACGCTGCCCGGCACCGCCGCCGAGATCCTCGACGACGAGATGCGGGCGCTGCTCTGCCCGGACAAGATCGACACCGAGGAGTGGCTCGACGCCCACCGCACGGCCCACTCGGTCGGCCTGAAGTCCAACGTCACGATCATGTACGGCGCCATCGAGAACCCGGTGCACTGGGCCCGCCACATCGTGCGCACCCGCGACCTGCAGCGCGAGACCGGGGGCTTCACCGAGTTCGTGCCGCTCCCCTTCGTGCACATGGCCGCCCCGATGTACATCCAGCGCAAGGCCCGGCGGGGCCCGACCTTCCGCGAGGCGCTGCTCATGCATGCCGTCGGGCGCATCGCCTACCGGGGTGCCATCGACAACATCCAGGTGTCCTGGGTGAAGATGGGCCGCTCCGGCGTCACCCAGTGCCTGCAGGCGGGCGTGAACGACCTCGGCGGCACCTTGATGGACGAGAACATCTCGCGGGCCGCCGGCGCCAGCCACGGCCAGATGATGGAGGGCGAGGACTTCCGCTCCATCGTCGAGCCGCTCGGCCGACGCCTGGAGCAGCGCACCACCCTGTACGGGCGGACGGCCTCCGCCTGATCAGGCCGCTGCGGTCTTGGCGGCCTGGCCGACGAGGTCGATGAGGTCGTCGGGGTCGAACGGCTTGCCGAGGAAGAACTCCCGGTCGCGCAGCGCGACCGGCGCCAGCTCCGCCGAGGCGATGTCGGCGGTGAAGATCACCACAGGCAGCTCGCACAGCCGACCGGGCGAGTCGCGCACCCGTCGGAGCACCTCCCAGCCGTCGATGCCGGGCATGCGCACGTCGAGCAGGAGCACGTCGGGCATCGGGCTGCGGCCGAGGACGTCGAGGGCGGCCTCGCCCGACTCGGCCTCCTCGATCTCGTAGCCCGCCGCCTCCAGGATCACGCGCGCCACGAGCCGCACGTCGGGCTCGTCGTCGACTATCAGCACCGTGCGCACCAGGACCCCCCATCCCTCTCCGACCGGCCCGCAGGGTACGGCACGGGCCCGCTCCGGCCGGGTACCGAGCCGACCGCCGTCCGGGACGGCTGTGCCATGCTCCCCCCATGTCCGAGGTCCCCGTCTCACGCGCCCAGATCGACGCGCTCCTCGACGCCGCGGGGGCGGTCCGGAACCGGGACCTGCTGGCCGACCTGTTCCGCACGGCCGTGGGGCTGGCGGGCGACGACGTGTCCCGTCTCGACCTGAAGATCGCGTCCGCGGCGCTGGCCGAGATGCGGATGGCCTTCAACGTGTTCCGGCCCTACGCCGACCGGTCCAAGGTCACCATGTTCGGCTCGGCCCGCACCCAGCCCGACGACGCCGAGTACCACCAGACCCGCCGCCTGGCCGCCGACTTCGCCGAGCGGGGCTGGATGGTCGTCACCGGCGCCGGCCCCGGGATCATGGCCGCCGGCATGGAGGGCGCCGGGCGGGAGAACTCGATCGGGGTGACCATCCGCCTGCCCTTCGAGGAGGCGGCCAACGAGTTCATCGACGGCGACGACAAGCTCGTGGCCATGAAGTACTTCTTCACCCGCAAGCTGATGCTGGTGAAGGAGTCCAAGGGCTTCGTCGCCCTGCCCGGCGGCTTCGGCACCCAGGACGAGACCTTCGAGCTGTTCACCCTGCAGCAGACGGGCAAGAGCGTCCCGGCACCCGTGGTGCTCCTCGACGTCCCCGGCGGCACCTACTGGTCGTCGTGGGTGACCTTCGTGAAGGAGGAGCTGGTGGCCGGCGGGCTGGTGAGCCCCGGCGACCTCGAGCTCTTCGCCGTGACCGACGACGTCGACGTGGCCTGCCAGGAGATCGTCGGCTTCTACCGGAACTACGACTCCATCCGCTGGTCGGGCGACCGCCTCATCATCCGGATGCGCCAGGGTCCCGACGACGCCCAGCTCGAGGCGCTCAACGAGGCCCACGCCGACCTGCTCACGAAGGGCCGCATCGAGCGGAGCGACCCGACGCCGGCCGAGCGGTCCGGCGGCGACGCCCTCGACCTCGACCGCATCGTCATGCACTACGACAAGTGGCGCCAGAGCTCGATCCACCGCATCATCCGCGACCTCAACGCGTGGGTGCCCGCGTGAGCGGGCCCGACCTCGCCGACGACGACCTCCCGGGCAGCCTCGACCGCCTCCGCACCTGGCTCGGCGCCCACCCGGCGCCCGACGGACCCACCCTCGCCGCAGCGGGCCTGGTCGCACCGCACTACCCGCCGCCATGGGGGGTCGGTGCCGGCCCCGAGCTGCAGCTGCTCATCGACGCCGAGCTCGACGCAGCCGAGGTCGAGCGCCCTGACAACCCCATCGGCATCGGCTGGGCCGGCCCCACCCTGGTCGCCGCCGGCACGCCGGAGCAGCAGCAGCGCTGGCTCCCCCGCCTGCTGTCGGGCGAGGACTTCTGGTCCCAGCTGTTCAGCGAGCCCGAGGCCGGCTCCGACCTGGCCTCGCTGCGCACCCGGGCCGAGCGCGACGGCGACACCTACGTCGTCAACGGCCAGAAGATCTGGTCCACCTGGGCCGACCGCGCCGCCTACGGCATCCTGCTCGCTCGCACCGACCCGGGCGCCCCGCAGCACCGGGGCATCTCGTACTTCGTCCTCGACCTGTCGCTGCCCGGCATCGACATCAGGCCCATCACCGAGATGACGGGGCAGCGCCACTTCAACGAGGTGTTCCTCACCGACGTCCGGGTCCCGGTCGACTGCCGCATCGGCGACGAGGGCGACGGGTGGCGGCTGGCGAAGGTGACCCTGGGCAACGAGCGGGTCTCGCTGTCCGAGGGCGGGGTGTGCTGGGGCATGGGCCCCACCAGCACCGACGCCTTCGACCTGCTCCGGGCCGAGGGCGTGACGGACCCCGTCGTTCACGCTTGGCCGGACGCCGTGTTAGCCGCTGTGTAGTGGGGATGCCGGCCAGTCATAGTCGGTCTGAAATTGAAATTCGTCCGTCATCTCACTACGAGGAAAATCTTCCTATCGGCGTTTTCAAAGGGGCCCCACAGCGTTATTGTGAGTCGACTAAGAACGTGATGACTGGGGTGGCTCCTTATCCTGGTCCCGGTACGCCCAGCTTGCCGCTGTGCGCGTCTGCGATGCCGCGCGAGCTTGCGAGGACCCGATCCGCGTATCCCCTTCGGCTGGAAGCCTTGACACAAGTGGTGCGGGTCACTCAGAATATGTATCGATACAAGGTTAGAGCGACGATACGTCGGCGCGGACGGAGGTGGAAAATGCGGCAGCTTCAAGCCATAAACCGGGACTCGTTCCCGCACGACTCCTCGTCAAGATGCGGCGGTGGACTCCCGGTCGACGATGCGGACGGAGCAGAAGACGACGCGGGGGTCATCGACGTGGACGAGGTCGACGACGACGCCGTCGTCGAGGACGACGCACGCGGCTAGCGCAAGGTCTGCGCCAGCTCGCCCAGGATCCTGGCCACCTCCGCGCGCGGCGCGGCGTCGTCCCCGGTCACGGCCTGGTCCGACACCTGCTCGGCCAGCCGACGCAGCGTGAGCGCGACCTGGTCCGCCTCCGCCTGGGTGACG
>JAKFET010000015.1:0-27304 GCA_036675575.1 Acidimicrobiaceae bacterium
GTGCTCCCAGAACACGACCACGCTGTAGCCGGCAGCGAGCAGGCGGTCGACCCGCTGGGCGTCCCGCGCGATGTCCGACGGCATCGTGTGGAAGGCCTCGCTGTGGACCTCGACGACGAGCGGACGCGAGGCGTGGACCGCGTCGAAGCGGCCGATCGGGTCCCTGTCGCCGAGCACCACCTGCCTGCGGAACGCCCTGGCCAACGGCCCGACGACCTCCTCCCACCTGGCCTCCAGGTTGCTGTCGGTCGGCCGGTAGTCGACGGGACGATCCTCGAGGAGTCGGCGGAGCACCACGATGCCCGCGTTGCCCTTGCCGGACCGCTCGTCGGCGAGCGCGTGCAGGCGGGTCGGCGAGAGGAGACGGAGCCGCCAGGCGTGATCGAGGGTCCGCGCCAGCCG
The DNA here is from genome assembly GCA_036675575.1 of Acidimicrobiaceae bacterium. GTDB lineage: Bacteria > Actinomycetota > Acidimicrobiia > Acidimicrobiales > Salinilacustritrichaceae > Salinilacustrithrix. Next base: position 403 of record JAKFET010000015.1, read on the forward strand.
CAGCGCTCCCACGTCGTGGCCATGGCGAGCGGTGAACTCTCGTGCCAGCCAGAGCAGGAGCCGCTCCGGCCGCGCCACGGGCATGTCGCGGTGGACGACCACGTCGAGGTCCGGATCGAGCGTCGCGGTCTGGTGGACCCGTCCGAGGTGACCGGTCCGCATCGCACCGGGCCGGCGAGCGACGTCGACCGGAAAGGAGCGGAACCGACCGAACCCCCACCACTGCGTGGCGGCGTACCCCCACAGGACCGCACCCGGCCCAGCGTCGAGCACCGGTGCCAGGAGCTGCTGCCCGAGCTGGGACACGCCGGCCCGGTGGCGCAGCACGCGGGGTCCGATGGGGTCGAGGTACGGGTCACGACGGGTGCGCCGGCGCTCGGCAGGCGTGCAGACCTCACGTAGCTGGTGACTCGACACGAGCGAGTACTGCCGCTCGAGCAGGTGGACGACGCTTCCCGGGAGCATCGGAGGGCCTCCGTGGACGGTGCTCGGGGGAAGCCCCCCGCACCCTACGGGCGACGTCCGACACCCACTCGGTGCACGGTTCGCTGGTCCAGGAGGGACCACCGGCGGACCGATCTGGATCAGCGAAGCGGTTGGGGGACCTTCACTGGTCCACGAACGACCATGCACGGTCTGATCTGAATCGGTGAAGGGATCGGGCTTCGGTGGTCCGAGCGCGACCACTGGCGGTCCGAGCTGGACCAGCGAACGCGGGTGCCCGGGCGACCTGGCGGGTCAGACGGGTTGGCCGCCCGCCCAGGCCGAGAAGAGCGCGGCGTAGTGGCCGTCGGCGGCGATGAGCTCGTCGTGGGTGCCGATCTCGGCGAGGGAGCCGCCGGCGACGACGGCGACGCGGTCGGCCCGGGCCGCGGTGGTGAGGCGATGCGCGATGACGATGGTGGTGCGGCCCTCGGACAGGCGCTCCATGGCCTCCTCGACGATGGCCTCGGTGCCGGGGTCGAGGGACGAGGTGGCCTCGTCGAGCACGAGGATCTCCGGGTCGGCCAGGGCGGCGCGGGCCAGGGAGATCAGCTGCTTCTCGCCGGCCGAGAACCGGCTGCCTCGCTCGCGCACCTCGGTGTCGAGCCCGTCGGGCAGGACGGCGAAGCGGTCGAGGATGCCGATGGAGGCCATGGCGGCGACGATCTCGTCGTCGGTGGCCTCGGGTCGGGCGAGCCGGACGTTCTCCATGAGCGTGCCGTTGAAGAGGAAGCCCTCCTGGGGCACGACCACCATGGTGCGGCGCAGGGAGGCGAGCGTGGCGTCCCGCAGGTCGACGCCGCCGATGGACACCGAGCCCTCGGTGGGGTCGTAGAAGCGCACGATGAGCTTGGCCAGGGTGGACTTGCCGGCGCCGGTCGGCCCGACGAGTGCCAGGCGCTCCCCGGGGCGGATCGTCAGGTCGACGCCGCGCAGCACCGGCGCGTCCGGGTCGGAGGCGTAGTGGAAGCCGAGGCCGGCGACCTCGATGGCGCCGTGGGCCGGGACGTCGACCGCGCCGGCACGCTCGGGCACGTCGACCTCGGTGTCGAGCAGGGCGTAGAGCTTCTGCAGGCCGGCACCGGCCGACTGGACCATGTTGAACAGCTGGCTGAGCTGCTGGATCGGCTCGAACAGGTTCGACAGCGTGAGGACGAAGAACGTGACCGTGCCGATGGTCAGGTCGCCCTGGTGCACCCACCAGCCGCCGACGCCGACGGCGAGGGCGGTGGTGCCGAGGCCGGCGATCTCGATGACCGGCAGGTACCAGGCCGAGATCTTCACCGACCGCATGTGGGCGTCGTAGAGCTGGCGGTTGTGCTCCTCGAAGCGGCTGGTCTGCACGTCCTCGCGGGCGAAGGCCTGCACGACCCGCACGCCGGAGATGCCCTCCTGCAGCTGGGAGAGGGTGGCGCCGATGCCGTCGCGGACGTCGAGGTAGGCCTCGTTGGAGTCGCGCTGGAACTTTCGGCTGGCGATCACCACCCCCGGCACGGCGATCAGGCAGAGGCCCAGCATCTGCGGGCTCACGATGCCGAGCACCACCACCGACACGAGCAGCAGCAGCCCGTTCTGCACGAACATGAGCAGGCCCATCTGGACGAGCTCGGACAGCGAGTCGATGTCGGAGGTCATGCGGGACACGACGACGCCCGCCTTCTCGCGGTCGTAGAAGGGCATCGACAGCCGCTGGAGGTGGTCGAACACCCGGATGCGGAGCGCCTTGAGGAAGTCCTCGCCGATGCGGGCGACGGCGAGCACCTGGCGTCGGTAGACGACGTAGCCCAGCGCGGCGATGACGACGTAGGCGATCACGACGCGGTTGAGCAGGTCGCCGTCACCCTCCTTGATCCCGTCGTCGATGCCCGTGCGCACGAGCAGCGGACCGGCGAGCGTGGACGCCGTGTAGAGCAGGGCGAAGACGGCGGCCAGGATCAGCCGGCCCCGGTAGGGGCGCAGGAAGCCGTACGTGCGCTTGAGCACGTTGACCGCGGCACCGCGGTCGAGCTGCTCGTCGGCGTCGACGCCCCCGGCCATCCACATCAGGCCCGCACCTCCGGCGCCGGGTCGACGACCTCGGCGGCCTCGAGCTCCTCGAGCGCAGCGGCGGCCAGGACCTCGCGGTAGCGGTGGTTCGTGGCCAGCAGCTCGTCGTGGGTGCCGGCTGCGATGACCCGACCTTCGTCGAGCAGCACCACCCGGTCGGCCAGGGCGATCGTCGCCGCCCGGTGGGCGATGACGATGGTGGTGCGGCCCTCCATCACCACGCCGAGCGCGTCGCGGATCTCGTGCTCCTTGGTGGGGTCGACGGAGCTGGTGGCGTCGTCCAGGATGAGGACGCGGGGGTCGGCGAGGATGGCCCGGGCGATGGCGATGCGCTGTCGCTGTCCGCCGGAGAGCGAGTAGCCCCGCTCACCGATCACCGAGTCGTAGCCGTGCTCGAGGGCCTCGATGAACTCGTCGGCGCCGGCGAGGCGGGCGGCCCTGCGGATCTGCGCGATGGGCGCAGCCGGGTCGGCGAAGGCGATGTTGGCGGCGATGGAGTCGGAGAAGAGGAAGGTGTCCTCGAACACGATGCCGACGGCGCGGCGCAGGTCGGTGGTGCGCAGCTCCCGGACGTCGGCCCCGTCGAGCAGGACCCGGCCACCGTCGACGTCGTAGAAGCGCGGGATGAGGCGGCCGACGGTGGACTTGCCGCACCCGGTGGCGCCGACGAGGGCGACCGACGTCCCGGCCTCGACCACCAGGTCGAAGTCGTGCAGCACCGGGATGCTGCCGTCGCCGTAGGAGAACTCGACGTGCTCGAACCGGACCTCACCCCGTCCGGACGGCAGGTCGCGGGCGCCGGCGTCGTCGACGATGACCGGCTCGGTGGACAGCACCTCGGCGACGCGCTGGGCGGCGGCGGACGCGCGCTGGCCGTTGGCGATGATCATGCCGAGCATCCGCAGCGGCCAGATCAGCAGGACCACGAAGAAGTTGAAGAGGACGAAGTCGCCGATGCTGATGGCGTCGTCGATGACCCGGTGGCCACCGACGCCGAGCACCGTGATGAGCCCGACGTTGGGCAGCAGCTCCAGCGCCGGGAGGTAGACGGAGCGGATCTTCGACGCCGTCATCGACTCCCGGTAGACGTCGTCGGCCGTGGTGCGGAGGCGCCCCCGCACGACGTCCTCTGCACCGAACCCCTTCACGACCCGCACGCCGGCGACGGACTCCTCGACCACCGCGGCCAGCTCGGCGGACTCCCGCTGGATGCCCATCACCGATGGGAACAGCTTCGTGCCGAACCGCTTCGCCACCACGTTGATGAACGGCAGGGCGGCGAGGGACAGGACGGCGAGCAGCGGGTCGATCACCACGAGGATCACGGTCACGCCGAGCACCGTCATGGCGTTGGCGATGGTGAGCGGGATCATCACCACGAAGTTCTGCAGGTGCTGCAGGTCGATGTTGCCGCGGCTCATCAGCTGCCCGGCCTGCACCTCGTCGTGGTAGGCGAAGTGGAGGCGCTGGACGTGGGCGAAGAGCCGGTCGCGCAGGCGCTTCTCCACCCAGCGGGCCTCCCGGAAGGCCAGGTACCGGCGGCTGCCGGTGAGCACCGCCGAGAGGAGACCGACGACGAAGATGCCCGCGGACCACCAGGCCAGCGCGGTCATGTCGTCGGCCTCGATGCCCTTGTCGACGGCCTGCTGCAGGAGCACGCCGATGCCGATCTTGCTGAACGACCACAGCAGCCCGACCACGATCCCGGCGATGACCCCAGCCCGTCGTGGCCGGAGCGTGTCGGCGATCAGCCGCCAGCCGGCGCGTGTGTCTGTCCCCTCGATGGGCTCGAACGTATCCGACCCCTTGACCCGCCGGTCAACGCGAATCGCCCGCGGATCAGGCGAGGTTGGCGTAGCCCCCGCGGTAGAAGACGAGCGGCTCGCCCTCGTCGGCGACCCCGAGGCCGAGGACCCGTCCGACGACGATGTGGTGGTCGCCGCCGTCGTGGGTGTCCTCGAGGGCGCAGTCGATCCACGCCAGCACGCCGTCGAGGAGGGGCGAGCCCGACTCGGCGGGCTTCCACCCGATGCCCGAGAACTTGTCCTCGCCGCTCATGGCGAACACCCGGCACACGTCCTCCTGGTGGGCGCCGAGGACGTTCACGCAGAAGCTGCCGGAACCGCTCATGCGCGCCCAGGAGCCCGACGACCGGTCGACGCAGAAGCCGACGAGGGCCGGGTCGAGGGAGAGGGAGAAGAAGGAGCCGACGGCCAGGCCGACCGGGTCCTCGCCGTCCATCCCGGCGATGACGGTGACGCCCGTGGGGAAGTGCCCCAGGACCTGTCGGTACGTGGCCTGATCGATCGCGCTCATGGCGGGCGACGCTAGAGGACGATGGTGAGGCCCTCGGAAGCCGCCAGGACCTCCTCGATCCGGTTGCCGGCCAGCGCCTGTGCCTGCTCGACGAGGCAGTCGATGAACGCATCGTCGTGGGTCGGGTCGTGGTGGAAGAGGGCGAGGCGGCGGACGCCGGCCTCGGCGGCGACGTGCACGGCGAACTCGACGGTGCAGTGGCCCCAGTCGCGCTTCTTCGCGAACTCCTCGGGCGTGTACTGCGCGTCGTGGATCAGCAGGTCGGCGCCGGCGCAGAGCTCGAGCACGTCGTCGGTGACGGCGAGGCTGCCGTCGATCGGCATCTGGTGGTCGGACACGTAGACGACCGTGGTGCCGCCGAGCTCGATGCGGTAGCCGTTGGTGAGCCCGGTGTGGGGCACGTCGCGCACGGTGACCTTCGCGTCGCCGACGACGAGGTCGGTGTCGCGGATCGTGTGGAACCGGATCTCGCCGGGGAGCTCGTCGATGCAGACGGGGAAGAGCGGGGGGCAGATGAACTGCTCGAAGCAGTCGCCCAGGGAGCGGACGCCGTCCGTCTCCGGCGGCGGCCCGTAGATGTCGAGGCTGGCGCCGGGCTGCAGCACCGGGGCGAAGAACGGCAGGCCCTGCACGTGGTCCCAGTGGACGTGGGTGACGAGCGCGTGGCCGCGGAAGCCGCCGTCGCAGGGCAGCGCCTCGCCCCACATGCGCAGGCCGGTGCCGAGGTCGAGGACGATGGGGTCGTGGCCGGGTGCCTCGACGACCGCGCACGACGTGTTGCCCCCGTAGCGGTGGTTGTCGTCGTGCGGGCACGGGGTCGACCCCCGCACCCCGTAGAACGTGACCTGCACGCTTCAGCCCCCTGTGGTCTCGGAGGTGGCAGGGTACTCATCGCTCGCGACGCCACCAGTGCGGTGTTGCACCGGTCACACATCCCCACCCAGGAGCCTCCATGGAACCGATCCAGGGAAACGTCCGCGCCAACGACCTCGACTTCACCTTCCTGGAGCTCGGCTCGGGACCGCTGGCGCTGTGCCTGCACGGCTTCCCCGACTCGCCCCACGGCTGGCAGCACCAGCTGCCTGCGCTCGCCGAGGCGGGGTACCGGGCCGTCGCCCCCTGGATGCGCGGCTACGCGCCGACGTCGATCCCCGCCGACGGCTGCTACCAGCAGGGGGCGCTGGCGGCGGACGCCAACGCCCTGCACGAGGCGCTCGGCGGCGATGCCGACGCCGTGCTCATCGGGCACGACTGGGGCGCCACCGCCGTGTACCCCGCGGTGAACGCCGAGCCCGGCCGGTGGCGGGCGATGGTGAGCGCCGCGGTCCCCCACCCGTCGGCGATGGCCGGGATGATCCTCGACTACGAGCAGCTCAAGCGGTCCTTCTACATGTTCGTGTTCCAGCACCCGCTCGCCGAGGCGATCGTCCAGCAGGGCGACCTGGCCTTCATCGACCGGCTGTGGGCCGACTGGTCCCCCGGCCTCGACGCGTCCGCGGCGGCCACGGCCGCCGAGCACGTCAAGGACGCGCTGCGGGCGCCGGAGAACCTCACCGCCGCCCTCGGCTACTACCGGGCCACCATCGGCGGCGTCGGGCTCGACCCCCGCTACGACGAGATGCAGGCGGCCGGCACCCAGCCCGTGACCATCCCCGCCCTGTACCTCCACGGCGCCGACGACGGCTGCGTGGGCGTCGGGTTCGCCGAGGCCGGCGCGCCCTTCCTCACCCACGAGCAGAGCCGCACCACCATCGTCGAGGGCGCCGGCCACTTCCTGCAGCTCGAGCGCCCCGAGCGGGTCAACGACGAGATCCTCTCCTTCGTCGCCGTGGTGGCGCCGTGAGCGAGCGACCCCCGCTGCCCGACGGCTTCGTCGCCGTCGTCAAGCGCGACTGCCCGACCTGCACGCTGATCGAGCCGGTGCTCGTGCAGCTCGCTGACGCCGCCGCCCTCGCTGCCGTCGTCACCCAGGACGATCCCGGCTTCCCCGACCTGTCCGCATCGGGCTCGGCGCCCGACTGCACCTTCGACCAGGACCTCACCGTCTCGTACCTGTGGGACATCGAGACGGTGCCGACGCTGCTGCGCATCGAGGACGGCGCCGAGGTGGAGCGCATCGTCGGCTGGGACCGCGCCCAGTGGGAGGACCTCACCGGCACGCCCGGCCTCGGCCCCGAGCTGCCCGAGTGGCGCCCGGGCTGCGGTTCGCTCTCGGTCGACCCGATGCGGGCCGACGAGCTGGCCGGGCGCTTCTCGGCCACCGGGCTGCGGAGCCGCCGGGTCGAGTTCGCGGAGCTCGAGGACGAGTTCGAGGCCATGTGGGACCGCGGGTGGAGCGACGGCCTGCCGCTCGTGCCCCCCACCGAAGCGCGCGTCGCGCGCATGCTCACCGGCACGACGCGTGCGCCGGACGAGCTGGTGGCGGTGGTGCCGCCCGACCTGGTCGAGTGCACGGTCGAGAAGGTGGCCGTCAACGCGGTCATGGCCGGCTGCCTGCCCGAGCACCTCCCCGTGGTGCTGGCCGCCGTGGAGGCCGCGTGCACCCGCGAGTTCAACATGCACGGGCTGCTGGCGACGACGTTCTTCTCCGGTCCGATCCTGATCGTCAACGGGCCGATCCGCCAGCGCATCGGGATGAACGCCGGCGTGAACGCCCTGGGGCAGGGGAACCGGGCCAACTCCACGATCGGCCGGGCGCTGCAGCTCGTCGTGCGCAACGTCGGTGGCGGGCTCCCCGGGGGCGTCGACCGGGCCACGCTCGGCTCGCCGGGGAAGGTCGGGTTCTGCTTCGCCGAGGACGAGGAGGGGTCCCCCTTCACGCCGCTGTCCGTCGACCGCGGCCTCGAACCCGGCGTCGACGCCGTCACGCTCTTCGCCGGCCACGGCCCGAGCGCCATCATCGACCAGAAGAGCCGCGAACCCGAGTCGCTGGTGCGCTCGTTCGCCTCCGTGCTGCGCGGCAACGCCCACCCGAAGCTGCCGCTGAAGATCGACGCCGTCCTCGTCGTCAGCCCCGAGCACGGCCGCATCTTCCGCGAGGCCGGGTGGGGCCGCGAGCAGCTGATGGCGCGCCTCGGCGAGCTGCTCCTGCTCGACACCGACGAGCTGGTCCAGGGCGCCGGCGGCATGGCCGAGGGAATCCCGGAGGCCTTCGGCGGCATGCAGCTCCCCAAGTTCCGGGAGGGGGGCCTGCTCGTCTGCCACGCCGGAGGCGGTGCCGGGCTCTTCTCGGCGATGCTCGGCGGTTGGGTCAACGGCGAGGAGGGGTCGGATCCGGTGACGGTCCCGATCGGCACGTGAGATGATGCCGCGATGACCACCGTCCTCGACCCCACCGGCGAGCGGAGCGTCGCCGAGCGCGCCCGCCTCGAACGGCCGTCCTCGCTCGAGGGCAAGGTCGTCGGCCTGCTGGACATCACCAAGCCCCGGGGCGACGTCTTCCTCGCCCACCTGGAGCAGGGCCTGCGCCGACGGGGCGCCGCCGACGTGGTGCGCTTCGCCAAGCCGACCTACACCAAGCCGGCGCCGGTCGACCTCCGCCACGAGATCTCCACCAAGTGCGACCTGGTCATCGAGGCCCTCGCCGACTGAGGGTCGTGCACGTCGTGCAGTGTGCACGACATCGCTGATCTGGAGCGCCGGGGCGTGCCTGGCGTCTTCGTGGCCTCGACGGAGTTCGTCGACGCCGCCGCCGCCCAGGCCGAGGCCCTCGGCTTCGACGCGGCACGGGTCTTCGTGGCCCACCCCATCCAGGACCGCACCGACGACGAGATGCGGGCCCTCGCCGACGCCGCGCTCGACGAGATCGTCGCCGCGCTGACCGCCTGAGGTCGGTCAGGGAGCGCCGTCCAGCCCGGCGTAGAGGGCGTCCACGATCGCCCGGTTCCGGGGGCTCTGCCACCTCGGGACGACGTGGTTCATGACATAGCCGAACGCGAGGCGTCGCTCCGGGTCGGCGCACCCCAGCGAGCCCCCGGTGCCGAAGTGCCCGTAGCCGCCCGGCGTGCGACCGATCGGGCGATGCTCGGTCCACGGTTGGAAGCCGAGCCCGAAGGTGACCTCCTGTCCCAGGGTCGGGCACCACCCGGACGACTGGGGGCGCACCGCCTCGGCGATGACCTCGGCCGACAGCAGCCGTCCATCGAGCAGGCCCTGGTAGACGGTGGCGACGCCCCGAGCGCTTGCGTGCCCGTTCGTCGACGGGATCTCCGCCTGGCGCCAGGCCCGGGTGTTGACCACGCCGACCGAGGAGTACCCGGGGGGGTTGGCGTACCCGAGCAGCGTCATGCGCTGATCGGGTTCGAGCGCATCGAGATCGACGTCGTGGAGGCGGAGCTCACCCGACTCCCACAGGAGCTCCGCACACCGTCCGAGGTCCACGTCGGGGACCCCGAAGTGCACGTCGGCGCCGAGGGGGACGGCGACCCGCTCGCGGAGGAGGGCGCCCGGCCCGCGCCCGGTGACCGCGTGGAGGAGGCCGCCGGCGAGGTGGCCGAAGGTGTTGGTGTGGTAGGCGTGACGGGCACCGGCCGGCCACCAGGGCTCGGTGGCGGCGACGGCATCGGCCATGCGTCGGAAGTCGAACAGGTCACGGTTCGTGAGCGGCTCCCGGATGGCCGGCACTCCGGCCCGGTGCGACAGGAGGTGGCGCACGGTGACCCCGTCCTTGCCGCCGGCTGCGAAGGCCGGCCAGTACCGGGCCACCGGCTCGTCGAGGTCGATCCGACCCTCGTCGACCAGCTGGAGGACCAGGAGCGCGAGGATCGGCTTGCCGACGGAGTACACGTTCACCAGCGTCTCGGGCGACCACGCCTCGCTGCGGTCCCCGTCCCGGTGGCCGATCCAGCAGTCGACGACGACCCGGCCGTCGGCCACGGCGCACACGGCGGCACCGACCTCGCCGTGGTTCGCGACGTTGTCGGCCATGGCGTCGGCGACGCCTCCGAACCCGGGGGCGACGAACCCCTGGACGGCCGCCTGGCCGGTCATCCCTCGCGTTCCGTGCGCACCACCTGGACCAGCATGGCAAAGAGCAGGGTCACGGAAGCCGGTAACGGCCGCCGGCGAGCACGGCCAGGCCATCGCGGACGAGCGTCGTGGCCACCAGCTCGGCGCGGTCCGGGTCGTCGGGCCAGCCCATGACCGCAGCGAGGGCACCACGCGCGACCGGGCCCCGGCGCAGCGCGTCGACCAGGCGGCCGCGGCCCTGGCGGTCGGAGCCGTCGAAGCGGGACTGCGGCGCGCTGATCCCGGCGGAGCCGTCGATCGGGTCCGGCACGGGGAAGCCGGCGCGGGCCCAGGCGCAGTGCGCGCGGATCGGGCACTCGTCACAGCGGGGCGAACGCTTGCGGCAGACCGACGCGCCGAGGTCGAACACGGCCTGACCCCACGTCCACCCCCAGCCATCCGGCACGGCGCCGTCGGCGACGGCCTGCGCGTCCTTCGCGCCCAGGGCTCGACCGGCCAGCGCCCGCGACACGAAGCGCCCAGCGTTGGTGTCCACGAGGCCGATGTCGCGCTCGTGGGCGAAGACGAGCACGGCGCGGGCGGTGTAGGGGCCGACCCCGGGGAGGGTGAGCAGGTCCTCCAGCGCCTCGGGCAGCTCGCCCCCGTGGTGCTCGACGCACGCGTTCGCCGCGCGGTGGAGGTGGACCGCACGCCGGTTGTACCCGAGGCCGGCCCACTCGTCGATGACGTCGCCGAGCGGCGCCGACGCGCAGGCCGCCACCGTCGGGAACCGGTCGAGGAAGCGGACGTAGCGGTCGGTCACCCGGGCGACCTGGGTCTGCTGGAGCATCAGCTCCGAGACCAGCACCGCCCACGGGTCGCGGGAGCGGCGCCACGGCAGGTCACGACCCGATGTGGTCCACCATTCGATCAGGTCGCGCTGGACCGGGAGCACCCGGTCAGTCTGCGCTGCCGTCCCTGGCGATGGCGTAGTCGCGGATGGACGGCTCCTGCGTCACGTACTGCGACTGGTCGAACCACGCCGCTCCGTCCTCGAACGACGTCTCGCCGCCGGCGCCGAACAGCGCGGAGACCGTGGCCGGGGTGACGTACTGGTCGGGCAGCGAGCACAGCGCCACGTCGAGGGCGCCGAGGTCGCCCGGCCCCGGCGTGCGCAGGGCCGAGATGGTGAGCTCCATGACGAAGCGGTCCGTGGTGCCGAGCGAGAGGTGGTCGACGAGACGACCGGGGCAGACGTCCTGGACGTTCACGTTCACGACCTTGTCCGGGCGGTCCACCGCCAGCGCCGCGGTCGCCGGCCCGTTCAGGCCGGAGGGCTGCACGAGCTCGTCGGTGTGGGCGTAGACGCTCGTGTAGTCGATCTCGCCGGGCGTCTCGTCGCCGTGGTTGAGGTACCGGTTGAAGTCCGAGTCGGTGCGGAACTGCCAGAACACCGGCGGTCTGGCGCCGAGGGGGGCCAGCGGCGTCCCGGCCAGCGACGGGCCGACGGCGACGTCGCCGGCCCACGTGCCGTGGTTGGGCCCGGCATGCAGCACGAAGTCGTCGACCAGCGCCTGCACCGACGGCCAGTACTTGACCGTCCAGCGCGGCATGGTCGCACCCTGGCTGTGGCCGACCAGGTCGACCTTCCCGCTCGGGCTGATCCGGGCGGCCTCCTGCACGGCGACGGCGACGTACTCGGCCGAGACCTGCATGTCGCCGAAGCCCCGCTCGGGGTAGGTGACGACGCAGTGGGGCAGGCGCTCCTCGGCGAGGCGCACCTCGTAGTTCCAGGCGTACTGCTCGTGGCCCTGCGTGGAGGTGCCGTGGACGAGGACGACGGCGTCGGCGAGGGCCGGCGCGTCCTCGTAGGAGACGCAGTCGACGGACTCGGCGGCGACGACGGCCGGGTCGACCGTCCACGCCGGATCGGCCGCGACCGGGCTGGCGGTGCGGTCGCGCAGGCCCTTCGCCGGCGCGCCGTCCGGGGGCGCGGCGACGGCGTGGACCGCCGGCACCGTGAGGGCGAGGGCGGCGACGGCCAGGGTCAGGCGGCGGGTGCGCACGAGCGATGCTTCGCCGGGCGCCGGTCGCGCCCCTGCCCGCCGCTGCGCATCGTCACGGGTGGCGTCAGACCGGGCAGAGCACCCAGGTGTCGAGGTCGAGCAGCACGCCGTCGGCGTACTTGCCGTCGTCGCCGCGCAGCGTCATCGACTCGTCCCGGCCCTTGGTGGCGACCAGGCGGACCCGGAGCGCACCGACGCCGGGCGCGTCGAGCTCGGCCTTGTCGAGCACCTCGGACCAGGCGTACACGGTGTCGCCGGCGAAGGCCGGGGCGGTGTGGGCGCCGGCGTTGATGGCCGCGACCATGGCGGCGTTGGCCATGCCGTTGAACTGCAGGGCCCGGGCCAGGCTGATGATGTGGCCGCCGTAGATCAGGCGGCGGCCGTCCTCGCGGGCCTCGGCGTTGAAGTGCACCTTGGCCGTGTTCTGCCAGAGGCGGGTGGCGAGCATGTGCTCGGCCTCCTCCAGCGTCACCCCGTCGACGTGGTCGATCTTCTCGCCGACCTCGTAGTCGCCGAAGCGGTGCGGCTCGCCGGCGGCGGCGAAGTCGTAGCCGGTGAGGTCGAGGCCGGCCGGGACGACGAGGTCCTCGGCCGCGACGGCGTCCGCGAGGTCGGGGACGACGGTCTCCGGCGCCGGGGCGTCGACGTCGGCCTTGCGGACCATCACCCAGCGGGCCCAGTCGATGGCGGTCTCGCCCCGCTGGTTCGTGGCGGTGGAGCGCACGTAGACGACGCCGGTCTTGCCGTTGGAGTTCTCCTTCAGGCCGATGACCTCGCTGCTGGCGCGCAGCGTGTCGCCGGGCCGGACCGGCTGGTGGAAGCGGCACTCGGCGTAGCCCAGGTTGGCCACCGCGTTGAGCGAGATGTCGGGCACCGTCTTGCCGAAGGCGACGTGGAACCCGATCAGCTCCTCGACGGGCGCAGGCGACAGGCCGCAGGCGGCGGCGAACTCGTCGGACGAGGCCAGCGCGAACCGGCTCGGGTAGAGGGCGCCGTACAGCGCCCGGTCGCCGCTGGTGACGGTGCGCGGCGTGGCGTGCTCGATCACCTGGCCGACGTGGAAGTCCTCGAAGAAGTTGCCCGGGTTCGTCTTGCTCATGGCGGGAGAACCTACAAAGGCGCCCGCCGCCGGCCTCAGTCGACCTCGAGGCCGAGGGCCTCGAAGATCTCCCGCTTGCGAGCGGTGAAGCCCTCTTCGTTCACCTCGCCGGCGGCGTGGCGCTCGGCCAGGCGGCCGTACTCGGCCATGAGGGCGGCCTCGTCGACCTCGGTGCCCTCGTCGTCGGCGTCCTTCCGCTCCTGGCGGCGGGCGTCCTTCTGGCGGGCGCGGTCCTGGCGGTCCGCCTCGCGCTGGCGCTTCTCGAAGCTCTGCTTGCCACGCTGGGCCATCGGTCCGTTCCTCGCTCCGCCGCTGCAGTCGGTGCGGCGTGCCGTGGGGCCGGGCTCGCACTGCGAGCCGTCAGCGCCCTGATCGTCGGCGCCAGTGGGCGCCCTCCCCACCCACCGTAGCGATGTGGCCGCCGATGACCGCACTGCGCACCTCGGGCCTGCTTGGAAGGGGCCGGTTACCCACCGGTACCCTGCCCCCATGATCGCCCCAGACCTGCAACGAGCCGCCGCCGCCATCGACGCCGCCCGGGGCGTGCTCGACAAGGCCGCCGCCCGCCTCGCCGGCCTCGGCGACCTCGATGCCAACCAGGTGCTGGCCTACGACCTGGCCCACGCGACGGCAGCCGTCGAGATGTCCGCCACGCTGCTCGACTACGGGGCGAAGGGCGACACCGAGGCCCGCATCGCGTGCGCCTTCGCAGCCGACGCCGTCGGCGAGCTCGCCGCCAAGCTCTTCGGTCGGGAGGCCGAGTGGGGCGTCGAGCCCGGTGCCTTGGACGACGCCCGCGAGTTCGTCGGCACCTACCGCTCCCCCGAGTTCCTCACGGGCATCGAGGGCGAGGGCCCCCGCCACCTCGACGGCGACTTCGAGATGGTGCAGGACACGTTCCGCCGCTTCGGCGAGGACCAGATCAAGCCCCACGCCGAGCACGTCCACCGCACCAACGGCGACGTGCCCGAGGACGTGATCAGCGGCCTGGCCGAGCTCGGCGCCTTCGGCCTGTCGATCCCCGAGGAGTTCGGGGGCTTCGCCTCCGGCGGCGAGTCCGACTACATGGGCATGGTCGTCGCCACCGAGGAGCTCTCCCGGGCCAGCCTGGGGATCGGCGGATCGCTCATCACCCGCCCCGAGATCATGACCCGGGCGGTGGAGAAGGGCGGCACCCAGGAGCAGAAGGAGCACTGGCTCCCCAAGCTGGCCACCACCGAGGTCATGTGCGCCGTCGCCGTCACCGAGCCCGACTACGGCTCCGACGTCGCGGCGATCAAGTGCACGGCCACGCGCGACACCCTCGAGGACGGCACCGAGGGCTGGCGCATCAACGGCGTCAAGACCTGGTGCACCTTCGGCGCCCGCGCCGACGTGCTCCTGCTCCTGGCCCGCACCGATCCCGACCGCTCGCTCGGCCACAAGGGCCTGTCGATGTTCATCGTGCCCAAGCCCCAGGGCGACGGCCACGGCTTCGAGTTCGAGGACGGCCACGGCGGCAAGATGGAGGGCCGCCCGATCGACACCATCGGCTACCGGGGCATGCACTCCTACGAGATCGCCCTCGACAGCTGGTTCGTCCCCCAGGAGAACCTCATCGGCGGCGACGACGGCCTCGGGCGCGGCTTCTACCTCCAGATGGAGGGGTTCGAGAACGGGCGCCTCCAGACCGCCGCCCGCGCCGTCGGGGTCATGCAGGCCGCCTACGAGGAGGCCAAGCAGTACGCCGACGACCGCGCCGTCTTCGGCAAGCCCATCGCTGAGTACCAGCTCACCCAGGCCAAGCTCGCCCGGATGGCCGTGATCATCCAGGCCAGCCGGCAGTTCTCCTACGCCGTGGCCAAGATGATGGCCAAGGGCGAGGGCGCCATGGAGGCCACGCTGGTCAAGGCCTACGTGTGCAAGGCCGCCGAGTGGGTCACCCGTGAGGCCCTGCAGATCCACGGCGGCTACGGCTACGCCGAGGAGTACCCGGTCAGCCGCTACTGGGTCGACGCCCGGGTGCTGTCGATCTTCGAGGGTGCCGACGAGACGCTCTGCCTCAAGGTGATCGCCCGTCGCCTGGTGGCGGGCACCCCCCGCTGACGGCCGTGCCGTCGCCGCTGGTCACCGCCCTCGGGTTGGAGCCCCACCCCGAGGGCGGCTGGTACCGGCAGACCTGGGTGGGCGTCGAGGAGGTCGACACCTCCGACGGGCGCACCCGTCCCACCGCCACGCTCATCCACTTCCTGCTGCACGCCGGCGAGTCCTCGGCCTGGCACCGGGTGGCGTCGGACGAGATCTGGCTCGCCCACCTCGGCACCGTCGTCCTCGAGCTCGGCGGCGACGGGGACGAGCCGGAGGCGACGTCCCGGCAGGTGCTGGGCACCGACGTGGCCGGCGGCGAGCGCCCGCAGGTCGTGGTGCCGGCGGGCGCCTGGCAGCGCACGGTCCCCGGCGGCGCCGACGCGCTCGTGAGCTGCGTGGTCTCGCCCGGGTTCGACTTCGCCGACTTCGAGCTGCGCCAGTCGAGCTGACGTCAGCCGATCTCAGTCGTCGTCCTCGGCCGGATCGTCGGCCTCGTCGCCGACCACCCGGAAGTCGCCGTCCAGCTGGACGTCGATCTGGTCGCCGTTGGCGAGGGTCACCTCGACCTCGTAGTAGCTCTCCTCGTCGCCGGTCTCGGTCTCCGTGACGCGAGCTCCGTCCTGATCGACGTGCGCGAGTGCTGCCGCGCTGGCCTCGGCCAAGGCGTCGCCGGTGATGGGCGCCTCGTCGTCGTCCCCGCCGGAGACGCCACCGGCCACGGCGTAGCCGGCGCCGCCCACGACCAGCGCACCCGCCAGCGCCGCTCCGGCGATGTACATCCTGCGACGTTCCATGGTGGTCCTCCCGTTCGACGGTCTGGCTCCTCCTTCCCCACGATGCGCCTGCAACCCGTCGAGCGCCAGCGGCGGTTCGTGGACGACGCCGAGCCCTCCGGCCGGCTCAGCGGCCGAGGATGGTGAGGCCCCGCAGGTAGAAGACGTAGGTGCGCCAGCGGACGTCGCCGACCGGCCAGAGCATGGAGAACAGGTCGCGGTACATGCGGGCCGTGCGGCCGAACCCGGCCACGGCGCCGAACTTCTGCCGCTTGGTCCGGTGGTGCACGCCCCGCATGGTGTGCGCGTGCGTGCGGAGCCGGCCCTCGGCGATGACCTCGTTGATGCGGGTCTCGATGGTGTAGCCGTCGTGCTTGGAGACCGGGATCCGGTCCCAGACCCAGCGGGGCACGATCCGCTCGCCCGACAGGGGCGGCAGCACGAGCACCAGGAGGTTGAGCCAGCCGTAGTCGAAGGCGCCCAGGCACATCTCCGCACGGCCGTCGAGGACCGGCTCGCAGATGGCGTCGAGGTGGGCGCTCGACAACCCGGTGCAGTCGGCGTCGACGAAGAGGATGTGGGTCGCGTCGGTCGCCTGCACGCCGGCGTCCATGGCGTGGGCCTTGGAACCCGGCGACCCGGGGCGACCGACCACGTGCGCGCCGGCCGCCACCGCGATCTCGGCCGTCGCGTCGGTGGACCCGTCGTCCACCACGATCACCCGTCGCACGTAGCGGCAGCCACGAGCGGCGGCCACGTTGGCGGCGACCGTCGTGGCTTCGTTGCGGGCCGGCATCACCACGTCGACGACGACCTCGACGTCTCGCTCGGGGGGCACGGCGGGCGGGTGCCTCAGATGGTGCTCTTCAGCAGCTCGGGCACGACGGGCGTGTCCGTGCGCCGGAGCATGGCCTCGACCGACTCGAGGCCCTTCGGGCCCACGACCCGGTCGACGAGGGACAGGGGCACGATCTCCTCGTCGAGCTCCCACGGCTCCCCGGCCTGGTCGAGGCGGTCCACGACCGACGTCCACAGGCGCTCGGGCAGCAGCCGCCCCTCGCCGGCGACGAGCCAGACGTCGGCGTCGGTGTCCCGGGCCACGGCGGCCGCGGCGTGGGAGCCCGCGACCGAGACGAAGGAGTCAGGACCGACGGCGGATGCCTCGAGGAGCACGAGGTTCGACCAGCGCACGGCGCCGGCGAGGTTGGCCGGGTTGACCTCCTCGGCGGGCGAGTCGGCGTACTCGAGCCGGCGCACGAGCCCGGCGCCCTCGCCGAGGGAGTCCACCACGAGGGCGCGCACGTCCCCGCGACGCACCAGGGCAGCGCCGATCTGCTCGGGCCAGCCCAGCACCGTCACGGTGATCTCGTCGGCCAGCTCGTACGCGAGGGCGGCGGCCGTCTTGTCGTCCTGCAGGGTGGACACGCAGCGGAACGCCTCGGCGCGGGGGTCGTTCGTCGCCAGCACCCGAGCAGCGAGCCACCACATGGGGCCAGAGGTCGGGTGCCGGTCGATGATCCGCCGGCACGCCGTCACCAGGCCCGAGGGATCGTCCACGAAGCCGGCCAGGGCTCGGGCGACCTCCTCGGCCAGGGCGGCGTGGTCGACGCCACCGGAGCGCGCGACGTAGCGGAGGCGCTCGATCGGGTGCATCAGGCCCCGGGCTTGAAGATCATCAGGTAGAGCATCACGAGCAGGAGGACGGTGGCGATGGGTCCGCCCTTGGCCAGCAGCTCCCGGCCCTTCATGTCGCCGGCGGCAACCAGGCGCTCGCCCTTCAGGATGAGGGCGCTGACCACGCCGGCGATGGCGAACCACACCAGGAACGCCAGCGAGATCCAGGTCTGGGAGAACTCCCAGACGCGCTCGTCGGTGCCCTCGACGCCGGACATCAGGACCATCAGCACACCCGTGACCAGCGCGACGACGAGGGCGCTGAGCGCGATCTTCTTGGTGTAGTCCCGGGCGAAGCCGGCCCAGCTCTGCAGCACGGCGTCCCCGCCGTTGCGCACGAAGTGCCGCTCGAGCAGCGGGTTGATGGCCGCAGGTGCGAAGGCCACGAGCACCGACACGATGTGCAGCAGCAGCAGGATGTCGTATCCGGTGTCTTCATAGGCAGCGAGGATCACGGGTTGCTCCAGGAGGGTGTGTCAGGACGGATCTGCTGGCGCGGAACCTACCTTGCTAACTTCCCCCGCCGTGCCGACCGACCCCGCTGGCGACGTCACGCTGACCCACATCTCCGGTGTCGCGCTGCCCCTCGAGGAGTGGCTGACGACGTTCCACCTCGGCGTCGTCGTGCTCGACCCCTTCGAGTACGAGAGCGCCTGGCTGCTGGACACCGCCGGGCGGATCCTCGACGTGTTCCGCCAGGCCGACGTGCGGGTCGGGTTCGTGGTCACGTCCACCGTCGAGGACGCCCGGGCGTTCGTCGGCCCGTGGGCCGAGAAGCTCTTCGTGCTGTGCGACCCGGACAAGGCCTTCGTGCGCTCGCTCCAGCTCGAGCAGCTGCCCGCCTTCGTGCACATCGGCATCGACGGCACCCTGCTCGGCTCGGCCGAGGGCTGGGACCCGCTCGAGTGGCGAGCCGTGTCGGACAACCTGGCCCGGATCATGTCCTGGAAGGCACCGGACATCCCCGCCGCCGGCGACCCGAAGCCGTACCAGGGCGCCCCGGCGCTCTAGCAGGGCCCCAGGCCGGCACCGCCGGTCACCCCACGATGGTGTGGGCCTCGGCCAGCCAGATGGGCGACGACGGCAGGTCGATGAAGTTGCGCTCGTCCGCGAGCAGCTCCGCGCTCGCCTGCACCGCCGCAGGGTCGTCGGTGGCCATCGAGGCCAGGTCGTCCAGCCAGATCTCGGCGACGCCGTCGAAGGCCTCCGGGGAGCCGCCGTTGCGACCCCGGAGCCGGTCGTTGACCTCCGGGTGCACGGTGTGGACCTGCACGTACCGGCGGATGCCGAGCACCTCGGCCCGCTCGGCCACCAGCGGGGCGTGGACGTCGCGCCAGTAGCGCTGGAACTCCTCGACGGTCATCTCGGGCTTGCGGCGCAGGCAGAACGTGAGCTTGATCACGGTGCTCCTCGGGGTCGGCGGCGGCGCAGCCTCCCACAGCCGGTCGGAGCCCCGCTCCAGGGCGAGACGACGGGCACACCGGGCATGGCGACCAGCACCCGGGGGTACGTAGGCACCATGGCCAAGCCCCAGCAAGCAGAGCTGCGTCGTTCCGGCAAGGTTCCCGCCCTCGACCCCGATGCGTCCGTGTCGAAGCTCTCCGCGCAGGACACGCCTTCCGTCTCCGGGCCCGACGGGACGATCCCCGAGGACCAGCGGCCGGGGCACCACCCGGACCACGAGCAGGACAAGCCCGACCTCGACAAGTTCGCCGCCCGGCTCGGCATCGTCTCCGACGAGGAGCTGCCGCCCGAGGCACCCCACGTCGAGGAGGACTCAAAGATCACCCGCCTGAAGCCGGCCAAGGCCCGCGCCGAGGAAGCAACGCCGGCGGCCACCACGTCCCGGCCCAAGGACGAGCGGCGCACCTTCTCCCCGATCGGCCTCGCGCTGGTCGGCCCGGTCACCGGCGTGCTGATCGCCAAGAAGGTGTTCGACCGCCTCAAGCAGCTCCGCAGCTGATCCCCGGACGCTGACATCGCCGGCCGGCACCTGCCGGCCCACGAACGGCCGACCGAGCCCGGAACGCCCGCCCCCGGGCTCGGTCGGCTCTCTCGCGCCTGTGGAGACCTGCATCCCCGCACGGATCTGCGCCGCGCCGAGCCGCTCTGCGATGCTCGGGAGGTGACGGAGTTCGAGTACAGCCCGCTGCTGCCCACGTCCGGGGACGAGACCACCTACCGCCGCCTCGACATCGAGGGCGTCGAGGTCGTCGACCTCGGTGGCGAGCAGTTCCTGCGCGTCGCCCCCGAAGCGCTCACCGCGCTGGCGGCCGAGGCCATGCACGACGTCGCCCACTACCTGCGGCCGGGCCACCTGCAGCAGCTGCGCAACATCCTCGACGATCCCGAGGCGTCCGCCAACGACCGCTTCGTGGCCACGGACCTGCTGAAGAACGCCAACGTGTCGGCCGGGGGGATCCTGCCCATGTGCCAGGACACCGGCACGGCCATCGTCAAGGGCAAGCGCGGCGGTCGGGTCCTGACCCCCGGCGGCGACGAGGAGGCCCTCGCCCGGGGCGTCTTCGACACCTACCAGAAGGACAACCTGCGCTACTCCCAGATGGCGCCGCTGTCGATGTGGGAGGAGACCAACACCAAGACCAACCTCCCGGCCGAGATCAAGATCAGCGCGGTCGACGGCATGGCCTACGACTTCCTCTTCATGGCCAAGGGTGGCGGCTCGGCCAACAAGAGCTACCTGTACCAGGAGACCAAGGCGCTCCTGTCGCCCGAGCGGCTCCTGGCCTTCCTCGACGACAAGCTCCGCAGCCTGGGCACGTCCGCCTGCCCGCCGTACCACCTCGCCGTGGTCATCGGCGGCACGTCGGCCGAGATGGCGCTGGAGACGGCCAAGCTGGCCAGCGCCCGCTACCTGGACACGCTGCCGAAGCAGGGCTCGGCGCTCGGCCACGCCTACCGCGACGTCGAGTTCGAGGCCGAGGTGCTGAAGCTCTCCCAGGAGTTCGGCATCGGCGCGCAGTTCGGCGGCAAGTACTTCTGCCACGACGTGCGGGTCGTGCGCATGCCCCGCCACGGCGCGTCGCTGCCCGTGGCGGTGGCCGTGTCGTGCTCGGCCGACCGCCAGGCCCGGGCCCGCATCACCGCCGACGGCGTGTTCCTCGAGGACCTCGAGCGCAACCCGGCCCGGTTCCTCCCCGAGCCGACCGAGGCCGACCTCACGGCCGAGGTCGTGCGGATCGACCTCGACCAGCCGATGGACGAGATCCTGGCCGAGCTGAGCAAGCACCCGGTGAAGACCCGGCTCTCGCTCACCGGCACCGTCGTGGTCGCGCGCGACATCGCCCACGCCAAGATCAGCGAGCGCCTGGCCGCCGGCGAGCCCATGCCCCAGTACCTGAAGGACCATCCGGTGTACTACGCCGGCCCGGCCAAGACGCCGGAGGGCTACGCCTCGGGCTCGTTCGGTCCGACCACGGCGGGGCGCATGGACTCCTACGTGGAGGAGTTCCAGGCCGCCGGCGGCTCCAAGGTGATGCTGGCCAAGGGGAACCGCTCCAAGCAGGTCACCGACGCGTGCAAGCGCCACGGCGGCTTCTACCTCGGCTCCATCGGCGGGCCCGCCGCCCGGCTGGCCCAGGACAACATCCGCAAGGTCGAGGTGCTCGAGTACCCGGAGCTCGGCATGGAGGCCGTGTGGCGGATCGAGGTCGAGGACTTCCCGGCCTTCATCATCGTGGACGACAAGGGGAACGACTTCTTCGAGTCGGTCAGCCGGCCGATCGACCTCAAGACCAAGCGCCCCTGACGAGCCGAGCCGACAGGCGAGGCGACCCATGAGCACGGTGCCCGACGGCGGCGAAGCCGCCAGGCCGAGCTGCGGAGGCGTGACGCATCCGCGCCGGTCCTAGCATGCCGGCGCTGCTCGTCGTGCTCGCGGCCGTGCTGTGGGGCACGACGGGCACGGCCCAGGCGCTCGGACCCGACGACCTCGACCCGCTCGTCGTCGGCTGGATCCGCATGGTGGTCGGAGGGGCGGGCCTGGTGGCGCTGGCCGCAGCTCGGCGGTCCACGGCGGCACCGCTCCCCCGGGCCTGGACCCTCGCCGCGGTGGCCTCGGTGGCCACGTACCAGCTGACGTTCTTCGGTGGCGTGCGCCTGGCCGGCGTCGCCCTCGGCACGGCGGTGGGCATCGGCTCGGCGCCGATCTGGGGCGGGCTGGTCGACTGGCGCTTCGCCGGGTGGCGTCCCTCGCCCCGCTGGATCGTCGCCGCCGCCATCGCCATCGGCGGGGCCGTCCTGGTGGCGGGCGAGCCCGGCGATGCCGAGCGCCCCGGGCTCGGCCTCCTGCTGGCGGTGGCCGCCGGCGCCAGCTACGCCATGTACGCCTACGCCCTGCAGCAGCTGGCTCGCGCCGGGGACCCAGACCGGGTGGCCGCCACCGCGTTCGTCGGCGCCGCCGTGCTGCTGGCGCCCGTGGCGTTGATCGCCGGCGGCGGCGAGGCGCTGGGCCAGCTGGCCACCGGGCGCGGGGCGCTCATGGCCCTGCACCTCGGCCTGGTCGCCACGACGCTGTCCTACGCCCTGTTCACCAGGGGGGTGCGGGACACGCCGGTGGCCACCGCCACGCTGCTGTCGCTGGCCGAGCCGGTCACGGCGGTCGTGCTCGGCGTCACGATCGTGGACGAGGACCTCACGACCGCCGCCGTCATCGGCATCGCCCTGCTGCTCGTCGGGGTGACCACGGCAGCGACGGTCCGGACGCCGAAGCCGAGAGCCGGCACCGCCACCGACGTGCCGGTCTAGGTTTCCGGCACCGGTCCACCCAGGGGGAAGCATGCGCATCGGGATCTTCGGCGGCCTCACCGCCACCGCCACCATCGACGACGTGGTCGCCGACGTCCGTACGGCCGAGGAGCAGGGCTTCCACTCGTACTGGGTCCCCCAGATCTTCGGCTACGACGCCCTCACGCTGCTCGCCGTGGTGGGCCGGGAGACCGAGCGCATCGAGCTCGGGACGTCGGTGATCCCCACCTACCCCCGCCACCCGGCGATGCTCGCCGCGCAGGCACTCACGACCCAGCAGGCCTGCGGTGGTCGCCTCACGCTCGGCATCGGCCTGTCCCACCAGCCGGTCATCGAGCACATGTTCGGCATGAGCTTCGACAAGCCGGTCCGCCACCTCCGCGAGTACCTCGACGTCCTGATGCCCCTCGTCAGCGGCGAGCGGGTCGAGGCCCACGGCGAGACGATCTCGGCCAACCTGGCCCTCGACGTCCCCCGCACCCAGCCGGTGCCGGTGCAGGTCGCCGCCCTCGGCCCCCAGATGCTGAAGCTGGCCGGGGCTCGCACCGCCGGCACGATCACCTGGATGACCGGTCCGCGCACCATCGCCGACCACACGGCACCGACCCTCCGGGCCGCTGCCGAGGCGGCCGGGAACCCGGAGCCGTTCGTCACCAGCGGCGTGCCCGTGTGCGTGACCGACGACGTCGACGGCACCCGGGCCCGCGCCGCCCAGGTGTACGCCATCTACGGCCAGCTCCCCTCCTACCGGGCCATGCTCGACCGCGAGGGGCTCGAGGGCCCGGCCGACCTGGCCGTCATCGGCGACGAGGCCACCGTGAGCCGGCGCATCCAGGACTTCGCCGACGCCGGCGTCACCGACCTGGCCGCCAGCGAGTTCGCGTCGAGCGACGACGAGCGCGCCCGCACCCGCGCCCTGCTGCGCAGCCTGCTGTGAAGGTCCGGGTCGGCTACGGGCTCGGCACCCGCACCATCACCAACGACGCCGAGCGCTTCGCCGCCCTGGTCGACGGCCTCGAGGCCCTGCGGTTCGACTCGCTGTGGCTGTCGGAGAAGATCACCGACGACTGCCCGGACCCCGTCGTGGCCCTGTCGTTCGCCGCGGCGCGCACCACGAAGCTGAAGCTGGGCACGAGCGTGATGGTGCTCCCCGGCCGCAACCCGATGCTGCTCGCGAAGGAGCTGGCCAGCCTCGACCGCCTCTCGGGTGGGCGCCTGCTGCCCGCCTTCGGGCTCGGGCAGGTCGACCCGGCCGAGCAGCAGGCCTTCGGCGTCGAGCGCACCGAACGGGCGAAGCGCTTCGACGAGGCCCTGCCCCTGCTGCGTCGCTTCTGGACCGAGGACGCCGTCGACCACGACGGCGAGTTCTTCCACTACGAGGCTGCGCGCGTGCTCCCCCGGCCGGTGCAGCAGCCCATCGAGATCTGGTTCGGCGGCATCGCACCGTCGGAGCTGCGCCGCACGGGTCGGCTCGGTGACGGGTGGCTCCCGAGCTTCTGCACACCCGCCGATGTCGCCGCCGGCCGACCCGAGATCGAGCGCATCGCGGCCGAGCACGACCGCGAGATCGACCCCGAGCACTTCGGTGCGCTGGTGCCCTACGCCATCGACGGCATCCCGGATGTGCTCGCCGCCTTCCTGGCCAAGCGACGCCCCGACGTGGACCCGGCCGACGTCGTGGCACCCAGCCTCGACACGCTGGCGCCGTTGCTCGAGCGGTTCGTCGAAGTCGGGGCGTCGAAGTTCGTGGCCGTGCCCATCGGGGAGCCGGGCGACTGGGCCGACCACCTCGCCGACGTCGCCGACGCGGTCATGCCCCTCCAGGAGTAGCGGGCCTCAGCCGGCGAGGCGACGGGCTGCGCCCGTGCGCTCACGCCGGAACCGACCCAGGCCGCCGACCGTCTCCGAGGCGGGGACGACCACCTCGGCCTGGTGCGGTGCGGACGAGGCGAACCGGCTCAGCAGCTGGCGCTGGGGCAGCGGCTGCTGGCTGCTCCAGTACAGGAGGGCTCCGGCGGCCAGCACCACCACGACACCCAGGAGCCGGCCGTCCGACCCGCCCGTCGCCGGGAGGGTCGGGACCGCCAGCGGTGGCTGTCCGGCCTGGGCGATCGGTGCGGTGGCGGTGGCGCCCTGCTCGGCTGCGGGCAGGGCCGCCCGCACGGGCGGAAGGGCGACCTGCCCGCCGGTGGCACCGGCCGGCGGGGTGGACGACGCCCCGGTCGGGCTGCCTGCCAGCGTCGGGGGTGCCGGCGCCGGCGGTGCAGGCAGTGGGATCGAGCCGGGCCCCGGTCCCGAGGGTGCCGTCGACGCCGACACCTCGATCGACGCGACGTCCGGGCGCTCGAACACGACCCGGAACGCCGAGCTGACGGCCCCGTCGGAGTCGGCCACGACCCCCGGCGTGAGCACCACGTCGAGCTGGTCGCCGAACTGCAGCGGCGCGAGGGCGAACGACCACGTCGAGCCGTCCTCGGAGGGCAGGCCCTGCACGGACTGGGTGCAGTCGGGGCTCGGCTTCGCATCCCAGGCGCCGGCGTGGACGCCCGTCCAGCCCGAGCCCGACTGGCACGCGAGCAGCACGGCCGCCTCGGCGCCGACCGCCGATGCCGCCCGCAGGGTCAGGACGGGGTTGCCGGTGCCCTCGGGGAGCGTCGCGCGCAGCGCAGCGATGGCCGTTGCGCCCTCCGGGATGCCCTCGACGAGGAGCTGACCGGGCGTGGTGTCGGGACCGGCGAGCACGCCCCCGACGGTGGGCTCCTGGTTGACGCGCGACCACCACCCGATGTCGTCGACCGACGCAGCCGGCTCGGCGCCGGCGGGTGCCGTCACCAGCCAGCCGCCGGCGACGAGGCCGACGGCAGCGAGGGCGCGCGCCGCGGTGCGGAGCAGGCGGGGCGCGCCCATCACGTGGCGCGCAGCGGCTCACGGCGCCGGGGACGGGCCGGCGCCGTGGCCGCTGCGACCGGTGCCGGAGCGGCACCGGATCTGTTGATGGTGGCCATGTCGCCACCGAGGTAGCTGCTGACGACACGGGGATCGCCGATCACCTGTTCCGGGGTGCCCTCGACGATCGGGTGGCCGAGCTCGAGGGCGATCATCCGGTCGGAGATGCCGGTGATGAGGGGCATGTCGTGCTCGATGACGAGCAGCGCGCACCCGGTCTCGGACTGGATGCGGTGGAGCAGCGGACCGAGGGCCTCGGTCTCGCGCTGCGCGATGCCGGAGGACGGCTCGTCGAGCAGGAGCACGGCGGGGTCGTGGGCCACGCACATGGCGAGGTCGACGATGCGGCGCGAGCCGGTCGACAGCTCGCGCACGAACTTGTCGCGGTAGTCGCCGAGGTTCATGAGCTCGACGAGGTCGTCGACGGTCCAGGAGACGTCTTCCTCCTGGCGCACCACGAGCGGGAGGTTGAGCAGCGATGCCAGGTGGTCGCGCACCTCGAGGTGGCGCTCCAGGCCGATGGCGATGTTCTCGGCGACGGTGAGCGAGCCGGCCAGGCGGGCGTCCTGGAACGACCTCCCGAGGCCCATCCACGCCCGCTTGTCGGGTCCGAGGGTGGTGACGTCCTGGCCCTCGAGGCGGATGCGGCCGCCGTCGGGGATCAAGAAGCCCGAGACCAGGTCGAAGATCGTGGTCTTGCCCGCCCCGTTCGGACCGATCAGGCCGAGGATCTCGCCGCGGTGCAGGTGGAAGGTGGCGTCGTCGACCGCGGTGATGCCGCCGAAGCGCTTGGTCACGTCCTGGAGGGAGAGGATGGGCTCCTCGTCGGCCGGCGGGACGAACGCCGCCCGTGCCGGGACAGACTGCGCACCGAGCGGGGACCGCTCCGACACCGAGCCGGCCCCCTCGAGGAACACCGATCGCACGATGTCGTCGCGCTGCAGGAGCTCGGCGGTCGGGCCCTCGAAGCGGACCTCGCCCTTCTCCATGAAGTACGCCCGGTCGGCCACGGTGAGGGCCACGTTGATGGACTGCTCCACGAGGATGATGGCGGTGCCCGAGGCCTGGATGCGGCGGACGATGCCGAGGAGCTGCTCGACGATGGTGGGCGCCAGGCCGAGCGACAGCTCGTCGATGACCAGCAGCTTCGGCTTGGCGATGAAGGCCATGCCGAGGGCGAGCATCTGCTGCTCACCGCCGGACAGGTTGCCGGCCATCTGGTCGATGCGCTCCTGCAGGCGGGGGAACGTGGCCAGCACCTCGGCGGTGGACGCCTCGAGGTGGGCCGGGTCGTCCCGGTACAGCCAGCCGGCCGCGCGCAGGTGCTCGGCCACCGTGAGCGTCGGGAAGACGGCCTTGCCGCCCGGGACCTGGATCACGCCCTCGGCGGTCGTGCTGGCGGCGTCGAGGTGGGTGATGTCCCGGCCGTCGAAGATCACCGTGCCGCCGATGGGATCGACGACGCCGCTGATCGCCTTGAGCAGCGTCGACTTCCCGGCACCGTTGGTCCCGAGCAGGGCGACGCACTCGCCCTGGCGGACGACCATGTCGACGCCGAAGAGCACCTGGACCTGGTCGTACGCGACCTCGACGCCCCGGCAGACGAGCAGGGCATCGGCGGCAGCGCCGAGGTCGGCGGCGGCGTCGCGCGCCTGTTGGGCCTGGACGACGTCGCGGGCGACGAACTTCGCCGCTGTCGCTCCGCACAGGCCGGCGAG
>JAKFET010000086.1:0-4584 GCA_036675575.1 Acidimicrobiaceae bacterium
GCCTGGTCGCGGTCGAGAACGACGGCAGCAAGCTCATGGTCGAGGTCGAGCACGGCGGACGCATCCAGGGCCGCCCCGGGGTCACCCTGCCCTCGGCCAAGCTCCGCGTCACGGTGCCCACCGAGCAGGACATCGCCCTGCTCGCCGGCCTGGCCGACCAGCTCGACTTCGTCGCCGCCTCCTTCGTGCGCTCGGCCGGCGAGGTCGCCGCAGTGAAGGCCCTGGCCAAGGGTGCCGACGTCGTGGCCAAGATCGAGACCAAGGCGGCGGTCGACGCCCTCGACGCCATCATCAACGTGTCCGACGCGGTGATGGTCGCCCGCGGCGACCTCGGCAACGAGTGCGACATCGCCGAGGTGCCCCACCTCCAGAAGCAGATCATCCGCCAGGGCGTCTCGTTCGGCGTGCCGGTCATCACCGCCACCCAGATGCTCGAGTCCATGATCCACTCGCCGTCGCCCACCCGGGCGGAGGCCACCGACGTGGCCAACGCCGTGTTCGACGGCACCACGGCCGTGATGCTCTCGGCCGAGACGGCCATCGGGCACAACCCGGTGCTGGTCATCAAGACCATGTCGCACCTGTGCGAGCGCGCCGAGGCCGCCGCGGACTACAGCACCTGGGGCAGCCAGCTCGGCCGCATCCAGGGACAGGTGCAGCTCGATGTCACCACCCGGATCACGGCGGGGATGAGCCATGCCGCCTGGCGCCTGGCCACCGAGCTCGAGCTCGACGCCATCATCTCCTGCACCAACTCGGGCTACACGGCGCGAGCCATCTCGCGCTTCCGGCCTCCGGGGGTCCTGATCGGCGCCAGTCCCTTCGAGGACACCGTCCGCAAGCTCTCGCTGGTCTGGGGCACGAAGCCGCTCAAGATGGACGAGTACGGCTCCACGGACGAGATGGTGTGGCACGCCGTCGAGAAGTCGGTGCAGGCCGGCTACATCGAGGCGGGGGACCTGGTGGCCGTGCTGGCCGGTGGGGCCAGCGGCACCGGCACCACCGACGTGCTGCGCGTCGTGCGGGTGGCGTGAGCGCCACGGCCTCCGTCGAGGCAGACGGGCGCTGCTGGCGCGACGTCGCCGGCGACGGACCGGCGGTCGTGCTGGTCCACGGGACGATGGACCGGTCGTCCAGCTTCAGCCGGGTGCGCAAGGCCCTCGCCGGCATGCGGGTGGCGCGCTACGACCGGCGCGGCTACGCCCGCTCGGTCGCCCTCGGGCCGCCGGCGTCCTTCGAGCAGCAGGTCGAGGACCTGCTCGACGTGGTGGCGTGGACCGTGGGCGACGGTCCCGCCCCGGTGGTCTTCGGCCACTCGTACGGGGGCACGGTCGCGCTCGCCGCGGCCGCGGAGGCACCCGAGCGCGTCGCCGGGGTCATCGCCTTCGAGGCGCCCCTGCCGTGGATGGACTGGTGGCCGAGCGGCAGCGCCGGCGCCGCAGCGGTCGCCGCCGCCGACGACCCCGAGGAGGCAGGCGAGGGGTTCATGCGCCGCATGGTGGGCGACGCGCGTTGGGAGCGACTGCCCCCGAGCACGCGCGCCGCCCGGCGGGCGGAGGGCCCCACGCTCGTGGCCGAGCTCGCCCAGCTGCGGCCGCCGCACCCGCCGCCGTTCGAGCTCGGCTCCATCCGGGTGCCCGTGCTGGCGGCGCACGGCACCGAGGGGGCCGAGCACCACGGGCAGGCCGCCCGAGCCGTCGCCGAGGGCGTGGCGGGCGCCGAGCTCGAGGTCGTGCAGGGCTCGGGGCACGGGGTGCACCTCACCCACCCCGCGGCCGTCGCCGGGATGGTCCGGAGGCTGGTGGCGGACCTCGGGCTCGGCTAGATGGCGTCCGGGTCGCAGCGCGGCAGCTCGACGTCGAGGCCGGCGATGCTGCAGCTGCAGGTCTGCGTGCACTCCTGGATGTTGTTGCGCTCCACGTAGACGAAGAGCACCAGCAGCAGCAGCCCGCCGAGCAGGACCACGCGCGTCATCGTCCTGACGACGAGGCGCACCACGAGCAGCGCGAGCAGCAGGCAGACGACGACCGCCATGACCGGGCTGTTGTCCCGGACGAACTCCTCGTACGGCGCTGCGGCCAGGATCGATCCCACGGCTCGCCAACGTACGCCGCCGCGTCGTCGCGGTGGTGGAAGGGCCGACCGGTCCCGCCCGTAGGCTCGCGACATGACGCAACCGGTGAACCTCTCCGCCAGCGGACCGCCCGAGACCGTGCTGGATCCGGAGCCGGCCGATGCGCTCGAGCGGCTCCGTGCCGCCGCCGACCTGCCCGAGGACGATGGGCGCCGTGCTGTGGCCGCCGTCGTCGCCGACCACCCCCGCTGCCTGCACGCCTGGGCCGCGCTCGGCGACGGCGCCCGGGACCAGATCGAGGCCTACGCCGCCTACCGGGTCGGGTACCACCGCGGCCTCGACCGGCTCCGGGCCAACGGCTGGCGCGGCACCGGGTACGTGCGCTGGAGCCACCCCGAGAACACCGGCTTCCTGCGCTCGCTCGACGGCCTCCGCCGGGCGGCCGAGGCCATCGGGGAGACGGACGAAGCCGAGCGCTGCGCCCAGTTCCTGACCCAGCTCGACCCGTCCGGGCGGCCCGGCACCTGAGCGTGGCCGCCGGACGCGCCCGAGCAGGGGCCCTCCTCCTCGTCGGGCTCGTCCTGGCCGCCGCTTGCGGGTCGAGCGGCGACGACCGGGGCGTCGGCACCCCCTCGACCACGGCACCGACGGTGCCGGTCACCGATGCCGCGGGCCAACCGGTCCCCGGGTCTGCTGCGCCGGTGCCGGGGGACCCGTCGCCCGGCGGGGCGGCCGACCCCGAGGTGCCCTCCGCCCCGCAGGCACCGCCGTCCACCGCTGCACCCGAGCCCGGCGCCACCGCCGATCCGGTCACGGCCGGGCCCGTCGGGTCGTTCGGCCCCCGGTACCTGCGCACGGAGGGGTCCGAGCGGGTGCTGGTGCAGGTGCTGGCCCAGGACGGGGCGGCGCCGCAGGCGGCCGTGCCGGAGCGGATCCGCCAGGTCCTGGCCGGCCTGAACGGCAAGCCGGTGTCGGTGGCGGCGGCTGCGGTCGAGGGCGGCGCCCGGGCCTGGACCAGCGACGAGCTCCAGTCGCTCGCCGACGTGGCCTCGCCGCCCCAGACCCCCCAGCAGGCCGTGCTGACGCTGCTGTTCCTGCGCGGCGGGTTCGCCGAGAACGAGCGCGCCGTCGGCGTGGCCGTGCGGGGCGACGTGGCGGCCGTGTTCGCCGAGCGCGTGACCGAGGCGGCAGGCGTGTTCGGCGACCGCGACGCCGTCGAGGACGCGGTCGCGCTGCACGAGGTCGGCCACCTGCTCGGCCTGGTCGACCTGGTCGTCGACACGGGCCGGGCCGACCCCGAGCACCCGGGCCACAGCCCGAACCGCGGGTCGGTCATGTACTACGCCGTGGAGTCCACCCTCCTCGGCAGCATCCTCGAAGGCGGTCCGCCCCGCGACTTCGACCAGGACGACCTGGCCGAGCTCGCCCGCATCCGGAACGGCTGACCCATGGCCCCGCCCGCCGGCCCGGCCTTCGACGGCTACGTCCTGTGCGGCGGCGCGAGCCGGCGGATGGGTCGGGACAAGGCCCTGGTGCCGGTGGAGGGCGTCCCCATGGCCCGGCGTGTCGCCGATGCGCTGTGGGCCGCCGGTGCCGGACGGGTCGTCGCCGTCGGCGGGGACGCCTCTTCGCTAGGCGGGCTCGGACTGGTCGTGCGCCCGGACCGGTGGCCGGGGGAGGGTCCCCTCGGCGGGTTGGTGACGGCGCTGCAGGACGGTGATCCCGGCAGCGCCCCCCGGGCCGTGGTGCTCTCCTGCGACCTGACCGATCCCGACCCGGCCGCCATCGCCCGCACCGTGGCGGCGCACGCCCACGGCGGGACCGACGCTGCGGTCCCGGTGGTCGACGGCCGCCACCAGTGGCTGCACGCCACCTGGGATCGCCGGGTCGCCGGGATCCTCGCCGACGTGTTCGCCGCCGGCGAGCGCTCCCTCGCCGGCGCCGCCATCTCGCTGCGGATCACCACGGTGCACGACGTCGGCGTCGACGCCGTGCACGACGCCGACCGGCCGGCCGACCTCCTCGGGCGGCGCGTCGGTGCCGGAACGGGCGGCGGAACTCCTAGCATCGGGCGCGTGCAGGTCCCCGCCATCGACATCGCGTCCCTCCGACAGGAGCTGGACGGCGGTGCGCCGCTGTTCGACGTCCGCCAGCCCGACGAGTACGAGGAGGCCCGCGCCCCGGGTGCGCGCCTCGTGCCGCTCGCCGAGGTGCCCGACCGGATCGGCGAGTTCCCCACCGACCGCACCGTCTACGTCATCTGCAGGTCGGGCGGTCGCAGCGCCAAGGCCGTGGAGCACCTCCGGGCCAACGGCGTCGACGCCGTCAACGTCGAGGGCGGGACGATGGCCTGGATCGAAGCGGGGAACGCGGTCGAGCAGGGTGCCTGAGGCCCCACCTGCCCGCTGGGTCGACACCGACCCGGCCTTCGCCGAGCTGGTCGACGAGCTGGGCGGCACCACCCGCCTCGCCATCGACACCGAGTTCCACCGCGAGCGCACGTACTGGCC
>JAKFET010000223.1:0-105838 GCA_036675575.1 Acidimicrobiaceae bacterium
CGTCGCGGCGGCCGGGCGCACGCCGGGGGTGTCGTCGGGACGCCCCCGGCCCGGGGCGGGCCGGACGGGCAGCGAGGCAGGCGGGCCGCCCGGTCCGGCCGGCGCCTGCAGCGCTTCCAGCCACGGCCCGCGGATCTCGTAGGTGACCCCGCCGACGAACCCCCGCTGCGAGTTGCAGTAGAGGCGGTCACCCGCCGGGTTGAACGCGAGGCCGGACACCTCGGAGGTCGTGGTGGCCTGGCTGGGCAGACCGTCCACCCGCTGGCCGTGCTGCGGGCCGGTCATCTGCAGGATCGGGAACAGGGCGAAGTCGTCGCGGCGGATCATGACGACCTGCATGTCGCCACCGTCCTCGGCGACGACGATGTTGCCGGTGCCGGGCTGGACGATCACGTGGTCGACGCCGGTGAGGACGGGATCCTCGAAGTCGCCGGCGTCGTAGAGCACGACCATGGTCCCGGCCTCGGCGTCGTAGAGCCAGACCCGGTCGTCGCCCTTGGTGGTGAGGAAGACCTTGCCGTCGTCGTAGACGCAGCCCTCGCCGCCGGCGAACGTCGTCGCCGGTGCCTGCATGCGGCAGGGGACCTCGCCCTTGCAGGCCGGATCGGGGATCTCCAGCCACGTCACCCGGTGGTCGTCACCCACGAGGGCGGCCTCGAGCACGCCCGCGGTCAGGTCCGGGTACTCGGTCGGCGTGAACCGGTAGAAGAGGCCGTCGTCCAGGTCCTCCGAGAGGTACACGCACCTGCGCACCGGGTCGACCGTGGCGTTCTCGTGCTTGAAGCGGCCGAGGGCGGGGAGCTCGACGGCGGCGCGCTCGCCGGTGGGGTCGCACTCGTAGACCTTCCCGGAGCTCGAGGCCTTCCGGGGGTCGTCCACCTCCTCGCAGGACAGCCACGTGCCCCACGGCGTGGCTCCCCCCGAGCAGTTGGAGCGCGAGCCGGAGAGGATGGCGTAGGCGTCGACGATGGTCCCGTCGGGGGCGAAGACGACGGCTTGGGCGCCGCCGAGCCCGTCGATGCCGAGCGGCGTCGGGTCGGTCACGTCGGCCGGAGGTGGGTTCTCCGAGTTGGAGACGAGGATCCAACCCCCGTCGGCGGTGGGGAAGGTGGCGGCGCCGTCGGGGAAGGGCATGCCCAGCTCGGTGCTCGGGGCGATGGGCACCCCGTACTGCTTCACCACCCGCGAGGTGAAGCCGGCGGGCAGGCGGATCCCGTTGGCGTCGGGGTCGAGCAGGGGTCCGTACGGGCTGGTGCCGGGCTGTGCAGGAGCCGCGAACGCAGGGGCCAGCGCACCCCGCCCGACGGTGAGCGAGCCGCTGGCGGCCAGGGTGAGCAGGAGGAAGCGACGACGATCCACGGGCGACACTTCCCGCTCCGGTGCCGACGTTCCTGCCTTCCGGCGGGTGGCCTGCGGGTGGACATCGCAGTGGACCCGGGCCGGCGTGGCGCTCAGACCGTGGCGCTCAGGGGGACGTGTCCAGCCGCCGGCAGCACCGCACGACGATCCGGTCCGGCGGCTCGACCTCGATCTCGACGGTGTCGACGAACGCCCGGGCGATCAGCAGGCCGCGCCCGTTGGGCCGGAGCGGGTCGTCGAGGTCGGGGGTCGTGGAGGGCACCTGCCCGTCGGCGTCGGCACGGTTGGAGACCTGCAGGACCAGGGTGCCGCCGTCGATCTGGCACCGGACCCGGATCTCGTCGGTGGGCTCCGGCGATGCGGCGACGGCGTTGGCGGCCAGCTCGCTGAAGACGACCTCGAGGTCGTCGATCACGTCGTCGTCGATGTCGGCGGCGCGCATCCAACCGACGAAGCTGCGCCGGCTCTCCGGCACGGCGTGCACGTGCGCGTCGAATCGGACCGCGAATGCTCCGGTTGGTTGACCGCTCCGCTGCGGGTCTCTGGGCATGCGGATCCGTTCGATGGTGGCTGGCACCTCCATGCGGAGGGGCACGCCTTTCTACCCAACGGCGGTGCCGGCCAGTCCGATTTGCCTCAGCTGCTGCCGTCGTCGGTGCGGTGCGGCGCGCGGCTGCGACGAGCGGGGTGGTCGGCGCGGCAAGCCAGTTCGCGCTCGAGACGCTCGATGGCGACCCGTACGGCGATGGTGCGGAGCAGGTCCGCGGCGGCATCGGAGGCGGCAGCGGTCCGGGGCGATGCCTGCGCCAGGACGGTGGCGCGCAGGTCGCGCGCGGCGTGCAGCTCGAGCGGGAGGTCATCGGGGTCCTCGCCGAGCTCCTCGGCCGCCGAGCGGGCGATGCGGTCGACGTCGGCGACGGGCGCGGAGACCGCGTGGAGGTGCATCCAGGACGTCCCCGCCTCGACGCGCACGACCTCGGCGGGGAGCAGCACCGCCCCGTCCCGGGTCCCGAGGTCGGTGCGGCACAGGGCGAGCCGCGTCATCCGGTCGTGCGTCGGGGAGCCGGCTGCGGCGTCGGCCGCGATCGCTTCGGCGACCAGGCCGCGGAACCAGCACGGGGGCAGGACGGCGTGCTCGCGCGTCGGGAACGGTGGCCGCATCACCTCCACGATGATCACGTCCTCGTGGACCAGCCGGGCCGAGATCGCCGGCGTGCAGGAGAGCAGCGCAGCGGTGCAGCGCATGCGGGCGAAGGTGTCCATGTCAGGAGCCACGATCGCATTGTGATAGGGGCGCCTAACACAACGCAAGCGCACGGCGGCGAAACCATCGAAACTGCTTGATGCATCGAACGCCGTTGATGTACCTTCGCACCATGTTCGCGTCCCCGTCGCCCGAGCCGCCGGCGTTCCTCCAGCTGGTCGGGCACCCGCTCCGGTGGCGGCTGCTGGGTGAGCTCGGCCGGGGCGATCGTCGGGTCCACGAGCTGGTGGCGACGACGGGCGAACCGCAGAACCTGGTCTCGTACCACCTCGGCAAGCTGCGCGAGGTGGGGCTGGTCACCGCCCGGCGGAGCTCGGCGGACGGCCGGGACGCCTACTACGCCGCCGACCTCGCACGCCTCGCCACGCTGCTGTCGGCCACCGGCGCGGCGCTCCACCCGGGCCTGGCGCCGGGCGCGGTGACCCTCCCCGAGCCGGGCGCCCGGGTCCTGTTCCTGTGCACCGGCAACAGCGCCCGGTCGCAGATGGCCGAGGCGCTCGTCGCCGCCCGCTCCCACGGCCGCGTCGACGCACGGAGCGCCGGCTCCCACCCGAAGCCCCTGCACCCCAACGCCGTCGCCGTGCTGCGCGACGGGTACGGCATCGACGTCGCGGCCCGGCGCTCGAAGCACGTCGATGAGCTCTCGGACCAGCGCTTCGACCGGGTCATCACCCTGTGCGACCGGGTCCGAGAGGTGTGCCCGCCCCTCCCCGGCTCACCTGCGCACGCCCACTGGAGCCTTCCCGACCCGGCGGCGGGGCACGACCCCGACGACCTCGGGGCCAGCCTGCCCGCGTTCCGGGAGACGGCCGCCGCGCTCGACACCCGCATCCAGTTCCTCCTCGCCGACCTGGCGAGGCCCCGAGACCCGATCCCTGCCTGATGGAGGCGCTGCCATGACCGAAGCCCACGAGATGGTGAGCGTCCGCTACCTGGTCCACGACGTCCAGGCGTGCGTCGACTTCTACACCGAGCACCTCGGCTTCGAGGTGCGCCTGAACGCCGCGCCGGCGTTCGCCGACGTCGGCCGGGGTGACCTCCGGTTGCTGCTCAGCGGCCCGGCGAGCTCGGCGGGCCGGCCGATGGCCGACGGTGAGGTGCCGGGGCCGGGCGGGTGGAACCGCCTCCACTTCCTCGTCGACGACGTCGAGGCCGAGGTCCGCCGCCTCCGCGACGCCGGTCTGCACTTCCGCAACGAGGTCGTGCACGGACCCGGTGGCTCCCAGGTGCTGCTGCAGGACCCCTCCGGGAACCTCGTCGAGCTGTTCCAACCCGCAGGCTGAGCCTCAAGTCCGGGCACCGGTCGTCCGATGACATCCGTCACAGGTCGGATGGCAGGAGGGGACGTCGGCATGCTCTCGATGAAGCGGTCAGAGGCCCTGGTGGCCGAGCTCGACAGCCCGCGGTTCCGCCGCATCAACGGAACGGTCCGGTCCCTGCTCGAGCAGCTCGCCCTGGCCACCCTGGGGTTCGGCATCGCGTTCCTCCTCGCCTGGCTGGTCACCGGCCTCTGGCTCGACGTGCCCTACGAGGGCTCGGGCCTGGCCGTCCACGGGCTCGCCATCGCCGTCCTCGGCGGCGTGATGCTGCACGTCACGAACGGGCACGCCATCCACCGGGCGGTGATCGAGCAGCGGGCCCTCGTCCGCGAGGCGACGGCCGAGCTCGCCTCTGAGGCGGCGCGCCACCGCTTCCGCGCCGAGCTCGACGAGGGCCTGCGCATGTGCGACACCGAACCGTCCCTGGTCGAGCTGGTCGGCCGGGCCTTCGACCGCCTCGACCCGACCGGCTCCAGCGAGCTGCTGCTCGCCGACTCCTCGAACGCCCACCTGCGGGTGGCGGTCCAGTCCAGCGTCGGTGGCCCGAGCTGCGGGGTCACCACCCCCTGGGACTGCCCGGCCGTCCGTCGTGGCCACACGCGCCAGTTCCCGACCTCGACCTCGCTCGATGCCTGCCCCCACCTGCGCGGGCGACCGGTCGGCGAGCTGTCGGCCACGTGCATCCCCCTCACGGTGCTCGGCTCCCCGGTCGGCGTGGTCCACCGCGCCGACCGCGACCACTCCGTCGTCCCCGAGCTGCTGCTCGACGAGCTCGAGACCCTGGCCGACGTCGTCGGCTCCCGCCTGTCGGTGCTCCGTGCCATGGCGACCAACGAGCGCCAGGCCAACACCGACCCGCTCACCGGGGTGCGCAACCGTCGCAGCGTGGGTGACGAGCTGAACGCCCTCGGCCGTGCCGGCGGTCGGTACGCCATCGCCTTCGCCGACCTCGACCACTTCAAGGACCTCAACGACACCTTCGGCCACGAGACCGGCGACCGGGCCCTGCGCCTCTTCACCCGCGTGGTGCAGGAGGCGGTGCGCGAGCGCGACGTCGTGGGCCGGTGGGGCGGCGAGGAGTTCGTGCTGCTCTTCCCCGACGCGGACCGCACGGTGGCCGCCGCGGCGTGCGAGCGCATCCGCGACGCCCTGCGGGTCGAGCTGCAGGGGGCCACCGTGCCGCTCTTCACGGCCAGCTTCGGCGTCGCCGACCACGAGCACGCGCCATCCGTGGACGAGCTCCTCGAGGTCGCCGACCAGGCGATGTTCCACGCCAAGGCCGCCGGCCGGGACTGCGTGGTGGTGGCGGACGGCTCGCCCGCTCCGGTGCCGCCGTCCGCCGACCAGGCTGCCGCCCACGGGCTGCCGGCCGCTCCGGTCGCCGACGGCTGAGGACCGACCGACGGGCCCCCTCCTCAGCGACTCGGGGGGAAGGGGGTCGACCCGTGGTACTCGAGCATGAAGAGCGTGGCGTCGTCGCGCAGGGTCCGGCCGTTGTACTCGAGCACCGTTGCGGCAAGGCGCCGCACGGACTCCGCGGGTGGCGTCCCGTCCGCGACGGCGCGCACGAGCAGGTCGGCCAGCCGCTCGACGCCGAACGTCTCGCCGTCGGGTGACTTGGACTCGATGACCCCGTCGGTGTGGAACAGGATGCGGTCGCCGGGCTGGAGGTGGGCGACGGCCACCTCGACCACCGCACCGCCGAAGCCGATCGGCAGCGACGGCCGGCACGGCAGCTCCCCCACGAACGAGCCGTCCCGGACGAGGAGCGGCAGAGGGTGCCCTGCGTTCAACCAGGTGAGCTCGCCCGTGTGGTGGTCGAGCGAGCCGATCTGGCCGGTCACGTAGGCGGACCGGGTGAACTGGGACCGGAGCGCGGCATCGGCCTCCAGGTACGCCGTCTCCAGGCTGAGCCCCTCACGCCGCGCGTTGCGCAGGCCGTTGACGGCCACGACCGAGATCGAGACGGCGGGCAGCCCGTGACCGACCGCGTCGATGATGGCGAACTCGAGCCCGGTGGCGTTCTGGGCGTAGTCGAAGGAGTCCCCGCCGATCGAGTACGCCGGCTCGAGGATCCCGCTGGCCGAGATGTACGGGGTCGAGCACGTGAGCGGGGGCAGCAGCGACCACTGGATCTCCGCCGCGATCGACAGCGGCTGCGCGCGCCGGCTGCGCAGCACGATGTCGGTGTACCGGCGCTTGCTGATGAGCAGCAGGACGAGGACGGCCACGATCGCATCGACCTCGTCCTGGGGGATCTCCGACCAGGACGGGTGGGCGAGCTCGAGGACGCCGATGCGCTCGCTGCCCTCGGCCAGCGGGATCCACACCGTGGGCGGCTCCTCGATGGTGAGGATCGCCCCGGTGGCGAACGAGCGTCCCGCCATCGTGCCCTCGATGTCCTGGCGCGCACCCTGCGGGCCGTTCTGGCCCAGCTCCTGCAGCGTCGTCAGCCCGTAGTCGGCCACCAGCATGCGGGCGGTGTCCGCCCCGAGCGCGTGGCCGGCGAGGTCGATGATCCCCCGCAGGCCGCCGGCGGGGCAGGCGGTCGCCTCCCGGAGCAACGTCGCCACCTTGTCGTCCACGGACGCACGCGGTCGCACCACTGCGACGTCCTCCGAGGCCGCATCCACCATGTCGTCCTCGATCCGTCGGGCCGTTCCTGGTTCCAGCCGGCGCTGCGCAGAGCGTAGGCGTCGGTTAGACCGAGGCGATGGTCGACGCCGAGCGCCCGAACGTCGTCATCATCAACTGCGACGACCTCGGCTACGGCGACCTCGGCTGCTACGGCTCGACGCTGCACGACACGCCGCACCTCGACCGGATGGCGGCCGAGGGCGCACGCTTCAATGACTTCCTGATGGCGTCGCCGGTGTGCTCGCCGTCGCGAGCTGCCCTGCTCACCGGGTGCCACCCGCTGCGGATCGGGTTCGGCGGGGAGCAGGCGGGCGGGTTGGGCGGCGTCCTCTTCCCCGGCTGGCCGGTGGGCCTGCACCCGGACGAGGTGACGATCGCCCGCATGCTCCGCGACGCGGGCTACGCCACCCTCGCCGTCGGCAAGTGGCACTGCGGCGACCAGCCCGACTTCCTGCCCACCAACCACGGGTTCGACGACTGGTACGGGCTGCCGTACAGCAACGACATGGGCCGGCAGGTCGAGCCGCCCGGCGGCCCCACCGAGGCCGAGCTCGAGGACCTCGTCCGCCAGATGGGCATCACCATGCCCTGGATCCGGCCGCCGCTCCCCCTGATGGACGGCACCGAGGTGGTGGAGTCCCAGCCCGACCAGGCCTCGCTGACCTCGCGCTACGTCGAGCGAGCGGTGCGGTTCCTCCGGTCGAACCGCGACCAGCCCTTCTTCCTCTACCTGGCACACCTGTACGTGCACCTGCCCGTCTACGCCCCGCAGCGCTTCCTCGACACGTCCCGCAACGGCGCCTACGGGGGCGCGGTCGCGGCCATCGACTGGTCGACCGGGGTGTTGCTCCGTGAGCTGGCGGACCTCGGCCTCGACGAGCGGACCATCGTGGTGTTCACGAGCGACAACGGCGCCCTCGACGAGCACCGGGGCGGGTCGGGCAGCAACCTGCCGCTGCGTGGCGCCAAGGGAACGACGTGGGAGGGCGGGCAGCGCGTGCCGTGCCTCGTGCGGTGGCCGGGGCACGTCCCGGCGGGGGCAGAGGTGACCACCATGGCCACCTCGATGGACCTGCTGCCGACCGTGGCCGAGCTCTGCGCCGGCGACCTCCCCGACGACCGGACGGTCGATGGCGACTCGATCACCGGCCTGCTCGGGATCGGCGACGCCGTCCCCGATCCCGAGCGCTCCTTCGCGTACGCCCTCGACGGCTCGCTCGAGGCCGTCCGGCGAGGACGGTGGAAGCTGCACGTCCGCAAGGCCCGCAGGGAGCTCGAGGAGCTCTACGACCTCGACGCCGATCCGGGTGAGACCACGGACGTGGCCGGCGACCGCCCGGAGGTGGTCGCGGACCTGCAGGCAGTACTCCAGCGCTGGCGCGAGGAGCTCGGCGACGACGCCACCGGGACGGTCGGCTCCGACGTCCGCCCGATCGGACGGGTGGACGATCCGGTGCCGCTCACGACGCACGACCCGGACCACCCGTACTTCGCCGCCGAGTACGACCTGCCGCACCGGGGCTGACGCCGCCTCAGCCGGCAGGTTCCTCCGGCGCCTCGGCGTCCGGGGCACCGTGGAGGTCGCCGTGGCGACCGGGACCGTGGCGATGCCCGCCGCGGGCCGGCAGCTCGCCGTCCACCATGGCGGTCGCGCGCTCCTCGGCCCGGGCCAGCCGCTCGTCGGCCTGCTCCTGGGTGACCTCGCCGGCGGCGACGGCCTCGTCGAGCCGCTCGCGGCGATCGGCCACGATCGCGTCGACCACGCTCTGCACGTCCACGTCGTTCGCCTCGGCGACCTCCGCGACGGTCTGGCCTCCCTGCAGCGCCGTGCGCAGCTCGTCCTCGGTGATGCCGAGGGCCTCGGCGACGGCGTCGAGGTGGCCCATCCCGTGACCACGGCCCGGGCCGTGCGCCGGCCTGGCGTCCTGCAGGGCGGTCTCGACCGCGTCGGACTGCTGCTGGGTGATGGTCCCGTCGGACACGAGCCCGCTCAGGGCGTCGTCCACCCAGCTGACGGCGGTGTCGGCGGTCTGGGCGGCATCGGCGATGCCGGGCGCGCCCAGCACCAGCCCGGCGAACCCGCCGGCGGCCATCGACGCGGCCACGGCTCCTGCGACCAGGGACTTCTTCAGCTCCATGCTCATGTCTCCTCCTCCAGGTGACCGGCACCTCCGGCCACCTCCTGCAGGATCCGGGTCGAACCTGGGGATCCGCTGGGAGCCAGCGCACAGCTCGCGCCCAACCGGGGATCACAGCGACCTCACAGGAAACGCACAGGTGCGCTCGGCATGCTGTGGCCATGCCCGGAGAGCGACTGCTCCTCGTCGACGACGAGGACAACCTGCGTTCGATGCTCGAGGCGGCGCTGCGGCACCACGGGTTCGACGTCGTGTCGGTCGCCAACGGCCGGGACGCGCTGGAGCGCGCGTCCGAGGACGGTCCGGACCTGATCGTGCTGGACGTGATGCTGCCGGACCTCGAACCCGTCGAGGTCTGCCGTCGCATCCGGACCGAGGGCGACCACACCCCCGTGCTGTTCCTCACCGCCAGGGATGCCACCGAGGACAAGGTGCGGGGGCTCACGCTCGGCGGCGACGACTACCTGGTGAAGCCGTTCAGCCTCGAGGAGCTCGTCGCCCGGGTGCAGGCGCTGCTGCGCCGAGCCGGCACCACCAAGCAGGACGACTCCGTGTACCGCTGCGCCGATCTCGAGATGGACGACGACGCGCACCGCGTCGTGCGTGCCGGGCAGGAGGTCTCGCTCTCGCCGACGGAGTACAACCTGTTGCGCTACCTCCTCATCAACAAGGACCGCGTGCTGTCCAAGCCCCAGATCCTCGACCACGTCTGGCAGTACGACTTCGGCGGCGACGGCGGCGTGGTGGAGACCTACATCGGGTACCTGCGGCGCAAGGTCGATGCAGTCGAGCCGAAGCTCATCCACACCGTGCGCGGCGTCGGCTACGCCATCCGAGACGTGTGATCGCCATGTCCCTGCGCACCCGGGTGATCGCAGCCGTGGCGCTGATCGCGCTGGTGCTCACCGGGGTGCTCGTCTACGTGGCTCGCACCACCGAGGCCAACCTGGTGGACCAGGTGGACGAGCAGCTCCTCGACGCCGTCCAGCCGGTGCGGCGGCTGGACCTCGGTGACCGTCTCGGTCGCCCGGCGGGGGCGCGCCCGGTGCTCGCCGACCGGACGCCCCGCCAGCCCGAGCTGTCCTCGCTGTACGTGGCCGTCGTCGACGGCGACGTCGTCACGCCGGTGGTGCGGCCCGGCCTCCGCAGCGAGGACCTGCCGCTGCCCGACGTCGACGCCGCCGAGGCGATCGCTCGCGCCTCCGGGGCGCCCTTCACGGTGGGCAGCATCGACGGCGACCTGCGCTGGCGGGCCCACGCCTACGGGGAGCCTCGCGGTGCCGGCGTCCGCGTCATCGCCCTCCCGCTGGACACGGTCGACGACGCCCTGGCCGACCTGGTCGCCCTCGAGCTCCTGGCTGCGGCGGTGATCGGCCTGTGCCTCGCGCTGGTCGCCTTCTGGGTGATCCACCTCGGCATCCGGCCGGTCAAGAAGATGACCGAGGTCGCCACCGCGATCGCAGGCGGCGACCTCACGCACCGGGTCCCGGACACCGATCCGACCACGGAGGCCGGTCAGCTGGGCGGCGCCCTCAACCGGATGCTCGCCAGCATCGAGGAGAGCTTCGCCGAGCGGCAGCGGACCGAGGCTCGGCTCCGCCAGTTCGTCGCCGACGCGTCCCACGAGCTGCGGACGCCCGTGGCCACCATCCGCGGGTACGCCGAGCTGTACCGGGTCGGGGGGCTCGAGGGCGAGGGGCGCCTCGACGACGCGATGCGCCGGACCGAGCAGGAGTCCGTGCGCATGGGTGGCCTGGTCGAGGACCTCCTCGCCCTGGCCCGCCTGGACGAGGGACGCCCCCTCGACCTCGCACCGGTCGACCTCGCCTCCGTCGCCGAGGATGCGGCCGCCGATGCACGTGCCGTCGAGCCGCAGCGCACGGTCACCACCACGACCGCCGGGCCGCTCCTGGTCGACGCCGACGAGGCCAAGGTCCGCCAGGTCGTCGCCAACCTCGTGGCCAACGCGCGCGTGCACACGCCGCCCGAGGCGTCGATCGCGATCGCGACCGGCACCACCGGGGGGCGCCACTTCATCGAGGTCGCCGACGACGGGCCCGGCATGGCACCCGGGGTCGCAGCGCGAGCGTTCGAGCGCTTCTACCGAGCCGACCCGTCCCGCTCCCGGCACCAGGGCGGGAGCGGGCTCGGTCTCTCCATCGTGGACGCTGTCGTGCGGGCCCACGGCGGCGACGTCACCCTGCGGTCCACGCCCGGCACGGGCACGGTCGTGCGGATCGAGCTGCCGGCCGCTCGCTGACCCGTCGACGGTCGCTCTCAGGATCTCGGCGCCGGGGCCAGCTCGGGCAGGCCGTCGTGGGCAACCGTCCCGTCGTGGAGGGTCACGCACCGGTCGACGTGGGGGAGGATCTCGAGGTCGTGTGTGGCCAGCACCACAGCGGTCCCCCGCGCGCGGCGCTGGCGGAGGACCGCCAGCAAGGTCTCCTTGCCGAGCGGGTCCAACCCCACGAACGGCTCGTCGATCAACAGCACGTCAGCCGGCCGCGCCAGGCCGATGACGAGCGCGGTCTTCTGACGGAGCCCGCGGCTGAAGTGGACGGGCAGGTCGTCTGCCCGGTCGGAGAGCTCGAAGCGCGCCAGGAGCTCCGCGCTCCGCTCCTCCCAGTCGTCGACCCCGTGCAGGCGGGTGAGGTACTCGAGGTGCTCCCAGACCGACAGGTCGTCGTAGAGCACGGGGGCGTCGCCGAGGTAGGAGACCGCAGCCCGCGCCGCGTCGCTGCCCGCCGGGCTGCCGTCCACCAGGACCTCGCCCGCCGTCGGGTCGAGCAGGCCGGCGGCGAGCTGGAGCAGGGTGGACTTGCCGGAGCCGTTGTGCCCGACGAGGGCGACGACCTGCGCCGGCTCGACCCGCAGGTCGAGGGGCGCCAGCGCGGTGAGGTCGCCGTAGGACTTCGTGACCCCGACCGCCTCCAACGCAGGGGTGCCGCCGCTCGTCGTCCGCTTCCGCTTGGCCATCACTCGGCGCTCCTGGTGGTGGGTGTGCTGGTCTGGGCAGCAGCGGCGGCCCACCCCTTGCCGAGCTCGTCGCCGTGGCGCACCCAGGCAGCAGCTCCCGCGGCGACGACCGCCACCAGCACGGCTGACGACCGGGCCGAGCTGACCGGATCGGCCCCCCGCTCGACCGCCCGCTGGGCCAGCACGACGGGGAGGAACCCGGCGGCGGCGACCGCCGGCGGCAGCATGGTGCGGTAGACGAGGCGCATGCCCACTGCCTCGGGCGGCAGCATCAGCTGGTCGATCGCCTGGCCGCCCGGAGTCTTGCTGTCGCGCAGGATGCTGATCGCTGCGCCGGCCACCGCGGCGAGGGGTGCCACGACCACCACGACGACCACGACCGTCCGAGCCGGTGCGTCGGCGGCGAAGGGCAGGACCGCCAGGGCGGCAGCGGTCGCGAGGACGGCGCCGGCGACCGTCGGCACGATCAGGTGGCGGACCAGGATCTC
Source organism: Acidimicrobiaceae bacterium (assembly GCA_036675575.1). Classification (GTDB taxonomy): domain Bacteria; phylum Actinomycetota; class Acidimicrobiia; order Acidimicrobiales; family Salinilacustritrichaceae; genus Salinilacustrithrix. The sequence goes on from JAKFET010000223.1 coordinate 12,182, forward strand.
GCCTCGGCGCACCGGCAGGAGATCGAGGATCGTGCAGCGGTCGATCTCCTGGGCCAGCGGCTCCAGCAGCTCCAGCCCGACGAGGAACGCACAGAGCCCGGCGACCGCCGCCAGGGCGGTGGTGCCGTTCCACGTGCCGATGGCCGCAGCCGTGGCGCCGGCGGTGAGGCCGAGGACGCGGAGCACGCGGCTGGCCGGTGTGCGCTTGAGGGCACGCCAGTCGCGCGCCACCACGATGCTGCGACCCCCGCGGCGCCGGGTCCGGAGCCACGGCGTGCGGCGCGGGCGCTCCTGGTGCAGCTGCCGCCGCAGGAGCATGACCGTGCGGAGGTCCCGCATCGTGGCCGCGAACCGCAGCTCTGCGACGAGCGCCGAACGACGCGCCAGGTGCTCGACCGACGTGCCCGGCAACCGGGCCAGACCGATCGCCGCCAGGAGCACGGTGCAGGCCGGCACCGCTCCAGCGACGAACGGATCGACGCGCAGTGGCAGGACGCCGAGCAGACCCAACCAGTGCATCGGCGACACCGCGAGCACGTCGACCACCTCGGCCACGGCCGACCCGACGAGCGCGGTCGCCAGCAGGGTGGAGGTGCGGGTCCCCCAGCGGGAGCCGGCCGCGAGCCATCCGACACCGACCGCCGCGGTCACGGTCGCGCACGCCCACAGCGCTCCGGCCGCGGTCCACGCCAGCGCGTGGCCAGGCAGCCGGTGGGAGGCGACCTGGCCGACGATCCCTCCGACGGCACACGCGACGGCCGCCAGGAAGCGGAGCTGGCGCCGCGCCGGGCTCCGCAGCGACACGGAGCGCGGCACCGGCGACAGGACCACGTGACGGACCTCGGCCGCTTCGAGGGCGAGCGGGCCTCCTCGCGCTCCGGACCGGAGACCCGCACCGACGGCAAGGGCGCTCACCACCCCGAGCGCGGCGCTGCCGTCCTCCGCCAGGGCAGCGCGCGACGCCAGCAGCGGGAGGCCGCCGGTCCACTCGGAGAGGAACAGGACGCACATCAAGGCGACCAGGGCGGTGATGTAGGCCTGGTAGAAGGCGTCGAAGCGGTCGATCCGCTGCAGCCGTCGCGCCGACCGCCGGCCCCGCAGCGCGTGCACGGCCGCAGCCGGGGCGAGCGACACGTCCGCGCCCGCTCTGCTCACGGGTGGCGCGCGGCGTCGCTGACTGGCACGAAGCCGGCCGGCCAGCGAGTGGTCCGGTCACTGCGGACGTTGCGCACGTTGGCCATCTCGAGCTGATGGGCTCCGCGCAGGTCGGCACCCCGGAGGTCCGCTCCGCACAGGTCGGTCTCGAACAGCGAGGCGCCGGCGAGGTCGACGTCGCGCAGGTCTGCCGAGCTCAGGTCGGCGTAGTCGAGCCGTGCGCCCTCCAACCGTGCGCCGCGCAGCACGGTCCGACGCAGCCGGACCCGTCGCAGGTCGAGACCGGACAGGTCCGCATCCAGCAAGGGCAGGCCACGCAGGTCCGCGCCTCGGAGGTCGAAGTCGGCCAGTCCGTCGAGCGACTGCCCCAGCCGCTGCAGGTCCCGCCGACGGGGACGGGGACGATCCGACGGGACGTCCTCGGCACCGGCCTCGCTCGCGTCGCGGTTGCGGCGCCGGTCCATGAAGCCCGCCCCGGCCATGGCAGGGAGGGCGAGCGCACCGACGGCGCGGACGGCCAGCAGGATGTTCACGGGATCTCCTCGTGGGGGCAGGCGGCGATCGGGTCGAGGTGGGCTCGCGTCGGGCGAGCACGCGTCGATGATCGCCTCCTGATCATGAGAGGACGATGAGCCGCCGGTCAGGTGTCGCGCGGCGCCTTCGGCAGGCGCACCGTCGCCGCTGCGCCGCCTCCCAGGCCGTCGTTGCCGAGCTCGATCCGTCCGTCGAGCGACTCCACGATGGCTGCGACGATGGCGAGGCCGAGGCCCGCGCCGCCGCCGCCACGGGTGCGCGACCGGCCGGCACGGGCGAACCGGTCCGTGGCCCGATCGAGCAGCGCACCGTCGAAGCCGGGGCCGTCGTCCTCGACGCGGACCACCACGACCGCGTCGTCGGTCCCGATCGTGATGCGCACGACCCGCCGGGCGAACCGGAGCGCGTTGTTCACGAGGTTGGTCAGCACCTGGTCCACGAGGTCCGGGTCTGCGAGCACGTGGGCCTCGCTGCCCGTCACCTGCAGCTGGACGTGCCCCGCGTCGGCGCGATCCACGACCCGAGCGGTCGCGGTCATGAGCGCCACCCGTTCGCGGGTGTCTGCGAGCCGGCCGACGTCGGCGCGTGCCAGCACGAGCAGCTGCTCGGTGATCCGCGCCAGGCGATCGGTCTCCTCGAGCGCACTGTCGAGGGCGCGCGCCGTCCCGCTGCCCTCGGCTGCGTCCCCCAGCTCGAGCCGGGCCAGCTCGAGCTCTCCACGGAGCACGGCGATGGGTGTGCGCAGCTCGTGGCTGGCGTCGTCGACGAAGGCTCGCTCGTGGGCCACGGTGGCCTCGATGCGCGCCAACATGGCGTTGAGCGTCGAGCCCAGCTCGGCGAGCTCGTCGCGCCCGGGCGGCTGCGGCAAGCGTTCGTGCGGTTCCTGGAAGGACAGGGTGGCGGCCCGACGGGTCATCCGCTGCACCGGTTGGAGGGCGGACCGAGTCAGCAGCCACGCGGTGAGGGCGATGGCAAGGACGAGGAGCGGCCCGGCGATGCCGAGCAGCACGGCCAACCGACGCTCCACCTCCACGATGGGCTTCGTCGAGCCTGCGACGATGACCCATCCGTCGCCGGTGCGAGAAGGCAGCTGTCGGACGAGCACCCGAGCGTTCTCACCGATGCTCGAGACCGGTCGGTCCTGGACCACCTCCAGCCCGGCCCGGGTCGGCAGGTCGGCCCGGTCGACGAGCGGCGCGCCACGCCCGGGGCCGACGAGTGCGCCGTCGGCGTCGAGCACCTGGGTCACCAGCCCCTCGTTCATCACCGGTCGGAGTCCGGCGGCGACCTCGGCGGCCACGTCCTCCGCCCGCACGCGCAGCTCTGCCGTGACTGCGTCATCGAGCGCATCGCTCACCGCGCCGTACAGCAGTCCCACGACCAGCGGCAGCACGAGGCCGGCGCCGAGCGCCGCCAGCAACGTCAGCCGAGCGCGCAGCGACAGGGACGAGGCCAGGTCGACCGGCGACCGCATCAGCCGCGCAACCGGTAGCCGTGCCCCCGGACGGTCTCGATCGAGTGCCGTCCGAAGGGGCGATCGAGCTTCTCGCGCAGGTAGCGGACGTAGACGTCGACCACGTTCGAGGTTCCCTCGAAGGCGAAGTCCCAGACGTGGTCCAGGATCTGCGTGCGGCTCAGCACCTCGTCGGGGTGGCGCATGAACAGCTCCAGCAGGGCGAGCTCCTTCGCCGAGAGCTCCACCTCGACGTCGCCACGGTGGACCACCTTGCTCGCCGGATCCAGGCGGAGGTCCCCGACCTCGAGCACGACCGGCCGCTCCCCCGGCTCGCGGCGGAGCAGCGCCCGCAGCCGGGCGAAGAGCTCGTCGAACGCGAACGGCTTCACCAGGTAGTCATCGGCACCGGCATCGAGCCCCGTCACGCGGTCCGAGATCGAGTCCCTCGCCGTGAGGAGCAGGACCGGCATCCAGCGACCCGACCGCCGGAGCTGGCGGCAGACCTCGAACCCGTCCGGCGACGGGATCATCACGTCCAGGACGACTGCGTCGATGGTCAGCTCCTCCGCCGCCCAGAGCGCTTCGGCGCCGGTGCCCACGACGTCGACGGCGTAGCCCTCGTGCTCCAGCCCGCGCCGGAGCAGCCCGGCCATCTTCAGGTCGTCCTCGACCACCAGCACGTGCACCCCCCGGAACCTACGAGGCGCAGATGAGAGCAGCGTGAGTGATGCATGAGCAGCCGGGCGGACCACGCCTCCGCGCATTGGTCACGCCGTTTAGATCGTTCTACGATCTAAACGGTGCATCCGGACTTCCCCCACCTCCACCGTCGCTCGGTCCTGCTCGTCGGCGCCGTCGGCCTGGCCGGCGGCGCCATCGGTGCGGCCTACGTGAGCGTCCTGCACCTGCTCGAGGGCGTGCTCGCCCCGGAGCACCACGACGGGACCATCGCTCAGGTCCTGGTGCTCGTCGGCGTCGGGGTGGCGATCGGCGTCCTGACGAGGACGCTCGGCGACCCCGGCGACGTCGAGCTGCTCGTGGACAACGTCCACGTCGACGGCGGCAGCCGCGACGCACGGGCGCTGCGATCGCTGCTGCCCGTGTCGCTGCTCGGGATCGCCGCCGGCAGCGCCCTCGGTCCCGAGGCCCCGCTGGTGCAGACCGGCGGCGTCGTCGGCACCCACGCAGGCCGGTGGGGACGGCTCGGCCGCGACGAGGTCCGGGTGCTGACCATCTGCGGCATGGCCTCGGCCTTCGCCGTCCTGTTCGGGGCACCGCTGGGTTCCGCGGTCTTCGCCCTGGAGATCCTGCACCGCCGGGGGCTCGAGTACTACGAGGCGCTGCTGCCCGCCCTCGGGGGCGCCTTCGTCGGCTTCGTGGTGTTCACCGTCCTCGAAGGCGTCGGCTACGGACCGCTGATCACCCTTCCGTCTGCCGTCGATCCCTCGTCGATCGACCTCCTGTGGGGGCTGCTCACCGCCGTCGTCGGGGCCGGCCTCGCCATCGCCTTCACCCTCTGCGTGTCGCTCGTGAGGCGGGTGGTCGCGTTCGTACCGGAGCCGGCACGGCCGGCGACCGGCGGGCTGGTCCTCGGACTCGTCGCCGCCTGGTCGGCGTACGCGCTGACCTTCGGCGAGGCGCAGATCTCCGAGATCGCCGTCGGGGGCATCGCAGCCTCGACGCTGGCTGCCGGGCTGGTGGCCAAGCTCGTCGCCAGCGCCGTGTGCCTCGCCACCGGGTGGCGAGGAGGCTTCATCATCCCGCTCTTCTTCGCCGGCGCCGCCGCCGGCCAGCTGCTGCACCTCGCGTTCCCCGCCGCCGATCCGACGGTGCTGATGGCGGGCTGCATGGTCGCCACGAACGTGGGCGTGACGAAGACCCCGGTGGGCTCGACCCTGGTCGTGGCGAAGATGGCCGGCCTGCAGCTGCTGCCCTCGACCACCCTGGCGGCCATCGGCTCCATGCTGCTCACCAGCCAGGTGAACCTGATCGCCAGCCAGCGCGAGCGCTCGCCGAGCGCCGTCGGCTCGTGACCGACCGCCCGCTCACCGATCGGGACTACCGGGCCCTGGCGCAGTTCCGCCACGCGCTCCGGGTGTTCCTGCGGTTCTCCGAGGACGCCGCCCGCTCGGAGGGGCTCACGCCGGCGCAGCACCAGCTCCTCCTCGCGATCCGAGGGCACGCCGGCGCCACCCCGTCCATCGGTGACCTGGCCGAGGTGCTCCAGGTCCGGAACAACTCGGTGGTCGGCTTGGTGGACCGGTCGGATGCGGCGGGCCTCACCCGCAGCCACGCCGACCCCGAGGACGGCCGCCGGCGCCTCGTGGTGCTGGCGCCGGCAGGCAGCGAGGTGCTCGAGCGGCTGTCGGGTCGCCACCGCGCGGAGCTCCGCGACTTCCGTGACGAGATGGCCGAGGTGCTCCGCCAGCTGGACTAGGCGGACGGCGAGGCGAGCTTGAGCCTTCTAACAACAAGTTCTACAATTCTAGACATGGCGCACCCTGGAGGAGACACGCTCTTCGAACCACCGATCGGCCGCTGGACGGCCGTCGGTGCGATCCTCGGCCTGCTGACCGTCGGTGCGGGCTTCCTCGCGCTGGCGTTGGTGCAGGACCTCGACCGGACGGTGGTGGGGGCGGCGGCACTCGCCGGACCGTTCGGCGGTGCGGGGTTCGGGGCGATGATCGGCGCCGTGCTGGGCGCGCTGAAGGCGGCCGAGACCTCCTGAGCCCGCAGGCCGGTCGTCGCGCCTGGTGTCAGGCGGGCCGGAGGCGCACGCAGCAGCGCCCGTCGTGGGGTTCGAGGTGCGGGGTGACCCCACACCGGCCGACGCCCTCGACCGTCGCGGTGAGCAGCTCCAGGTTCATGTGGCAGATGAGGTCCGTGTGCTCCCCGGCGAGGTAGTCGAACGGGCAGTTGCGCAGCGTCACGCACCCCGAGTCGTCCGTCGACGGTTCGAAGCCCTGGGTCTCGAGCGTCTCGGTGAGGGCAGCCAGGCGCTCGGCGGCGCGCCGACCCGTCGGCGTGCGCAGGCGCAGGCGGATCCCGTCCGCCCACCGAGCGCCCTCCCGAGCGGCCTCTGAGGCCAGGGCCGCGACCACGTCGCCCCCCTCCGCACGGGCACGGTCGACGGCCCGGGCCAGCAGCTTGCCTGCCAGGCGGTAGTCACGGGGCGGGAGGGTGACGTCGAAGTCCCGCTCGGCGCGGCGGTACAGCTTCGCCGGCCTCCCGGCTCCCGGGCCGCTGCGGCCGGAGAGGCGCCGGAACTCGACATCGACGAGGCCCTCGGCCGCCAGGCGATCGAGGTGGTGGGAGGCGGCGCTGCGCTCGATCCCGGTGAGCGCTGCCGCCTGGTCCCTGCTCACCCACCCGCCGTCTGACGCAATCGCGTCGTAGAGCGCCCGTCGGCTCGGCTCGCCGAGGGCGCTGATGGCCCGCACCCCGTCGATGTCCGAGCTCGCGTCGTCCGTCATCGCCGCTCCCGTCGCGTCCGGCGGTCGACGATACCGTCCGTCCCCTCGCCCATCCTGTCGCCGCGAGGCATGCCTGGCGGTGCCCGGCCGCTGCGGACACCGCCCTTCTGCCTGCAGCGGAAACGGCTCCGCACGCCGACGGGCGCTGCGACACTCCGTCGATGACCACCACTGCGACACCACCGGTGCCGGTCCTCGACCGACTGGCCGATCGGCGGATCCTGCTGCTCGGGGAGGCCGTCGACGACGACAGCGCCAACCGCCTCGTCGCCCAGCTGCTCGTGCTCTCCCTGGACGACCCGACGAGCGACATCTGCCTGTACATCAACTCGCCGGGCGGGTCCGTCATGGCCGGCCTGGCGATCTACGACACCATGCAGCTGATCCCGAACGACGTGGCGACCGTCGCCGTCGGGTTCGCCGCCAGCATGGGCCAGATCCTGCTCTGCGCCGGGACGCCCGGGAAGCGCTACGCCCTCCCGAGCGCGCAGGTCGTGATGCACGAGGGCTCGGCCGGCCTGGGTGGCGCCGCAGCGGACGTCGAGATCCAGGCGGACAACCTGCGAGCGACCCTGGCCCGGATGCGGGGGATCATCGCCCGGCACACGGGCCACACCCTGGACCAGGTCGTGCGCGACGTCGGACGGGACCGCTGGTTCGACGCCGAGCAGGCGAGGGAGTACGGGTTCGTCGATCACGTCGTGACGTCCCTGGACGAGATCGTCCCCGCTCGACCCACCCGCCACATCGGCCTGGGGCGGCCGGCGTGAGCACCTACACCATCCCCAGCGTCCTCGAGTCCACCCCGAAGGGCGAGCGGGTCTCGGACATCTTCAGCCGGCTGCTGTCGGAGCGGATCATCTTCCTCGGGACCCCGATCGACGACGGCGTGGCCAACGTCGTCATCGCCCAGATGCTCCACCTGGCGGCCGACTCGAGCGCCGAGATGCAGCTGTACCTCAACTCGCCCGGCGGGTCGTTCAGCTCGGTGATGGCGATCTACGACACCATGCAGTTCGTGGCGGCGGACGTGGCCACGCTCTGCGTGGGCCAGGCAGCGGCGACCTCGGCGATCCTGCTCGCTGCGGGCGCAGCCGGGAAGCGCTCGCTGCTGCCCCACGCCCGCGTCGTGCTCCACCAGCCCCACGTCGAGGGCAGCCGGGGATCCATCAGCGACCTCGCCCTCGAAGCCGCCGAGCTCTCGCGCATCCGGGGTCGCGAGGAGGAGCTCCTCTCCGTCCACACCGGCCGGCCCGTGGAGCAGATCCGGGCCGACACCGACCGGGCGCTCGTGCTCACCGGCGGCGACGCCATCGCCTACGGCATCGCCGACCAGGTGCTCGAGCGCGACCCCTCAGGCGGCCAGGAGGCGAGGTCCGCCACGGCCCTGCGGCCGGACGTGTAGCCGCCGGCCCGCCCGCTCGAGCACGTCGGCCAGGTCGAGGCCGAGGGCCTCGTGCATCGCCCCGAGCAGCTCGGAGGAGACGTCCTTGCGGCCACGCTCGACCTCGGACAGGTACTGCAGCGACACGGCGGCGTCGTGCGCGACGTCGGCCAGCGTGCGGCCCTGGCGGAGCCGCTCCTCCCGGAGGACCTCGCCGAGCAGCTCCCGCAGGCCGACGGGCTCGTCCCTGCGCACGAACGGCAGGACGTCGGCGCCGTCCCCGTCCTCGACCGGATCTCCGCTCGACATGCCGCGACGGTAGCGCCGGGCGATCGGCTCAGGGCGCCGACGTGAAGCGCCGGCCGGCGACGCCGACGTGGCTGCCGACGGTGCGCCCGACCGCAGCCGTCGCCGCACGGGCGACGTCGACGAGCGCGTCGACCGACACGCCGGTGGAGACCCCGGACTCCTCGAGCACGTGCGCGAGGTCCTCGAGCGCCAGGTTCCCCGACGCGCCCGGGGCGAACGGGCACCCCCCGAGCGCGCCGACGCTGCCGTCGACGCGACGGACGCCTGCTTCGATGGCGGCCAGCGCGTTCGCGACCCCGAGGCCGCGCGTGTCGTGGAGGTGGATGCCGATCGGCACGTCGACGGCGGCGCCGACGAGCCCCACGAGGGCCTCCACCTCGCGCGGGATCGCCACGCCGATCGTGTCGGCCAGGCCGATCGAGGACACGCCCAGCCGGGCACAGGTCTCGGCGATGGCGACGACTCGCCCCGGATCGACACGGTGCTCGTAGGGACAGCCGAAGGCCGTGGCCAGCGTGACCTCGACGGCGGCGCCCAGCGGCCCGGCGGCGTCGAGCACGGCGCGGAGGCCCTCGACGGCGTCCTCGGTGGTGCTGCCGGCGTTGTGCTGCGAGTGCGTGTCGGAGATCGAGAGCACGTACTGGAGGTGGTGGAGACCGGCATCCATCGCCCGCTGGGCGCCACGCAGGTTCAGAGCCAGCCCCCACCGGACGACGCCGTCCTGGTCGGCACCCCGGTTGGTGGCCCGGCACAGCTCCTCGGCGTCGGCCATGGCCGGGACCCGGTCCGGGCGCACGAACGAGGTCAGCTCCAGGTCACGGATGCCGGCGGCGACGAGGCCGTCGTACAGCGCCAGCTTGGTCGCGGTCGGGATCGGGTCCTCGTCCTGGAGCCCGTCGCGGAGCGTCACGTCGCGCAGGACGACGTCCGGGGCCCGACCCTCGGCCACCGGGATCATGCGCCGTCCCGCACGAAGAGGTCGGTGATCTCGCCGATGTCGGACAGCCGGGCCAGCAGGGCGTCGCGTCCCTGGAGGACGTGCTCGGTCATCAGCCGCTCGGCCCGTTCGGGCTCCCGGGCGACGACCGCCTCGGCGATCAGCCGGTGGAACATCGCAGACCGCGCCAGCTCCTCCGGCGTGAACCGCTGCAGCGCCTGGAACACCAGAGGCGCATCGACGGCCGAGTGCACGAGCGTCTGGATCCGGCCGTGCCGGCTCATGGCCAGGAGCGACTCGTGGAACGCGCCGTTCGCCTCCTCGAGCTCGCGGACGACCGCCCGGTCGCTGCGAGCGCGCACGCCGCGCTCGGCGGCCCGCTCGAACCGGTCGAGCGCGACCTGGAGGTCGATGAGGTCGGCCTGCTCGTGGCGTTCGGCGGCGAGGGCGGCGGCGTAGGCCTCCAGGCGGGCTCGCACGCCGTACAGGTCACCGATCTCCGATTCCGTGAGTGGACGGACCCGGGCACCGCGGTTGCGCTCGACGACGACCAGGCCCTCGGCCTCCAGCCGACGCACCGCCTCGCGCACCGGCGTCCGCGAGCAGTGGAAGGCCTCGGCCAGGCGCTGCTCGACCAGGCGTGATCCGGGTGGGTGGTCCCCCTCGACGATGGCGCGCCGCAGCCCGGCGTAGACGTGGTCGTTGTCGCTGACCGGGCGGGAGGGGTCCGGGTCGGGACCGTCGTGCCGGGACGCCATGCCCGTCAGGCGTCCTCGGTCGAGATGCGCAGGGCGTCGTCGTCCGCCCCCTCGACGAAGACCTCGGTGATCCGCTCGTCGACGTCGTCCCACTCCGTCCGCAGGGCGCGCGACATCACGGCGTGCATCATGTACAGCGACGCCACGTACGTGAGCTCGAGGATCTCGCGGTCGCTGAAGTGCTCCTGCAGCCGGGCGAAGAGCGCGTCGGGCACCCGGCCGAGGTCGTAGACGAGGCAGTCGGTGTACGCGAGCACGAGGCGCTCGACGTCGTCGTAGCAGTCGGCCACCTGCCAGTGCGGGACGGCGGCGATCTTCTCCTCGGCCACTCCGAGGCCCCGGAGCGCCTTGCAGTGCTGGGAGAACACGAACTGGCTCTGCGCCGCGAAGCCGGCCCGCGCCTGAGCCCACTCGCGCAGCACCGGATCGATGCTGACGCCCCGGTAGACGCCGAAGCCCTGGACGGCGTGCTCGAAGACCTTCTGGTCGTTTGCGAACGCGGTCCACCAGTCGCCCGGGGTGCCGGTGGCCGTGCCTGGATCGGTGGCCGGGTCCCGGTCGTCGAAGAGCAGCCCGTACATGGCCTCGACGAGCGGGTCCTGGTTCTCGGTCCTCGAGACGGGGTGGAGGCGGGACATGGTTGCTCCTCGGGTGGTGCCGGGACGGACGGAGTGCTTCAGCTGGCGGCGGCGACGCGGACGGGCTCGTGGCGGACGTCGTCCGGACCGAGCTCCCTCGTCCAGGCCGCGAGCTCGAGCATGATCCCGTCCGGGTCCATGAAGTAGATCGAGCGCACGAACACGCCGTCGTGCACGTCGGCGGCGATGCCGAACTCGGAGTCGTCGTGGTTGGCGACCTCCGTGCAGTCGACGCCCTTCTCCCGGAGGCGTCGCACGTACTCGTCGATCCTCTCGGCCGGGACGGCGAACGCCACGTGGTTCATGGAGCCGTGCGCACTGCTCGCATCGCCCTTGTCGACCCGATGGGCCGGCGCAGCGATGCCGGGGGCGTGGGGTGCGGCGTTCGGGAACCAGAAGAAGGCCAGGGCGTCGCCGCCCCCGCAGTCGAAGAAGAAGTGCTGACCGCCACCGGGCAGCGCGATCGTCTTGGTCAACGGCATCCCGAGGACGCCCTCGTAGAAGTCGACGGTGCGGCTCATGTCCTCGCAGACCAGCGCGAGGTGGTTGATGCCACGGAACTCGAAGTCAGCCATCTGCTGATTGTGCGCAATACGCTGTCAGGCTGTCAACCGATGTCCGAAGTGTGGCGGTCTTGACCCGTTGATGGCCATACCTGTATACAATCCGTCGTGCCCACCCCAACCGGCCCGCTCGACGGCATCCGCGTCCTCGAGCTCGGCAGCTTCATCGCCGGTCCCTTCGCCGGCCAGCTCCTCGGCGACTACGGCGCTGACGTCGTCAAGATCGAGTCCCCCGGCGAGGGCGATCCGATGCGCTCCTGGGGCGTCACGACCGACGAGGGCGACAGCCTCTGGTGGCCGGCGATCGCCCGCAACAAGCGGTCGGTCGTCGCCGACCTGCGCGACCCCGACGACCTCGCCTTCGTGCGAGCCCTGGCCGACACGGCCGACGTCGTGCTCGAGAACTTCCGGCCCGGCCGCCTGGCCGAGTTCGGACTCGACTACGAGACCCTGCGGTCGACGAACCCGGGGATCATCGTCGTGCACGTCTCGGGCTTCGGCCAGACCGGGCCGCGCGCGGCCGAGGCCGGCTTCGGCTCCATCGGCGAGGCCATCGGCGGCATCCGCCACACCACCGGCGACCCCGACCGGCCCCCGGCGCGGTGCGGGATCAGCCTCGGCGACTCCCTCGCCGCCATGCACGCGGTCATCGGCACCCTCGCCGCGCTCCACGAGCGCAGCCGCAGCGGGGTCGGCCAGGAGGTCGACGTGGCCATCTACGAAGCGGTCGCCTCCCTCATGGAGTCGACCATGGCCGACTACGCGGTGGCCGGGGTGGTGCGCGAGCGGTCCGGCGGCGTCCTCAAGGGAGTCGCCCCGGCCAACGCCTACCCGTGCGCCGACGGGTCGGAGGTCCTGATCGCCGGGAACGCCGACACCGTGTTCCGCCGGCTCTCCTCCGCGATGGCGCCCGACCGCGACGGTGCCGAGCTGGTGGACGATCCCCGGTTCTGCGACCACGCCGCCCGGGGTGCCAACGCCGAGGAGCTCGATGCCGTCGTGGCGGCGTGGACGGCCACGTACGACTCGGACGCACTCCTCGAGCTGCTGACGCAGCACGGCGTCCCCGCCGGACGGGTGTACACGGCGCCGGACATGCTCGCCGACGAGCACTACGCGGCCCGGGAGATGATCCTGCGGCGCACCGCCCGGGCCGGCTTCGACGTGCCCATGACCGGGATCGTCCCCCGGTTCTCCCGCACCCCCGGTTCCGTGCGGGACGTCGGCCCCGCCCTGGGCGAGCACACCGAGGCGCTCAAGGCCGAGGTCCGAAGCCGCACCGCAGCGACGGGAGGCCCGTCGTGAACGCCCGGGTCCTCCGCCGCTACGCACCCCTCCTCGTGGTGCTCGCCGTGCAGGCGCTGTTCGTGGCCGTGCTGCCCTCCACGGCCGGCGACCAGGCCGTGTCCTCCTCGGACGGGGACTTCGCGTCGCCCTTCGCCGACCAGGGCTCGGGCCCCGGCTCCGGTGCCACCCCCGCAGCCGGCGGGACCGGGACCGCCACCGGTCCGGACGGAGCGGTGAGCGGGAGCGGCGGGGCCTCGGCCCCGGGCGCGGGCGGCTCCGGAGGCCCGGGTCCGGGATCCCCCGACGCGGGCGGCGGGACCGCGGCGAGCGGCGAAACCTCCCACTGCGTCGACGGCCGCCAGTACGACCCTGCAATCGACTTCTTCGCACCACCGTGCATCCCGGCGTCCTCCGGTGAGAACCCGGGCGCGACCTACCTCGGCGTCACCGCCGACACCGTGCGGGTGGTCAGCTACATCGGCCAGGAGAACGCCGCGGTGCAGGCGTCGCTCGCGGCGCAGGGCCTCGCCGTGGCCCCCGAGCAGCGGCGCGCCTTCCTCGACTCGATCGAGGACTTCGTCAACCAGCGCTTCGAGCTGTACGGCCGGGAGCTGGAGATCGTCGTCGTGCAGGGCCGGTGCTCGACGATCCCGCCGGACAACGCCTGCCTGCGCCAGGAGATGCGCTCCATCGTCGCCGAGGTCGAACCCTTCGCCTTCGTCTGGATCTCCCCGCTCACCAGCGCTCCGTACGACGAGCTCTCGAACCTGGGCGTGATCAACCTCGGCGGGAACATGTTCATGGACAGCTTCTCCGAGGCTCGACGCCCCTTCCACTGGGACGTCCACATGAGCGGTACCGAGATCGCCCGGCACTTCGGTGAGTGGTGGTGCAAGCAGCTCTCCGGGAAGCAGGCGGCGTTCTCGCCGAGCCCGACCCCCGCGGGCACGCCCGGCAACACCAACGGCCGCAAGCGGGTGCTCGGCATCATCGGCACCAACGACCCCGAGAACATCAAGATGCGCGAGGAGGTCGATCGGGTCCTGCGCACGTGTGGCGACTCGGTCGCCCACACCTACGACGCCTCGAACGACCTGTCCACGGCCGCTGCCCAGCGCTCCGCCAGCGTCGCGTCGATGCGCCAGCAGCCCGAGGCGACGACCGTCCTGTGCCTGTGCAACCCCGTCGGTGCCCAGTTCGTCTACTCGGAGATGCAGGCCCAGAGCTACTACCCGGAGATCGTCTACGCCGGGACGGTGTACACCGACCTCGACGACATCGGGCAGACGAACATGCGGGGCGCAGGGTGCCCGTCGGAGTCGCAGTGCAACTTCGCCGCAGCGTTCGGCCTGTCGTCCAGCGAGCCTCGCGAGCCGGTGGGCAAGGACCGGGCCGCACGCATGTGGCGAGCGTCCGGCCGCCAGGGCGACCCGCCGTACCCGGGGGCCGAGCTGGAGTGGGACTACTGGTCGCTGCTCGCCTCCCTGATCCAGAACGCCGGTCCGGAGCTCACGCCTCCCAACGTCGAGGCGGGCGCACATGCTGCCGGTCTCCGCGGCGGTGCAGGGACGGGGCACGTGCTGCGCGGGTTCGAGCCCGGCATCCACTCGTGGAACCGTGACATGGCCATCTCGTTCTGGGACCCGGCAGCGGTCTCTGCGTTCAACGGCAAGCCCGGCACCTTCGTGCGCCTCGACCGCCACCGCATCGGCGGCTACCCCGCAGCCCTCCCGGCGATCCCCACGGACCGACGATGACCGACGACCGCCTCGGCGACCCGCGGGTCGTGCGGGCCACGGTCGCGCTGCTGGCGGGCGTGCTCAGCCTCGCCGTCATCGCGGCCGTCTTCGACCCACCCCGGGAGGTGTACGGCGCCGGCCTGGGCAACGGGGTCCTGTACGGGCTCACCGCGATCGGGCTGATCCTCGTGTACCGCACGAACCGGATCATCAACTTCGCGGCGGCCGGACTCGGTGCCGTGCCCGGCGTCTTCGCCGCGCTGCTGGTGGCCGCTCGAGGGTGGCCGTTCCTCGCCGCCTTCCTGATCGCCATGGTCGGCGGCGCAGGCGTCGGTGCCGCTGCGGATGCCGTCGTCATCCGTCGCTTCGCCGAGGCTCCCCGTCTGATCCTGACGGTCGGCACGCTCGGACTCGTCCAGATCCTCGCCTTCGTCGCCATCTTCGTGCCCGGTTGGGTGGGCGGCGCGGAGAGCACCGGGTCGGTGATCCCCACGCCGTTCGACGGCTTCGAGCTCGCGCTCGACGGACGCGCCCTGATCGACGGCGCCCAGCTGTTCGCCGTCGCGGTGGTGCTGGCCATGACCGCTGGCCTGGCGGCGTTCTTCCGCTACACGCGGATCGGGATCGCCGTGCGGGCGTCGTCGGAGAACCCCGACCGCGCGCTGCTCCTCGGCGTGCCGGTGCGCACCATCGGCACCATCGCCTGGTCGGTCGCCGGCCTCTTCGCCGGCACGACGATCTTCCTGCGGTCGGCGCTCATCGGCATCCCCTTCGACGGGTCGCTCGGGTTCGCCGTGCTGCTCTACGCGCTCGCCGCAGCCGTCGTGGCGCGCATGGAGCGGGTCGGCGTCGCGCTCGCCGCCGGCGTGGGCATCGGGATCCTCGAGGCAGCGGCGGTGACCAGCACCGGAGCCCCGGACCTCACGTCGGCGATCATGCTCGTCGTCATCCTGGTGGCGCTCCTCGTGCAGCGGGGATCGCTGTCGCGCGCTGCGGACGCCGGCGCGGCCACGTTCCAGGTGGTCAGGGAGTACCGCCCGGTCCCGATGGAGCTCCGTGGCCTGCCCGAGGTGCGCGCCGCTCGCCTCGCGCTGGGCGCCCTCGTCGCCGTGGTGGCCGTCGCCGCACCGTTCCGGGTGGCATCGGGCGATGTCGGCTTCCTCACCCTCACCCTGCTGTACGCCATGGTCGCCGTGTCCCTGGTGGTGCTGACGGGCTGGGCCGGCCAGATCAGCCTGGGGCACATGGGGCTGGTCGGGGTGTCGGCTGCGGTCGCCAGCGGGCTGGCAGCCGACCGGAACCTCGACTTCTTCGTGGTGCTCGCCGCCGGCGTGGCCGTCGGTGTGGCGGTGTCGGTGCTGGTGGGCGTCCCGGCGGTGCGGGTCCAAGGACTGTTCCTCGCCGTCACCACGCTCGCCTTCGCCGGCGCGGCCCAGTTCTACCTGCTCAAGGAGGGCTACCCGATCGCCGACGCCATCCTCCCGAGCATCGACCCGCCGCGCGTGCGACGGCCCGTGCTCTGGGGTCGGATCGATCTGGCGAACGACCGCAGCTTCTACTACCTGTGCCTGGCGTTCCTGGTCGGGTCCATGGTCCTGGCCGGGCGGTTCCGGCGCTCGCGCAGCGGCCGGGTGTTCCTCGCCGTGCGGGACAACCCCCGGGCCGCGCCTGCGTACGCAGTCGACGTGGTCCGGACCCGCCTGGCGGCGTTCGCGCTCTCCGGCGCCATCGCGTCGGTCGCCGGCGTGCTGTTCATCTACCAGACCCTCACCTTCGATGCGTCCACCTTCGGCATCGGCCCGAGCGTCGAGGTGTTCGTCGCCACCGCCATCGGCGGCCTGTCGTCCATCGGCGGCGCGGTGTTCGGCGCCATCGTCGTGTACTTCGTGAAGTTCCTCGGTTCCGACCTCGGCGTCGTGCGGGCGCTCGGCGATTCGGTGGCCGACAACATCTCGCTGCTGGTCACCGGCCCTGGTCTGCTCCTCGTCCTCTACCTCTTCCCCGGGGGCATGTCGCAGCTCCTGTTCGGGGCGCGGGACCGGTTCCTGCGGTGGGTCGCCGACCGGCACCAGCTCCTCGTCCCCTCCCTCGTCGCGGACCGGCGGGTGGTCGCCGCAGACGAGCCGGCCCTGTCCGAGGCGGCGGAGTCGGCCGCACACCACGAGCTGGTGGAGGTGGCGTCGTGACCACACCGACCGGCGCGGCGCAGGCAGTGCCGCCGGATCCGATCCTGGTGTGCGAGGGCGTCGAGGTGGCCTACGGACCGGTGCAGATCCTCTTCGGCGTCGACATGGCGATCGAGCGGGGCGAGATCGTCGCCCTCCTCGGCACCAACGGCGCGGGGAAGTCCACGCTGCTGAAGGCCGTGTCGCAGCTGGTCACGCCGATCGGCGGGCGGATCACCTTCGACGGCAAGGACCTCACCGTCGCCGGCCCGCTGGCCGCGGCCAAGGCGGGGATCGTGCAGCTCCCCGGAGGCAAGGCCACGTTCCCGACCCTGACGGTGGCCGAGCACTTCACCATGGGCACCTGGCTCATGAAGGACGAGGACCCCGACGATGTCCGCCAGCGGGTGGACGACGTCCTCGACCGCTTCCCGCGCGTTCGGGAGCGGTGGGACCAGCAGGCCGGCAACCTGTCGGGTGGCGAGCAGCAGCAGCTGGCGCTCGGCATGGCCTTCGTCGCCCGACCGAAGCTGCTCATCATCGACGAGCTGTCCCTCGGCCTGGCGCCGGTGATCGTCGAGCAGCTGCTCGAGATGGTGCGCTCGATCCACGCACAGGGGACGACGATCGTCGTGGTCGAGCAGTCGATCAACGTGGCACTGACCATCGCGCAGCGGGCGTACTTCATGGAGAAGGGCGAGGTCCGCTTCGAGGGCCCGACCGCCGAGCTGCTGGAGCGCACGGACATCCTCCGGTCCGTCTTCCTCGAGGGCGCCGCGGCGGCGACGGGCCCGGACGAGCGTGCGGCCGTCGCCGATCCGATCCCGTCGTCGCCGGCGCAGGAGCGGTCGTCGGGCATCGGCACCCCGGTGCTCGTGGCCGAGGACCTGCGCAAGTCCTTCGGCGGCATCCGGGCGGTGGACGGTGCGCACTTCACGCTGCACGAGGGTGAGATCCTCGGGCTCATCGGGCCGAACGGTGCGGGCAAGACGACGATCTTCGACCTGGTCTCGGGGATCCTCGAGCTCGACTCGGGGCGCCTCACGCTCGACGGCATGGACATCACGTCGATGCGCGCGCACCAGCGGGCGCAGATGGGGCTCGGGCGCTCGTTCCAGGACGCCCGCATCTTCTCGTCGATGACGGTGGCGGAGAACATCGCCTTCGCCCTCGAGCGCCACCTCCCACACCGGGACCACGTCGCCGCCGCCCTCTCCCTGCCCGCGATCGCCGAGATGGAGGAGGACATCGCCTACACGACGACCGACCTCATCGAGCTCCTGAACCTGGGCGCCTTCCGCGACAAGTTCGTGTCGGAGCTGTCGACCGGTTCCCGCCGCATCGTCGACCTCGCCATGTCGCTCGCGCACGATCCCAAGGTGCTGCTGCTCGACGAGCCCTCCTCGGGGGTCGCCCAGAAGGAGACCGAGGCCCTCGGTCCGCTCCTGCAGCGGATCAAGCACGAGACCGGGTGCTCGCTGCTCGTCATCGAGCACGACATGCCCCTGCTCACCGCGATCTGCGACCGCCTCGTCGCGCTCGAGCTGGGCGCCGTCGTCACCACCGGGACCCCCGACGACGTGCTGTCGGATGAGCGGGTCATCAGCTCGTACCTGGGCGGCGACCTGGACGTGATCAACCGGAGCGGAGCATGAAAACCATCCGCCGCCTGCTCCTCGTCGGCCTCACCTCGGCATGCGTCCTGCTGCCGCTGGTCGGCACGGCGTCCGCGCTCGGTCAGGAGGCACCACCGGAGATCGGCTGGTGGACTGCGAACCAGGTGGCCGGCGTCCCCATCGGGCAGGCCCTGCTCGTCCCGCCGGGCGGCTCACAGGTCGCCGCCGGTGCGGACGGTGCCATCTCGGTGGCCGCCGTGCGGTTCCCCGCCGGTGCCGGCGGCGGCACCTACCGCGTCGGCGTGGAGCTCGGCTCCGACACCGAGGGCGTCACGGTGATCGCCTGCCCCACGACCGGATCGTGGGCCGCCGTCCACGGCGCTCCGCTGTCCGACGCTCCGGCCTGGGACTGCACGCTCGCCCAGGCGACCGGCACCATCGATGCGGATGCAGGGACCGTCGCCTGGGACCTCACGGACGACTTCGTGCGCGACGGCACCGTCGACGCGATGCTGCTGCCGCCCGAGGCCGCCGACTCCTCCACCCTGACCATGTCCGCTCCGGGCGAGGATGCCGTCACGCCGCTCGCGGAGCCCGCGCCCGCTGCGTCGCCGCCGCCGTCCTCGCCGCCCACGACCGCCGCCGCACCTCGCACCGGCGCCTCCGGGGCCGGTCCGTCGGTGGCGTCGCCGTCCGTCGCCACGTCGCCCGGGCCACTCGTCTCGCCCGCTCCCGGGCCCACCGCCCCGGTCGGCCTGCCCTCCCCGCTGCCGACCGCACCCACCGCCAGCACGCCCGACGACGAGGTCGCGGCCGCTCCCTCGCTGGACGACGTGTCGTCCACATCGGGTCGCGTGCTGGGCGGGCTGGTGCTGGCGGCTCTGCTCGTCGGCGCCGTGCTGGTGTCCCGGCTCTCGCCCACCCCGGCCGCGGTCGGCGCGGACGGTCGCGGCGTCGGTCGGTTCGTGCGCCCCCGGAGCGAACCTCCGCTGTCCATCTGACCGCCCTCGAAGTCCCTCACCCTCACCACCGAACCCAGCTGGAGCGCTCGTGACCGAGCCCACCGTCCCCACCGTCCCTCGACCCGACGACCTCTTCTCGCTGTCGGGACGCACTGCGCTGATCACCGGAGGCAGCAGCGGGATCGGCGCCATGATCGCCGCCGGCTTCGTGGCCGCAGGCGCGCGGGTGCTGGTCGCCGCGCGCACGGCCGGCATGCTCGACGAAGCCGTGGGCGCGCTCGCCGAGACCGGCTCGTGCGAGGGGATCGTGGCGGACGTGTCCACCGCCGACGGCTGCCGGGCGCTGGCTGCCGAGGTCGCCGAGCGCTGCGGCGCCGGCCTCGACATCGTCGTGCACAACGCAGGGACCACCCTGTTCGCGCCTCTCGAGCACGTCACCGACGATGGCTGGGACGACGTCCTGTCGCTGAACCTGACCGCGGTGCAGCACCTGACCGCTGCCCTGCTCCCCCAGCTGCGGGCCCGAGCCACCGAAGCGGTCCCCGCCCGTGTCGTCGTGATCGGCTCCACCTCGGGGTTCGAGCTGTCCGGGCTCCCGGACGCCGTCTACGGGGCGTCGAAGGCCGCCGTGCACCACCTCGCCCGCCACTGGGCGGCAGAGCTGGTGCAGGAGCACATCCTCGTGAACGTGATTGCGCCCGGCCTGTTCCCGTCGCGGCTCACGGCCTTCCTCGACGACCCGGCGGTGCGGGAACCCGTGCTGTCGACCATCCCGATGGGGCGTGCCGGCCGGCCACAGGAGATCGCCGGTGCCGCCATCTTCCTGTGCTCTGCCGCGGGCACGTACGTGACCGGTCAGGTGCTCGTCGTCGACGGCGGACGCACCGGCCTGGGTCGCGCCGACCCGGTCGCCGGGCTCTGATGACCACGACCGACCGACGAACGAGGAGACCCACATGAGCGGATCGCGCCCTGCCGAGGACCGCCAGGCGGTCGACGACAGCACCAGCCGCATCCCACCGGTGCCGCGCCCCTGGAGCGAGGAGGATGCTGCGGGCATCGGGGCGTGGGGCCATCCGGCCGCGACCTACCCACCGCTGCTGCTGACGAGGGTGCTGCAGCGCCACCCCGCCCTCGCCGACAAGGTCCGCCGCCTCGGCGAGGGGCTCTACGTCGACGGTCGCCTGCCCGCCCGGCTCCGGACCGTCACCATCCTGCGGACCTGCGCGCGCGTCGGCGGCGCGTACGAATGGGGCGGCCAGGCAGCCTTCTGGGGTCCGCTGTGCGGGCTCACCGAGCGGGAGTGCGATCTGCTGGCCACCGGTGGCGGCGACGCTTCCGCGTGGACGCCGGCAGAGCGCGCCGTCATCGCGGTGGTCGACCAGCTCGAGGGATCCGGCACCGCCGACGACGAGGCGTGGGCTGCGCTGGCCCAGCACCTCGATCCGGAGCAGTGCATCGAGGTCCTGATCGTGTCCGGCTGGTACCGGATGATCGCCGTGACCTGCAACGCCCTCGGCCTCGGCATCGAGGACTGGATGCGACCCTGGCCGGGCGACGGCGCGGCGCACGTGGACTAGCGGCCCCGTTGCCCGCCGGCGGCTCGGAGGATGCATACTCCGGCCGTGCTCCGAGGGTCCGTGTTCACCAGTGGGGCGCAGCTCGCCCTGCGGGCAGGCGACCGGCTCGCCGATGCGTGGCGCGGGTGGCGCGAGGGCACCGGAGACGGCGACGCGCGGCAGACGCCCGGTGCCGCTGGTGCGGCGCGCCGAGATCGCCCGGTCGGCGTCCTCGAACGGGAGCGCGACCGGCTGGAGCTGCTCTACTCCGTCGCCGCCGCCGGCGAGCACCTCAGCATCGACGCCGCCGCGGGAGCCCTGGCCGACGCGCTCGTGCCCGAGCTCGGGGACTGGGCGCTGGTGGCCCTCGTCGACGGCGGCAGCGAGATCGAGACGCTCGCCGTGTCGCGCTCGGGCGACGAGGACGGCGATCGCCGGGTGCACGACCTGCTCGAGCGGTTCCCGGTGGAGCTCGACCCGCAGGTCGGGATCGGACTCGCCATCCGGACCGGCACGAGGATCGTGTACGAGGACATCACCGACGACCTCCTGTCACGATCCGCCACGTCGGACGAGCACCTGGCCATGCTCCGCGACCTCGGGATGGGTGCCGCCGTCATCGAACCCCTGACCGTGCGGGGGCGCACCGTCGGTGCGATCGGTTGCGTCAACCGGACCGGCCGGCCGCTCACGGCGCCCGCGCTCGCCACGCTCACCGAGGTCTCCGCCCACGCGGCGGCGGTCCTGGACAACGCGCGGCTCCACGAGGCGCTGGTCGAGCGCGACCGTGCGCTCCGCTTCAGCGAGGCCGTGCTGCGGGCACAGGGCGAGTCCGGCGTGGAGGGGTTGCTCGTCGTCGCCCCCGACGGCCAGATGCTCACCTACAACTCACGGTTCGCCGAGCTGTGGGAGTTCTCCGAGGAGGACCTCCAGGGCACCGACGCCGTCGCCCTGGAGGCCGCCATGCAGAAGGTCGTCGATCCGGCGGCCTTCCGCGCCAGCGTCGAGGCGGCCTACGCCGACCCGGTCGCTCCCACGCGCGACGAGGTCCACTTCGTCGACGGCCGGGTGTTGGACCGCTACGGCGCTCCGCTGCGCTTCGACGATGGCACGTACGTCGGGTGGGCCTGGTACTTCCGGGACATCTCCGAGGAGCGGCGCACGCAGCAGTCCCTGGCCGAGTCCGGCGAGCGCTTCGCCTCCCTGGCTCGCACCCTGCAGGAGAGCCTGCTCCCGCCTGACCTCCCCTCCATCATCGGTGCCGAGGTCGCCGCTCGGTACCACCCGGCGGGCGACGGCTCGGAGATCGGCGGCGACTTCTACGACGTCTTCCAGATCAACGAGAAGGAGTGGGCGGCGATCGTCGGCGACGTCTGCGGCAAGGGTGCGCCGGCCGCCCGCCTGACCGCGCTCGCCCGCTACACGTTCCGCGCCGCGGCGACCCGGACCGAGTCGCTCGGCACGAACTTCGACGTGCTGAACGACGCCCTGCTCCGCCAGGCCGAGCGCGACCGGGAGCGCAACGAGCACCGCTTCGCGACCGTGGTCGCGGTCCGCTTCCACGCCGACGGCGACGGCCTTGCCGTGCAGGCGGGCAGCGCGGGGCACCCGCCGCCGCTCGTGGTCACCTCCGCTGGTGACGTGCGCGAGCTCACCTGCCGTGGCTCGCTGCTGGGCATGTTCGACCGCGTCTCGTTCTCCCCCACCACGGTGCGCCTCGAGGCGGGCGAGACCCTCGTCCTCTACACCGACGGCGTCATCGAGGCCCACGACGGAACGGCCTTCTTCGGCGAGGAGCGGCTCTGGCAGCTGCTGGGCGAGCACGGCGGCCGCTCGGCGGCGGAGATCACGGCAGCGGTCGAGGACGCCGTCCTCTCGTTCCAGCGCGGCGTCGCCCGCGACGACATCGCCGTCGTGGCCGTGCGGGCCGTGGAGGTCGGATCCGTCAGGTCGCCGGACGAGGAGACGGCGCCCCCGTCGTCGATGCCGTCGTAGCCGGCTGCGGTCAGCCCCGGCGAGGCGTTGGCCGCACGTGGCGGCCCGGCCGGTCGGGACCATGGCCCCTTGCCCTCCCTCCTGCGCGGGCGGATCGTGACGCACATGGACCATCGGAGGGCTCCTCCGAGCGCGGCGTTGACATCCCCCGCTGCGGGACCGGAGGGACCGCCGTCCGGCTGGACCATCAGGCTGGGCGACCAGGTGCACCACGGCACCCTCGCCGCCCTCGCGAACGGCACGATCGGCGTGGTCGGCGGACTCGGACCCGACGACGTGGGCACCCGGGCCACGTTCGTCGCCGGGGCGTACGGTGAATCGACCGACGGCCTGGTGCGACCCCTGCCCGGCCCCTGGGCGGCGGGCGTCGGGCGCGACCCCGCCGACGCCACCTGGCAGCTCGACCTCCGCACGGGGACCCTGTGCCGCCTCGACCGCGACGGCAGCACGACGGCGCAGCGGATCGTCTCGATCGTGCGGCCGGCGATCACCGTCGTCCGGGCCCTCGTCGACGCAGGAGACCCGAGGCCAGCACCTCTCGCGCCGCCGCGAGCACCGCCATCGCTCTGCGCGAACCACACCTTCGACGTCCGCCGCGGGCAGGACGGCATCCACACCGCCGTGGTGCGTGGGGCCCGCGACGCAGTCGTGGCGGTGGCGTCCCAGCAGGTCGTGGGCGCGGAGCGCCCGCGGCTCGACCGGGTGGTCGCCGTCGCTCGCGGCGCTGGGGCGTCTGCCTCGGCGACCGAGGCCCTGACCGACGCGACCGCAGTGGGCGTGGACGGGCTCCTCGCCGAGCACCGTGCGGCGTGGGAGGCCCGCTGGGCGGGCGCGGACATCGAGATCGTCGGCGACGACGAGGCCCAGCGAGCGGTCCGCTTCGCGATCTTCCACCTCCTGTCGTGCGCGGCCTCGACGGGCGAGTCGGCGGTGGGCGCCCGCGGGCTGACCGGCCCGGGCTACGCCGGCCACGTGTTCTGGGACACCGACGTGTACGTGCTGCCTGCGCTCGCGGCCCTCGCCCCGGATGCTGCACGTTCCGTCCTCGAGTACCGGATCCGCCGGCTGCCCGCCGCCCGCGCCCGCGCCGCGGCAGGAGGCCGGGCGGGAGCACGCTTCCCCTGGGAGTCGGCGGACTCCGGCGAGGACGCCACACCGCGGTTCGGTCGGGACCTGCACGGCGACGTCGTCCCGATCACGACCGGAGATCTCAGCGAGCACATCACCGCAGACGTGGCGTGGGCATCGTCGCACTACCTCGACTGGACCGCCGATGCCGCGTTCCTGGCCCAAGGTGGACGCGACCTGATCGTGGAGACCGCCACGTACTGGATGGACCGTTCGCAGCACGACGCACGGGGTGCGGCGCACGTGTACGACGTCACCGGACCCGACGAGTACCACGAGTGCGTCGACGACGACGCCTACACCAACCTGCTCATCCGCTGGCACCTGGGCCGAGCTGCCGAGGTGCTGGAGCAGGAGGGGGACGAGCACCGCGCCGGCGCGCTCCGGGACCGCGCCGCCGCACTGGTCGTCGGTCGCCGTCCGGGTGGTGGGCACGAGCAGTTCGCAGGCTTCGACGCCCTGGACGACGTCGACCTCCGCACGCTCGGTCGCCTTCCGGTCGCGGCGGACATGGTGCTCGGCAGGGAGCGGACGGCGCGCTCGAAGGTGCTGAAGCAGCCGGCCGTCCTGATGGCGCACCACCTGCTGGGCGATGCGCTGTCCCGGGCGGACCTGCTCGCCGACCTCGGAGCCGAGCTGCCGCGCATCTCCCACGGCAGCTCGCTGTCCCCGGCGATCTGCAGCGCGGTGCTGGCCCGGGCCGGACGGCCCGACGATGCGCTCGCCCTCTTCCACCTCGCCGGGCAGGTCGACCTCTTGGACCTGACCGGCACGACCACGACCGGTCTGCACCTCGCCACCATGGGCGGCCTGTGGCAGGCGGCGGTCTTCGGCTTCGCCGGCGTGCGGCCCCGCGAAGGGGTCCTCGACGTCGACCCCCACCTGCCCACGAGCTGGGCGTCGCTGCGCGTCCGCTTCCTGTTCCGGGGCGTGCCCGTGCTGGTCGAGATCGATCACGCGAGCGTCTCGGTGCGGGCGGGGCGACCCCTCGCCGTGCGCGTGTCCGGTGCGCCCGTGGAAGCGACCATCGACGGCGACCTCTTGCCGGGCGGCGGGCGGCACCGTTCGGAGGTGACCCCGTGAGGACGGTCCTCGCCGCGATCGATGGCGGCCCGACGGCGGGGCGCGTGCTCCAGGTCGCTCGCACCTGGGCCTCCACCCTGGATGCCAGGGTCCGTGCCGTCCACGCCCGGCAGGGCGCAGCGACGGGAGCGCGCGACGCGGCGTTCCGGGCGGGCGTCCCCTTGGACGTGCTGGCGGGGGATCCCCCGGAGGTGGTCCTCGCCCGGTCCCGCAACGAGGTCGACCTCGTGGTGCTCGGCACCCGCCGGGAGGTCGACGGCCCGCAGCCGGCGGGACACATCGCGCTGGCGGTGGTGGAGGGCGCCGGAGTGCCGGTGCTCGTCGTACCGCCGGAGTGGGTCGCCGCAGCCGGCACCCGCGTGCGCCGGATCCTCGTCGCACTGGAGGGGTCGGCGGTGACGACCGCCTCCACGAGGCCGGTGCTGCGGGCCCTGGCCGACGCAGGGGTCACCATCGTCGCGGTCCACGTGCTCACCGCGACCGGGTTCCCCCGCTTCGCCGACCACGCCTTCCACGCCGAGGAGGGCCTCGCAGCCGGCTTCGCCGCCCGCTGGTGCACGGATGCTCCGGCCGAGGTCCGGTTGCGGATCGGGACGGGTGCCGACGCCGTCCTGACCGCAGCCGATGCCGAGCGCCCCGACGCCATCGCCCTGGCCTGGTCCCAGGACCTGTCCCCCGGCCGAGCCGCCATCGTCCGTGCCGCGCTCGCCCAGAGCCGCCGACCCGTGCTGCTGATCCCTGCGACACCCACAGGGGCCACGACCTGATGACGGCATCGGGGCGCACACCCACCGAGCACCGATGATCGGGGCGACGCAACGACGTCTGACGAGCAACCCGGTCCAGCGACGAAGGAGCCGCCATGATCAGCATCCGCCCCCACCTGTGGTTCGGGAACGGCAAGGCGGTCGAGGCCGCCGAGTTCTACGCCCGGCACATCCCGGACTCCTCGGTCCAGGCCGTCCGCTCCGCCCCCGAGGGCGTGCCCGGCGTGACGGCGGGTTCACGGTTCATCGTGGAGTTCACGGTCGCCGGGCTCCCGGTCACGGGCCTCAACGGCGGACCCGAGTTCGAGCTCGACGAGGCCTTCTCCTTCCACCTCGAGGTCGACACCCAGGAGGAGGTGGACCGCTACTGGGAGGTCCTCACCTCCGACGGTGGCCAGCCGGGCCCGTGCGGCTGGTGCACGGACCCCTTCGGCGTGTCCTGGCAGGTCGTCCCCCGGCGACTCGAAGCGCTGTGCGGCGACTACTCCACGGCGGCGAACCAGCGGGCCCTGCAGGCCATGCTCACCATGGGGAAGATCGACATCGCGGCGCTGGAGCGAGCCCACGCTGGCGAGCCCTGAGCAGGAGTCGCTACGAGGCCGACGCCTTCGTCGCCTCCGCGTCCTGGAGCGCGGAGCGCGTGGCTTCGTCGCGGGGCGGGATGCCGAGGTGCTGCTTGATCTCGGCGAGGTCGAGCTGGACCTGCTCCATGTCCTCCGCATCGGCCTTGAAGAGCAGGTGCTTCATGCCGAGCAGGACCACCGCCTGGACGAACAGCTGCAACCACTCGCTCTGCCAGTTCTCGAAGGTCGAGCTCCAGAACTGGGGCCAGAACTCCGACATGGAGAAGCTCTCGCCATGGGAGCGTGCCTCGTTCCCGGACTCCACCAGCA
The DNA here is from genome assembly GCA_036675575.1 of Acidimicrobiaceae bacterium. Lineage (GTDB taxonomy): Bacteria > Actinomycetota > Acidimicrobiia > Acidimicrobiales > Salinilacustritrichaceae > Salinilacustrithrix. The sequence goes on from JAKFET010000223.1 coordinate 38,583, forward strand.
TCGCCACGAGCTGGCCGAGCCACGATGCCGCGAACAGCGCGAACAGGAGGTAGGCAGCCCCCCACCGCTTCAGGTGCGAATGTTGGCCCTTCATCGCCGCATCAGTACCCAGCTCTGCCTCCTCCATGACGAGGAGCGCTGCAGGGATCGCGCCCCTCTCCATCCCCGTAGGTTGTGGTGCGGGATCCGCTCGTGCTGCGCTGGCTCGGGTATGTACGTGTCCTTGTCAACCGTCCGTCTCGACCGGACCAGCGATGGAGGCGGGATCGTGGAGTCCGGAGAGGGAGAGGCGACGGAGTTCGAGGCGTTCGAGCGGAGCAGCCGCCCGCTGCTCGAGCTGGTCCGGCGCCTGACCGGGCTGGACACGAGCTTCATCACCAGCATCGACTGGGCCGCGCAGAGCCAGACGGTGGTCTTCGCCTCCAACACGTCGCAGCTCGAGATGACCGAGGGATCGACGGTCGACTGGTCCGACTCGATGTGTCGCTGGGCCTTCCTCAGCGGCCTGGAGCACACCGTCGACGTGCCCACCGCGTACCCCGGCAGCGTGGGTGGAGAGGTGCTCGGCATGCAGTCGTTCCTCGCGGTGCCGATCATCGAGGAAGGGGCGACCTTGGGGACCCTCTGCGGGGCCAGCCGCTCCTCGGTCGCCGTCGACGAGGAGACCGTCGGTCACCTCCGCCTCATCGCCGACTCGCTCGCGATGCAGATGCTGAACCAGGTCCGCCACGCCGAGGACCGGCGCCGGGCCGAAGGGGCGGAACGCCTGGCGCTCACCGACAGCGTGACCGGTCTCGCCAACCACCGGGCCTTCACCATCCGGATGGAGGAGGAGCTGGCCCGTTCCGGACGGCACGGCACGGACATCGCGGTCCTGGCGATGGACGTCGACGAGTTCAAGGCGGTCAACGACAGCCATGGCCACGAAGGTGGCAACGACGTGCTCCGCGCGCTCGGCGGCGTCCTCCGCAGCGTCGCCCGGATCGAGGACACCCCGGCCCGCCTGGGCGGCGACGAGTTCGCCCTGCTCCTCCCCGAGACCGACGAGCACGGCGCCGCGGTCACCGCCGCGCGGGTCGCCGACAGCTTCCGGGAGACCACCGCTGCACTCGGCACGCCTGCGACGCTCAGCATCGGCGCAGCGTCGAGCACCTCGCACCCCCGACGGATGCTCATGGTGGCGGCCGACGAGGCGCTCTACGACAGCAAGCGTCGCCGCACGGCGGACCTCGGTGCGGCGACACCCCCCAGCGACAGGGTGTGACATGGCCGAGGATCGGGCTGCGGCCGGGGCGATGGAGCGCGGCGCGACCCGCCGTCGCCCGGCGACGGGCCCATCGGACGCCGTCGTCCCGGTGGCGGGAGGGGCTGCTCGGTGGTTCCTCGTCGCCGGGGTCGTGCTGTTCGCGGCGTCCACGATCCCCGGGGTGCGAGACCAGTCGGGGTTCGACACCACCCTCGACGGCTGGCTGCAGGGCGCCCTCTACGTGCTGGCGGCCGCCGTCGGCGTGGTGCGGGCGGCGACGGCTCGTTCGCTGCAACACGTGTGGCGGTGGATCGCCTGCTCGCTGTGCGCTCGTGCCGTCGCGTTCGTCATCTACCTCGGGCACGTGCGCACGTTGGACCCCCAGCCGTACCCGTCACTGGCCGACGCAGCGTGGATCGCCTCGTCCCTTCTGCTGATCGCCGGGCTCGTGAGCCTCGGTCGAGCCCTGTTCTCCCGGCTCTCCTTGAGCCTGACGCTCGACGGCGTCGTCGGGGCGTGTGCCGCTGGGGCGCTCACCGTCGCCTTCCTCTACGACACCCTCGTCGAGGTCGTCGGCCACGGTGCCAGGTCAGAGGTGGTCACGAACCTGGCCTACCCCGCGTTCGATCTCGTCCTGCTGCTGGTCCTCCTGGGTGTCCTCGTGGCGTCCCGCTGGTCTCCGCCGCTCCCCGTCTGGGGTCTCGTCGCCGGAGTCGCCGGCTTCGCCGCCATCGACATCACCTTCGTGTACCAGGCGGCGCACGAGACCTTCCGGCCAGGGACCCCGCTGTCCGCGTCGTCCATCGCGGCCACCGCTGCGATCGCCCTCTCCGGGTGGCTGCCCTTCGATCCCCTACGAGCGCAGGCTCGACGGGACACGCTCCCGACGCTGCTGCTGCCCGGGCTGTTCACCTCCGTCTGCGCGGGACTGCTCGTCGTCGCCGCGTTCCGGGAGGTCGAGCCCGTCGCCATCGCGCTGGCCGCCCTGGGCCTGGTCGTCGCTCTGCTGCGCACGACCTCGTCCTTCCGGACCCTGCGGAGCGTCGCCGGCGCCGGTTGGGGGTCGCGCATCGACGAGCTCACCGGCCTGACCAACCGCAGGACCTTCCTCCAGGGGCTGGCCGACACCTTCGGCGGCTCCGAGCCGACCCGCTACGCCTTGCTGCTCGTCGACATCGACGACTTCGCCTCCGTCAACGACTCCTACGGTCAAGCGGTCGGGGACGAGCTCCTGATCCGGGTCTCCCGACGCCTCCGCCAGCTCGTCGCATCGGAGCAGCACCTCGCTCGCGTCGGGCCGGACGAGTTCGCCGTCCTCGCAGAGGTCCCGAGCATGGGCGATGCCACCGAAGTGGCCCGACGCACTCGTGCCCACCTGCTCCGGAGCTTCCCGGTGGCGGGCAGCCAGATCTCGGTCGCAGCCAGCGTCGGCGTCGCCGTCTACCCGGACGATGCCCGCAACGTCGGTCAGCTCGTCCAGCACTCGGAGCTCGCCCTGCGTGACGCGAAGCGGACCGCGTCGGGGCACAGCGCCTACCGGCCGGACCTGCACGCGGTTCGGCAACGACGGGTCGACACGGTCGCTCGCATGCGGCGTGCCATCGAGCAGGGGGAGTTCGTCCTGCACTACCAGCCCCAGGTGGAGATCGACACCCGACGGACGGTGGCGGTCGAGGCCCTCCTCCGCTGGGACCACCCCGAGCTCGGCCTGCTGACACCGGACGCCTTCCTGCCCCAAGCCGAGGGCGAGGAGGTGATGCGGGAGCTCACCCGGCACGTGCTCTCCCTCGCCCTCCCCCAGATCGCACGGTGGCAGCAGCAGGGGCACCGCCACGTCACGAGCGTCAACGTCACCGTGCCGGACCTCCTGCACCCGGACTTCCCCGAGCTCGTCAGGCGTGAGCTCGAGCAGGCGGGGGTGCCGGGAGCGGCGCTCGAGCTCGAGCTCACCGAGGACCTGTTCCTCGCCGAGCCAGCGCGCGCCCGAGAGGTCCTGCTGCGCCTGCGCGAGCTGGACGTCGGCGTGGTCATCGACGACTACGGCACCGGCTACTCCTCACTCGGATACGTGCGGGACCTCGAGGAGCTGCGCGGCTTGAAGATCGACCAGTCCTTCATCCGCCACCTCGATCGGGGCGGGCGAGCCCACGCGATCGTCGGATCGACGATCACGCTGGCGCGTTCGCTCCAGCTGCAGGTCGTCGCCGAAGGCGTCGAGACCGAAGAGGAACGTGCGGCGCTCCTCGAGATGGGATGCCGCCGGGCACAGGGGTACCTCTTCGGCCGTCCCGTCCCGGCCGCGGAGCTGCAGCTCGACGGCCCGTCCTCGACAGAAGGCGCCTGAAGCGCAGCAGCGTGCCCGGGGCGGGGTTCGAACCCGCACGCCCGTCGCCGGGCTGGGGGGTTTAAGCCCCCTGCGTCTGCCAGTTCCGCCACCCGGGCGCCGGGCCAGCGTAGGTCCCCGGCGGCGGGCGGTCGGGCGCCGCGCTCACGGTCCGGCGGCGCCCTCTTCCGCGCTCGGCGCCTCGGTGGTGGACGTGGTCGTCGTGTTCTGGCGAGGGCTGCTGGTGGAGGTCGTCGTGGTCGGCTCGGTCTCCTCCTCGACGACGGTGGTGCTGGTCGTCGACGTGGTCGAGGTCGTCGTCGTGGCCGACGGGTCGACCCGGACCTCCACGGTGGCCGACGGGCCGAGCGGCTGGGGCCCGGCGCCGGCATCGCAGCGAGCCGACACCTGGTAGGTACCCGGCGCTGCGCCCGGCGGCATCTGCACCGACGTGCGGCGCCCCGGCTCGTCGGACCCGGTGTCGGGAGGGCTCTCGACCAGCACGGGCGGGGCAGGAGGAGGCGGCGCGCCGTCCTGGCCGGCCGGCTGCTGGGCGACCGAGGTCGGCCCTTCGAGGACGACGAACCACGCCACCCTGCACGTCTGGAAGCCGTTGCCGACGATGTCGACGGCCTGGCCGGCATCGACGCTCGGCGTGGCGGTGAGCTCGACCGGCGGGGCGGTGTCGCTGAGCAGCTCGGGGTCGGGCTCCGGGAACTCCGTGGGCGGCACGTCGGCGAGGGCCTCGACCATGAAGTCGTGCCAGATCATCGCCGGGATGGTGCCGCCCTGGACCGCCATGCCGTCGACGTCGGGGATCGGCTCGTTGCCCTCCGCGTTCCCGACCCACACGACGGCGGTGTACTCGGGCGTGTAGCCGGCGAGCCACGCGTCCGCGTTCTCCTGGGTCGTCCCCGTCTTCGCCGCCATGGGGCGATCGAGGGCGGCTCGGCGCGCCGTGCCGCTGCGGGGCGTCTCGGCCAGGACCGCGCTCACCGTGTCGGCGATGCGCGGCTCGACGGCCTCGTCCTCCTCCGGGTCCTCGGGATCCCAGACCGTGCGGCCCTCCCGGTTCTCGACCTCGGTGATGACGAACGGATCGATGCGCACGCCCGAGCGCGAGAGCGTGCTGAACATGGAGGCCAGCTCGAGGGGCGTGACCTCCTCCGTGCCCAGGGCGATCGAGGGCTCGGCATCGAGCTCGCTGCGGATGCCCAGGCGACCGGCCAGGTCGACGATGGCCTCGGGCCCGACCTTCGCCAGCACCTGGGCGTACACGGTGTTCACCGAGTTGGCGGTGGCCTCGGCCAGGGTCAGCGTGCCGTAGTCCTGGCCGCCGGCGTTCGAGACCGTCCACGGGCCACCCTTCACGTCGAGGGTGATCTCCGAGGGCGCCGGGTACCGCTCGCCCGCGCCGTTGCCGGCCTCGAAGTTGGCCGCCAGGACCACCGGCTTGAAGGTCGAGCCCGGCTGGCGGCCGGACCCGCCGGCGCCACCGGCGAGGTCGACCTGCAGGGCGGCGAAGTCGCGACCGCCGACCCAGGCGCGCACGGCGCCGGTCCGGTCGATGGCGACGACCGCCGCCTGGGGGTCCTCGGGGTCGTCGAGGTGCTTGGCGACGGAGGCCTCGGCGGCGCGCTGGTCGGCGAGGTCGAGGGTGGTGTGGACCACGAGGCCCTGGTCGTAGAGGGCCTGCTCACCGAGCTCGGCGATCAGGAGCCCCCGGACGTGCTCGACGAAGTGGGGGGCGACGCCCTCCTGCAGGGTGGTCGGGGACGCGACGACGGTGGTCACCTCGACGGGCAGCGCGAGGGCCGCCTCGCCCTCCTCGGCGGTGAGGGCACCCATCTCCACCATGGTCCGCAGCACGTGGTCGCGACGAGCGGTGGCCGCCTCCAGGTCCCGGCCGGGCTCCAGCCGCTCGGGCGAGCGCAGCATGCCCATGAGCAGGGCGGCCCGCTCCGGGCTGAGCTCGGCGGCGGTGCTGTCGAAGTAGGTGCGGGCCGCGGCCTCGATGCCGTAGGCGCCGCGCCCGAAGTACACGGTGTTGAGGTAGCGCTCGAGGATCTGGTCCTTGTCCTCGGTGCGCTCGAGCTTCACGGCGAGCACGGCCTCCCGCACCTTGCGGCTGATGGTGCGCTCGTCGTTCAGGTAGGCGTTCTTGACCAGCTGCTGGGTGAGCGTGGAGCCGCCCTGGGTGGAGGAATCGGTGAGGTTGTTCCAGACCGCTCGGCCCAGACCCACCGGATCGATGCCGGTGTGCTCGTAGAAGCGCTGGTCCTCGGCGGCGATCAGGGCGTCGACCGCCACAGGGGCGACCTCGTCCAGGTCGACCTCGAGCCGCAGCCCCTCCTGGGCGAGCAGCGCGAGCTCGTTGCCCTCGCGGTCGAGCAGGACCGCGGCGGCCGAGGTCGATCGGGCCGGCGGCAGGTCCGTCGTGGTCCAGAGCCAGGCGACGGCGACGAGCAGGAGCACGAGCAGTGCGGTGAACCCGAAGACCGGCCACCGCAGCCACGGCCACGCCCGGGCGAGGCGACCCCGCACCCCGGTGGACGCTGCTGCGGTCTCCGTCGTCGTCTCGGTGACGACGACGTCGTGGGCCACGGTGGGCTCGCCGCCGAGGTCCGGGTCGACCCCGTCCGGGGGCTCGTGCTGATCCGACATGTTGGGGGTTCCTCCCTCGGGGACGGCGACCCCTACCCCTGACACGATCGTGCCAGAACGCGGCGTGCGTCAGCCACCACCCTCGGTGCCGGTGCTGTCCGCCGGCGTTGTCGTCGTCGGCGCGGCCGTCGTGGTCGGCGCCGCCGTGGTGGTGGGCGCCGCCGTCGTCGACGGAGCCGACGTCGTCGACGTGTCGGCCTCCTCGCCGTCGGCGGCCGTCGGGTCCTCCTCCCCCGCCTCGGCCTCCGGATCGGCGGCAGCCGTCGTCGAGGTGGTGGACGAGCCGCTGGGCGCGCTGGTGGCGGTCGTCCGCTGGTCGCGCTCGACCTCGGCGCGCACCTCCTCGGCCGCCTCGGAGCGGCGGTTGCCCAGCAGCTCGTCGTCGGCCTCGGGGAAGTCGGTGGGCTCGACGTCGGCCAGTGCCTCCACCATGAAGTCGTGCCAGATCTGGGCCGGCACGGACCCGCCCTGGACCTCACGGCCGTCGATCTCCACCGTCTCGTTGCTGTCCGGGTTCCCGACCCACACGATGGCGGTGTACTCGGGCGTGTACCCGGCCAACCACGCGTCGGCGCTGTTCTGGGTGGTGCCGGTCTTGGCCGCCATGGGACGGTCGAGGGCGGCACGGCGTGCCGTGCCCCGCCGCGGCGTCTCCTCGAGCACGGCGGTGACGGCATCGGCCACGGCAGGGTTGACGGCGTCCTCCTCCGCCACCTCGTGCTTCCAGACGACCTCGCCGGTGCGGTCCTCGATCTCCGTCATGAGGTACGGCTCCACCCGGACCCCGGAGCGGCTGAGCGTCGAGTACACCGTCGCCATCTCGAGGACGCTCACCTCCTGGGCGCCGAGGGCGATGGACGGGTGCGGCTGCAGCTCGCGCCGGACGCCGAGGCGGGCCGCCATGTCGACCACCGCCGGGGCGCCGACCTCCATGACGGCCTGCGCGTACACGGTGTTCACCGAGTTGACGGTGGCCTCGGCGAGGGTGAGCGTCCCGTAGCCACGATCGCCGACGTTGGAGACCTCCCAGGGCTCGTCGGCGCCGACGTCGAGGGTCATGGTGCCCGGCGCACGGAAGGTCTGGCCCGCGCCGCCACCGGCCTCGAGGGTGGCGGCCAGCGTGACCGGCTTGAAGGTCGAGCCCGGCTGGCGCCCGCTGCTCCCCGACGCCGACACCAGGTCGACCTGGAGGGCCTCGAAGTTCCGGCCGCCGACCCACGCCCGCACCGCCCCGGACCGATCGACGCCCACGACCGCCGCCTGCGGACCGGCGGGGTCGGTGAGGTTCGCCGCCACGGCGGCCTCGGCGGCCCGCTGGTCGGCGATGTCGAGGGTGGTGTGCACGACGAGGCCGCGGTCGTAGAGGGCCTGCTCGCCGAACTCGGCGATCAGGGCGGCCCGGACCTGCTCGACGAAGTGGGGCGCGACCCCGGCCCGGAGGATGGTGGGCGTCGGCTCGGAGGCGACGACCTCCATCGGCGCTGCCTGGGCCTGCTCGGCGGCGGCGGCGTCGAGGCGTCCCATGTCGCGCATGGTGGCCAGGACGGCGTTGCGGCGGGCCTCGGCGGCCTGCGGGTCGCTGTCGGGCCCGTAGGCCTCCGGGGCGCGCAGCATGCCCGTGAGCAGCGCCGCCTGCTCCGGCGTGAGGTCCGAGGCGGAGGCGTCGAAGTAGCTGCGGGCCGCGGCCTCGATGCCGTAGGCGCCGCGGCCGAAGTACACGGTGTTCAGGTAGCGCTCGAGGATGACGTCCTTGTCCTCGGTGCGCTCGAGCTTGATGGCGAGCACGGCCTCCCGGACCTTGCGGGTCAGGGTGCGGTCGCTGGTGAGGTAGGTGTTCTTGACCAGCTGCTGGGTGAGGGTCGAGCCACCCTGGGTGGAGTCGTCGGTGACGTTGTTCCACAGCGCCCGGACGATGCCGGAGGGGTCGATGCCCGTGTGCTCGTAGAAGCGGTGGTCCTCGGCCGCGACGAGGGCGTCGACCACGACCGGATCGATCTCGTCGAGGGACACCTCGAGGCGCAGGCCCTCCTGGGCGAGCACCGCGAGCTCGTCGCCGTTGCGGTCGACGAGCAGGGCCGAGGCGGCGACGGACGGCGTGGGCGGCAGGTCGGTGCTGGTCCACAGCCACGCGCCGGCGACGAGGACGAGGACCAGGAGGGCGGCAAGGCCGTACACCGGCCACCGCAGCCAGGGCCAGGCCCGGCGGAGGGCGCCGGGCTCGCCGGCGCGCGGTGGCGCGCCGAGGGGGCCCGCTTCCGGGAGCTCGGTGGTCGGGGTGGACTCCTCGGCGCCGCCGTGGCGCGTCGGGTCGGGCCCGTTCGGGTCTTCGCTGGACATCGTGGGGGGTCTCCTTCGACCGGCGCCCCGTACCCACGGCCCCGCGTGACCAGAACGCGTCCTTCAGTCCGGTTGGGAGCCCGGGTCGTGCGGGACGAACCCGTCGAGGTCGTCGTCGCCACGGAAGAGGTGGCGGTGCCCGTCGCTGAAGCGCACGATGGCCGCGCCGCGCATGCAGCTGCCGTCCGGGGCGGTGAGGGCGAGCTCGTGTCGGGCCATGCCGAGCCGGTGGTACTGGTCGGTGCGCAGCTGGGCCTCCCAGTCGCTGGGGCCCGGCTCGGTGGCCCCCTCGCGCACGACGACGAACACGTCGGCGTAGTCGAACTCGACGGGGATCCCGTCGATGTCGGCGCGTGAGATGACGATCCGGTACGACTGCACGGCGGACCACGGTACGGGGTGCGGACGGTCACGCGGCCAGGACCGCCTCGCGCTCGAGGGCGGTCCACAGCGACGTGCGGCACCGGATGGCGGGGGCGCCATCGAGCTCGTTGACCAGCACGATGCCGTCGACGAGGTCGGCCAGCACCGCCGTCCACGGACGGTCGCCCACCCGCACCGCCACGGTGGCGCCGCGGCCGGTGCGCCGGACGGTGCGCACGGCGTCGCCCCGGGCCGGCGGGGTCCGGAAGATGGGCACCTCGAGGCCCTGGAGGCGGGCCGACTCGCTCAGCGTGCGGACGGCGTGGGCGAAGCGCAGCGATGTGGACATGGGACCAGCATCCGCAGACCCACCGACAGGAACTCCCCCGGCGTTCCTGTCAGCACCCCCGTGCGACCGTCGGGGCATGACCGGTCCCGTGCCCACCTACTCCCCCGCCCAGCAGCGCATCATCGACCTGCTCCGCCGCCGCCCCGAGGACGAGGTCGTGGGGGCCGAGGTGGTGGCGGCCCTCCACGCCGAGCTCGAGGAGCGGCTCGCCCCTGCCGCAGCGCGGGTGCCCGTCGGGGCTGCGCTGTGGGTCGGCAAGACCTCGCTCCACCAGCTCGACACCTGCGAGGGCCGCTGGCAGGCCGAGGCCAGCTCGCGGTTCGAGTGGAACGTGCCGGCCGCCCGGGGCACCGTCGCCCACAAGGCCATCGAGCTGCAGGCCAACTGGCGGGGCGAGAGCGAGCCGTGCCGGCTGGTGGACGAGGCCATCGCCCGCCTCGCCGACGTGGGTGGTGCCCTCGCCGCGTTCCTGCGGTCGCTGTCCACGGTCGAGCTCGCCGAGCTGCGCCAGGAGGCGGTCGGGTTCGTCACCGCCTTCGAGGAGTGCTTCCCGCCGCTCAAGTCGCGCTGGCGGCCGGTGGTCGACGGGCCGGCTCGGGTCTCGCTGGCCGGGGGCCGCATCGTGCTCGGCGGCCGGCCCGACCTCACCCTCGGCCGTGCCGCCGACGGCGGGAAGGTGGTCATCGACCTCAAGACCGGGCGGCCGTCGCGCCACCACGTGGACGACCTGCGCTTCTACGCGCTCGTCGACGCGTGCAAGGTCGGGCTGCCGCCCCGCAGGCTGGCCACGCTCTACCTGGACACCGGCACGCCGGCGGTCGAGCAGGTCACCGCCGGCGTGCTCGAGGCGGCGACCGAGCGCGTCGTGCGGTCGGTGGAGGCCATGGTCGAGCTGCGCACCGGCACCCGCCCCGCCGCCGTCCGGGCCAACCCCATGTGCCGCTGGTGCCCGGCGCTCGGCGGGTGCGAGGCCGGGAGCGCGTGGACGGCGGCGGAGGCCGCGGGCGAGCACGAGAGCGGGTTCTGGTGGCCGGAGCCGGTCCTGGAGGGGGCGTGACGTGCGCGATCGGGCCTGGCGAGGCACCGGGGTGCGGACGGTACGCTCGCCCGGATGGTCGGACCCACCGCCGAGACCGCCCGCACCCCGGCAGGGCTGCTCCCGGTGCACGTGCCGGCCCCTGCGGCACCGGAGCTGGACGATCCCCGCACCTCCGACGTCGACGAGTGGGGACGCTCCGAGCACACCCGCGAGATCGCCCGGGCCCTGTTCGCCCCGATCTACGACCACTGGTTCCGGGTCGAGTGGGAGGGCCTCGAGAAGATCCCCGCCGACGGCGGCGCGCTGCTGGTCGCCAACCACGCGGCGGCCATCCCGAGCGACGCGCCGGTCATCATGCACGGCATCGAGACCGAGCTGCACCGGGCGGTGTACGGCCTCGCCGACGAGCTGTTCAAGAAGGTGCCCGTGGTCGGCACCCTGTGGTCGCGGGCCGGCGGCGTGCTGGCCCACCCCGACAACGCCTACCGCCTCCTGCGCCACGAGCAGCAGCTGGTGCTGGTCTTCCCGGAGGGCTCCAAGGGGCCGGGCAAGACCTTCGACGAGCGGTACAAGCTGCGGCGCTTCGGTCGGGCCGGGTTCGTCCAGATCGCCATGCGTGCCGGGGTGCCGGTCATCCCCATCGCGGTCGTGGGTGCCGAGGAGTCCATGCCGACGCTCGCCAACCTGGGCCCCCTGGCCAAGGCACTCGGCCTGCCGTACGCGCCGGTCACCGCCAACATGCTCGCCTTCGGCCCGCTGCTCGGCCCCCTCGGGGCGCTGGTGCACTTCCCGGCCAAGTTCAAGCTGCGCGTGCTCGACCCGGTGCACTTCGACGTACCACCCGACCAGCCCCGCTACAGCCGGAGCAAGGTCATGGACGAGGCCGAGTCGATCCGTCAGCAGATCCAAGAGGCGCTCTACGACATGCTGCGCACCCGCAGCTCGGTCTGGAGGGGATGATGGGCAAGCGGGTCCTGGTCACCGGCCTCGGCACGTTCTGGGGCGGCCGCGTCGCCAAGGCGCTCGAGGCCGACCCCGAGGTCGACGTCATCGTCGGCCTGGACAAGGTCGAGCCCACCATCGAGCTCGAGCGCACCGAGTACGTCAAGAGCGACGAGAACTACTCGATCCTGTCCCGCATCGTGGAGGCCACCCAGGTCGACACCATCGTCCACACCTTCCTCGTCGTGGACTCCACGCAGATGCGGGCCCGCACGATGCACGAGATCAACGTCATCGGCACCATGAACCTGTTCGCGGCCGCCACCGACTCCTCGGTGCGCAACGTCGTGGTCAAGTCCTCGTCCTACGTCTACGGCTGCGAGCCGGGCGACCCGGTCTGGTTCACCGAGGACATGCCCCGCCAGTCGCCGCCGCGGCACCGGGTCGAGCGCTCCCTCACCGAGGTCGAGAGCTACGTGCGCGACTTCGCCGTCGACAACCCCCACGTCGCGGTCACCATGCTCCGCTTCTCCAACGTGCTCGGGCCCGAGCTGAGCACGCCGCTGTCGCGCCTGCTGGAGCTGCCGGCGGTGCCATCGATCTTCGGGTTCGATCCCCGATTCCAGTTCGTCCACGAGGACGACGTCGTGCGGGCCATCCTCTTCGTGCTCGAGCACGACCTGGCCGGCGTCTTCAACGTCGCCGGCGACGGCCTGCTGCCGTGGAGCGAGGTCGCCGCCATCTGCGGCAAGCGCACCGTCCCCCTGCCCCCCATCGGCCAGGGGCTCGTCACCGCCGCGCTCGGCCGCCTGGGCGTCGACATCCCGCCCGAGGTCGGGGACCTGCTCCGGTACGGCCGGGGCCTCGACAGCGCCCGGCTCAAGCGGGCCGGGTTCGACTACACGCACACCTCGGCCGGCGCCGTCCGGGCCTTCATCGAGTCGCTGCGCCTCACGCGCACGGTCGGGCCCGATCCCGAGTACCAGTACGAGCGCGAGGTCGAGGACTTCTTCCGCCGGTCGCCGGCGGTCGTGCGCCGCCCCCGCTGACGCGCCCGGGCAGGCGCGACGACGGGGCCCCGTCCGGGACCCCGTCGCACCGCTCTGGAGGTGTAATCCGCCGTTCGGGCGGCCGGGAGGGTCTCAGCCCTGGGCGACAGCCTGGACGTCGACCACGATCTTGACGGCCTTGCCCACGAGCACGCCGCCCGTCTCGAGCGCCTGGTTCCAGGTGATGCCGAAGTCCTCGCGGTTGATCTCGGTCTCGCCGGCGAACGCGATGCGGCCGTTGCCCCACGGGTCCGTGTTGGCGCCCTCGAACTCCACGTCGAGGGTGACCGGGCGGGTCACGTCCTTGATGGTGAGCTCGCCGTCCACCTTCCAGTCGCCACCGGACTGGCGGACACCGGTGGAGCGGAAGGTGAGCGTCGGGAACTGCTCGACGTCGAGGAAGTCGGCGCCCTTCACGTGGGCGTCGCGGTCGTCGGCGCCGGTGTTGAAGCTGGCGGCGTCGAGGGTGACCTCGACGGTGCTCTGGGTGGGGTCCTCGGCGATGACCACGGTGCCGGACTCGATGGCGAAGCCGCCCCGGACCTTGGAGAGGCCGAGGTGGCGGACCTGGAAGTCGGCGCTGCTGTGGCTCGGGTCGAGCTGGTAGGTGCCGGCGGTGGGGACGGTGACGTCGGCGGCGGTGCGGGTGAGGGTGGAAGACATTGGTGCTCCTTGAGTTCGTTGTCGGCGGGATTGTTGCCTGAACAACAACATAGCGAGGAGTCGTTGCAGATGCAACCAGTTCTTCGTACCCTCACGACATGGCCTGCCCACCGGACCCCGCCGAGCACCTCGACGACCCGCGGATCGAGGCGTACGGGATGCTCATCGAGGCCCACAACGAGCTCCACCACGCGCTCGAGCGGAACCTCGACGTGGTGGCGGGGGTGCCGGTCGGCTGGCTCGGCGTGCTGATCCGCCTCGCCCGCTCCCCCGAGCAACGGCTCCGCATGACGGTGCTGGCCCGGGACATGACGATGAGCACCAGCGGGCTCACCCGGCTGGTCGACCGCATGGAGTCGGGCGGCGTCGTGCGTCGGGAGGCGTGCGCCGAGGACCGGCGAGGGCTGCTCGCCGTGCTCACCGACGAGGGCCGCCAGCTCCTGGCCTCGACGGCGCCCTGCCACATCGCCGACCTCGACCACCTGCTGGGCGGCGCCCTCGACCCCGACGAGCTGGCACAGCTCACCGACCTGCTGCGCCGGGTGCGCGACCACGTGCGCGCCGTGGGCCCGCCCCCGGGGTAGGCCGAGGCGGTCTGCCAGACTCGCCGCGATGAGCCAGGTCACGACCGAGATCACCGACGGCGTCGCCGTCGTCACCCTGAACGACCCGGACAAGCGCAACGCGCTCAACCTCGGCATGGTCGAGGAGGTGATGGCGGCCATGGACGCCATCGAGGCCGACGAATCGGTCGGCGCGGTGGTCGTCACCGGCGAGCCGCCTGCCTTCTGCGCCGGCGCCGATCTCTCCCACCTCGGCTCCTCCCAGCGCGAGGGCCTCATGGAGATCTACCAGGGCTTCCTGCGCTTCGGCCGCTGCCCGCTTCCGACCATCGCGGCCGTCAACGGTGCCGCGGTCGGTGCGGGGATGAACCTCGCCCTCGTGTGCGACGTGCGCATCGCAGCCGAGCGCGCCCGCTTCGACACCCGCTTCCTGCAGCTCGGGCTGCACCCCGGCGGCGGCCACACCTGGATGTACCGCCGCATCGCCGGCCCGCAGACCGTCACGGCGGCCGTGCTGCTCGGCCAGGTCATGGACGGCAAGGAGGCCGAGCGGGTGGGCCTCGTCCACCGCTGCGTGCCCGACGCCGAGCTGCTCGACCACTGCATCGACATGGCCCGGGCCTCCGCGGAGGCACCCCGCGACCTGGTGATGAAGATCAAGGCGTCGATCCAGGACATGGCCGACATCAGCGACCACGACGAGGCCGTGCAGCGCGAGCTCGACCCGCAGGTCTGGTCGCTCAACCAGCCCGCCTTCAAGGAGCGCCTCGCCGCGCTCCAGGCCAAGATCTCCACCAAGTAGCTGCGACGCAGGCGCGTCCAGCCTCCGAGAGGGGTCAGTCGGCGAGCACGAAGCCGGCGTCCACGATCGCCAGCACGGCCGTCTGGGTGGCCGCGTCCTCGCTGGTCACCACGATCGACCACAGCCGGTCGCCGTCGGGCACCAGCAGCCGGCTGACGTGCGCGTCGATGCGGTCGTCACCGTCGGCCGCCTGCTGCTCGAGCCGGAAGTCGAGGCGGACCCGACCGTCCGGGGCCTCCACCACGTTGAGGTCGGTGCCGCCGGCGGCCAGCACCTCGGCCTCGGCGGCCGTGCGCACGGCCTGCGCCTCGGTCTCCGCTCCGTCCTCGACGTCGACCTTGATCTCGGCGACCCGACCCTGCTCGTCCACGCCGGCCGCGTAGAAGACGGCGCCGGTGGCGGCCACGTTGCGGGCGGCCTCGAGGAAGAACGGCTCGGCCAGGTCGGCGTCCTCCAGGCGCTCGAAGGCCTCGTCGTCGAGGCGGGTGGCGTTCCAGCCCTCGGGGATGGCGATGCCGAAGCCGAGCGACGGGAAGGGGGCGAACGTGGTGCCGGGGATCTCCGGCACCTCGAGCTCGCCCGGATCGGCCTCGGGCGAGGTGTGGGCGGGGAGCTCGGGCAGCGGATCGGCGGGCGGCGGCGTGGCGTCCTCGTCGTCGTTGCAGCCGGTGAGGGCGACGGCGGCGAGGAGCAGTCCGGCGATGGCTCGGCGGGTCGTCATGCGATCCACGCCTCGAGCAGCTCGTCGCGCCGGGTGTCCCACTCCTCCGACGTGATGCCGTAGCGCACGTGGTCCTCCCACACGCCGTTGATCTCCAGGTAGCGCAGGGCGATGCCCTCCTCCCGGATGGCGAGCTTCTCGACCACCCGGCGGCTGGCCCGGTTCCGGGGGATGATGGCGATCTGCAGCCGGTGCAGGCCGAGCTCCTCGAACGCGTAGCGGCAGGCGACCACCACCGCCTCCGGCGTGTAGCCCCGGCCGGCGTGGCCCTGGTCGACCCAGTAGCCGACGTACGCGTTCTGGAACGGGCCTCGCTGCACCGACGACAGGTTGATCTCGCCGACCAGCGCGCCGTCCTCGCTGAACACACCGAAGCCGTAGCCGGTGCCGAGCTGCCACTCGCGCGACCGGGCCGAGCACCGGGCCGCGAACGCATCCTTGCTCTCCACCACGTCGGGCTGGCCGGCGATGCGACGGGGCTCCCACTGGGTGAGCCACCCGGTGTTGCGGCGGCGCACCTCGCGCCAGGCGGGGAAGTCGCGGACGTCCAGCGGGCGCAGGACCACCCGGCGACCCTGCAGCTGGGTCTGCGACGGAGACCAGCTCACCGGCCGAGGACTTCGCGCAGCGCCCCGAGCAGGAGCGTGACGTTGCGGGGACGGGCGGTGTGGCCCATGCACCCGATGCGCCAGACCTTGCCGGCGTAGTCGCCGAGCCCACCGCCGATCTCGATGTCGTACCGGTCGAGCAGGGTGGCGCGCACGGCTGCCTCGTCGACGCCGTCGGGCACGACCACCGTCGTGAGCTCGGGCAGCCGGTGGCCCTCGGTGGCGAAGAGCTCGAAGCCGAGCTCCACCAGGCCGTCCTGGAGCAGCTGGCCGCACTCGGCGTGGCGGGCGTGGACGGCTTCGATCCCCTCGTCGAGCAGGGCGGTGAGGCCGCCGTGCAGCGAGTAGATCATCGAGATGGGGGCGGTGTGGTGGTAGGTGCGCGTGGCGCCGGCGGTCCCCACGTAGCTGCCGATCATCCGCAGGTCGAGGTACCAGGACTGGCTGCGCTCGACGAAGCGGTCGCGAGCCCGATCCGACACGGTGATGGGCGACAGGCCGGGCGGGACGCCGAGGCACTTCTGGGTGCCGGAGTAGGCGAGGTCGATGCCCCAGCCGTCGGCCTCGAACGGGATGCCGCCGAGCGAGGTCACGCAGTCCACGAGGAGGAGGGCGTCGCCCTTGCCGGCGGCGACCGGCTCCACGTCGGACCGGGCGCCGGTGGACGTCTCGGCGTGCACCATGCCGATGAGCGTCGGTGACGGGTGGGCGTCGAGCAGGCGGTCGGCCGTGACCGGGGTGCCCCAGTCGAAGTCGACGCGCACCACCTCGGCGCCCGTGCGGGAGGCCACGTCGCACATGCGGGCACCGAAGACGCCGTTGACCCCGATCACCGCGACGTCGCCCGGGCCCAGCACGTTGACGATGCAGGTCTCCATGCCGGCGGACCCGGTGCCGCTGATCGGGATGGTGAGGGCGTTGCCGGTGCCGAAGACGGTGCGGAGCTGGTCGCAGACCTCGTCGAGCAGCGTGAGGAACTCGGGGTCGAGGTGGCCGAGCATCGGGCGCAGGAACGCCTCGATCGACTCGGGGTACGGGTTCCCGGGCCCGGGGCCCATCAGGATGCGATCGGGGCGGGGCACGGGGCGGAGGCTAGATCGGCACTCGACCCGGCGGACAACGGCCGGTCAGGCCAGCGACGCGACCAGGCCGTCGAGGATGTCGGACTCCGAGACCAGGCACTCCTCGATGCCCAGCCAGCGCACGATGGCCACGAAGATGCAGGCGCCGGCGACGATGACATCGGCGCGGGCCGGCTCGAGGCCGGGGTTGTGCATGCGGTCCTCCATCGACTCGGTGACGAGCGTGCGGAAGACGTCCTCGATGGCGTCGTGGGAGAAGCGGAAGTGGTGGATGGCGTCGCGGTCCCACTCCTGCAACCCGATCTCGACCGCCGCCATGGTCGTGACGGTGCCGGCCAGGCCGACGAAGGTCTTGGCCGTCCGGACCTGCGGGAGCTCGCGCGCGACGTCCTCCATCCAGGCCTCGGTGACCGAGATGCACGCGTGCAGCTCCTCGGGCATCGGCGGGTCGTGCTCGACGTACTGCTCGAAGAAGCGCACGCAGCCGATGTCCACCGACATCGAGCCCTCGACCTCATCGGTGCCGACGATGAACTCCGTCGAGCCGCCCCCGATGTCGACCACCAGGAAGGGCCCGTCGGCCGGATCCAGCTCGGCGGTCGCGCCCCGGAACGACAGCTCGGCCTCGGCCTCGCCGGTGAGCAGCTCCGGGCGGACGCCGAGCACCGCCTCGGCAGCGTCGAAGAACTCGTCCCGGTTGCCAGCGTCGCGCGCCGCTGAGGTCGCCGTGACCCGGACCCGCTCGGCGCCGTGCTCGTCGAGGATGCGCTTGTAGTCGCGGAGCACGTCGACGGTCCGCTGGATGGCCTCGGCGTCGAGCCGCCCCGTGCGGTCGACGCCCCGTCCCAGGCGGGTGATGGTGTTGACCCGGGCGAGGGGCTCCCCGGTCGCACCCGCGCCCCGGCTCACCAGCAGGCGGGTCGAGTTCGTGCCGCAGTCGATGGCGGCGAGCACGGGGGCGTCCACGCCGCCACCCTGCCCTGCGAGCTCCGCCTCGATCCAACGCCCGACGGGGTCGTCGCCGCCGGCCAGGTACCAGGCCCAGTGGGCGTGGAAGCACTTGATCCCCCGCCGGGTGCCGCCCACGCCGCCCGACGGGCGTGGCCCGGTGTGGTCGGCGGGGATGGCGGCGTCGCGCTCGGCGGCGTAGCGGTCGTGGGCCTCGCCGATCACGTCCTCGCCGATCTCGGCCTCGGCGCGGTCGATCGCGCCCGTGGACTCGAGCCGCCCGATACGGGCTCGCTCCTCATCGCCGACGAGCCAGTACCGGGTGGGCATCGGGGTGCCGTCGAAGAGCAGCGGCGCGTTGCGGATGACCACGGGCGCGCCGGCGGCGTCACGGACGACGACGTCGAAGTGGGCCTGGGGGGCGCGGCCGAGGAGCTCGGCCACCGCGGCGATGTCGGCCTCGTCGGCCACGTGGGTCAGGCGCCGTGGTTGGAGCGGCGGCGGCCGAGTAGCCAAAGGACGAACAGCACCAGGACGACCGGACCGATGCGCTTGGCGACGGACGCACCCGCGGCGTCGACCAGGTCGACGGGCTCGCGCTCGGGCGAGTCGACCTTGCGGACCCCGGAGACGGGCTCGGCCTTGGCCCCGCCCGTGGCGTCGGCGACGGGCGTGGGGGCGGCGGCGTCGGACTGCGCCTCGGCGGCCAGGGTGGCGGTGCCGTCCACCGGGGTGGGGGTGGCGCCGTCCGGGGTGCCGATGGCCTGCTCGGTGCCCGTGGTCGCCTCGGCGGGAGCGGCTGACGTGGCCGGGGCGTCCAGCTTGCCCTCGAGGCAGCGCACGAACTCGTCCATGAGCTTGCCGCTGACGTCGGCGATCATGCCCCGACCGAACTGGGCGACCTTGCCCTTGATGGTCAGGTCGGTGTCGACGGTGACGTGGGTGCGGCCCGACTCCTCGGACATCTTCACGGTGATGAGGGCGCTGGCGCTGCCCTGGCCGCGGGTGTCCCGGCCCTCGGCCTTCAGCACGAGCCGGCGGGCGGCCTCGTCCTGCTCCTGGAAGGTGGCGGCACCCTTGTACTGGGCCGTGATGGGGCCGACCTTGACCTTGACGACGCCGCGGTACTCGTCGCCCTCGATCTCCTGGAGCTGGGCGCCGGGCAGGCACGGGGCGATCAGCTCGACGTCGGTGAGGAGCTCCCACGCACGCTCGACGGGCACCGGGACGGTGAACTCGTTGGTCAGCTCCATCTGCGGAGATCCTCCAGGGTGTCGATGTCTGCGGTTTCGTCGGCGCTGGTGTGCCCGGCGTCGCACGGTATCTCCAGAACGAGCCATGGACGACTTCGCATCAGCGCCCGCCCGACCTCGTCGCCGGCGGCCGGGAGCAGGTCCCAGACCGCCGCACCCAGGCGCACCGGGTGGCCGCGACGCCCGACGTAGGTGGCCACCGCGAGGTCGGCGTCGGCGGCGGCCACGTCCCGCCACGCCGTGTCCCGGACGAAGGGCTGGTCGCCGAGGCCGACCACCACCGCGTCGTGGCCCCGCCGGCGCGCCTCGTCGATGCCGACGTGCACCGACGTGGCCTGCCCCTCCGCCCACCGGTCGTTGCGCAGGATCTTGATCCCGTCGGGGACGAGGTCGGCGACGTCGGCCGATCCGGTGACGACGACCGCCTCCAACCCGCTGCCCACGAGCGCATCGAGGGCGTGGGCCAGCACCGGCCGGCCGCCGAGGGAGGCCCGCAGCTTGTGCGTGTCGCCGGCATACCGGCTGCCGGCGCCGGCGGCGAGCAGCACGGCCAGGACCATGGCGACAGTGTGGCCGCGGGGCCCGGCTGCGGTCGGTCCGGTGCCGTGGCAGCATCGGCGGATGGACCCGATCTCCGCCCGCCGCACGCTCGCCCAGGTCCGACTCGCCGTCGGCATCGGCGCCCTCGTCGCCCCCCGGGTCACCGGGAAGCTCTTCGGAATCGACGCCGACCGCAACCCCGCAGCCCCCTACCTGGCCCGCCTCTTCGGCGCCCGGGAGCTGTTCATGGCCGCCCCGTTCCTCATGCCGGCGCCGGGCCTGGACGAACCCGAGCTGGCCTCGCGCGCCGTCCCGGTCGACGCCGCCGACACCGCAGCCGCCCTCCTGGCCGGCCTGCGCGGCTACCTGCCGTGGCGCGCCGCGATCCCGGCCGCCGCGACCGCCGCCGTGGCGACGTGGCTCGGCACCCAGGCGGCCCAGAACGAGAAGCTCGTCCGCCCGGCCTGAACTCCTCCCCGTTCCCTTCACGCGAGCTGACGGTCAGAGGTCGAAGCGCGTGACGGGAACCCCTGGTTCCTGTTCCCTTCACGCGAGCGGACCGTCAGAGGTCGAAGCGCGTGACGGGAACCTGGTTCCTGTTCCCTTCACGCGTGCGGACCGTCAGAGGTCGAAGCGCGTGACGGGAACCCCTGGTTCCTGTTCCCTTCACGCGGAACGACGTCCAGCGGTTAGGACGCGTGAAGGGAACGGTCAGTGGATGGGGCCGGCGGCGTCGCGGAGCGAGGGCGCCCGGCGCCCGGTGCGCGTCGCGATGACCTCGGCCAGGATCGAGACCGCGGTCTCCTCCGGGGTGCGGGCACCGAGGTCGAGGCCGATTGGCGCCATGACCCGGGCCAGGTCCTCGTCCGAGACGCCCTCGTCCCGCAACCGCCGGTTGCGGTCGTCGGTGGTGCGCCGCGACCCCATGGCACCGAGGTAGCCCACGTCGGTGCGCAGTGCGGCGAGCACGGCCGGGACGTCGAACTTCGGGTCGTGCGTGAGCACGCACACGGCGTCACGCGGGCCGAGCTCGTGGCCGACCCGCTCGAGCAGCCGATGGGGCCAGTCGACGACGACCTCGTCGGCGAACGGGAAGCGGGCCCTGGTGGCGAACACCTCGCGGGCGTCGCACACCGTGACCCGGTAGCCGAGCACCTTGCCGACGCGGGCGAGGGCACCCGTGAAGTCGACGGCGCCGAACACCAGCAGCTGGGGTGGCGGGGCGAAGGACTCCACGAACACGGCCACGTCGAACTCGTTGGCCTGGCCCTGGGGTCCGTAGTGGCGCACGCCGGTGGTGCCGGCGGCCAGCTCGCCGAGCGCGTCCCGGGCGACGACGCGGTCGAGGTCGGCGTCGCCGAGCGATCCTGTGGGCTCGGCGTCGGGCCGGACGAGGAGCTTGCCGCCGACCCCGGGTCCGTCCACCACCGTGGCCAGCGCGACCGGCTCCTCGGCGGCGATGGCCGCGCGCAGGGCCTCGTAGAGGGCGGTCACCAGTCGAGCGGCTCGATGTAGAGGTGGATGGTGCCGCCGCACGTGAGGCCCACGGCGAAGGCCTCGTCGTCGGAGTAGCCGAAGGTGACGATGCGGCGCTCGCCCGACTCGATGATCTGCAGCGCCTCGGTGACGACCGCCCCCTCGACGCACCCACCGGAGACCGAGCCGGCCACCTCGCCGTCCTCGTTCACGGCCATGGCGGCCCCGGGCAGGCGAGGCCCGGAGCCCTCGACGTCGACGACGCGCGCCAGCGCGACCTGCTTGCCGGCCTTCCGCCAGCGGTCCAGGTCGGTGAGGATCTCGCGCACCGGCGCAGCCTACGGAGCGGTCGCCGGGACGGGCGCGGCCTCGCCGGCGATGACCGCGGCCAGCCGCTCGAGCGCGTCGATGCTGTGGCCCTCGACGAAGGCATCGACGTGCGGAAGTGCGGCCGCCATGCCGCGTGCGAGCGGTGCGTACCCGGGCGTCGACTTGAGCGGGTTCACCCACACCACCCGGTGGGCGACCCGGCGGAGCCGCTGCATCTGCTCGGCCAGCTCGTCGGGATCGCCTCGGTCCCAGCCATCGGAGAGGATCACGACGACGGCGCCGCGGGCCATGCCGCGCACGCCCCACTCGTCGTTGAAGCGGGCCAGCCCCTCACCGAGGCGGGTCCCGCCGGCGAAGTCGGTGACGGCATCGGCTGCCAGGCGCAGGGCCTCGTCCGGGTCCCGGCGCTTCAGCTCGCGGGTCAGGCGGGTGAGGCGGGTGCCGAGCGCGAAGGCCTCGATGCGGCTGCGGGCGGCCACGGCTGCGTGGACGAAGCGCAGGAGCGGCCGGGCGTAGGCCTCCATCGACCCCGACACGTCGACGAGCAGCACGACCCGACGGAAGCGCTCGCCGGGGACGGTGTGGGCCCGGCGGATGGGCTCGCCGCCCGTGCGGAGCGCGTGGCGGACGGTCCGGCGCAGGTCGGGGCGGCCCCGCCCGCGACTGGTCGGCACGGCCCGACGGGACCGGCGGGGCGCCCCCACCATGGCGAGGCGGTCCATCAGGGCCCAGGCCTCGGCCAGCTCGTCGTCGTCGTAGGCGGCGAAGTCCTTGTGTCGCAGGGTCTCGGCCCGGGAGAACCGCACCTGGATGGTCGGGCTGGCGTCGGCGACGTCGCGCCCGCCCGCCATGTCGGCGTCGGGGTCGTCGACGGCGAGGGTCACGTGCTGGCGCAGCTGCCTCGCCGGCACCGGCAGCGGCACCGCGCCGAAGAAGGCGGCGAAGAGGTGGTCGTAGGCGGTGACGTCCTCGGCGCGGCGGACGAGGGTGGCCCGCCCGGCCCAGTAGACGTCGTCGCCCCGGGAGAGGTCGACGTGGTCGAGGGCGGCTACGAACGTGACCGACGCGTCGATCGGGACGACGAGGCCGGCTTGGCGCAGGCTCCGGACGAAGGCGACCGCCGCCGAGCCGGGATCGGGTGCGACGGCGCCCACGGTGCCTCAGGCGCTGCGCTCGATGGCCCGGGCGACCAGGTCGTCGATGCCGGCGGACCGGACGCGGGCCTGGTCCTCGCGGTACTTGAGCACGGTGCCGAGGGAGGCGTCGACCGTCGCCACGTCGAGCTCGCTGGCGCCGAGGACGTGGAGCGCGGCCGCCCAGTCGATGGTCTCGGCCACGCCGGGCGGCTTGTACAGGCCGCCCTCGCGCAGCGCCTCGGTGGCCGCCGCGACCTGGCGGGCCAGGCGCTCGCCCACCCCTGGGACGCGGACGCCGACGATGGCGACCTCCCGCTCGAAGTCCGGGTGCTCGACCCAGTGGTAGAGGCAGCGGCGCTTGAGGGCGTCGTGCACGTCGCGGGTGCGGTTCGAGGTGATGACGACGATCGGGGGCACGTCGGCGTGGAACGTGCCCAGCTCCGGGACGGTGACGGTGTAGTCCGACAGCACCTCGAGCAGGAACGCCTCGAACTCGTCGTCGGCCCGGTCGACCTCGTCGATCAGCAGCACCGGCGGCGGGCCCTGGCGGGGGGTGACGGCCTCGAGCAGCGGCCGGCGCACGAGGAAGCGCTCGTCGTAGAGCTCGTCCTCCAGCTGGTCGACGCTGGCCTCCCCGGCCACGCCCGCGGCCTCGGCGGCGCGCAGGTGCAGGAGCTGGCGGGAGTAGTCCCACTCGTACACGGCCTGGCTGACGTCGAGGCCCTCGTAGCACTGCAGGCGGAGGAGCTCGCCGCCGGTCCAGCGCGACAGCACCTTGGCCACCTCGGTCTTGCCGACCCCGGCGTCGCCCTCGAGCAGCAGCGGGCGGTGGAGGCGCAGGGCCAGGAACACCGCCGTCGCCAGCCCCGTGTCGGGCAGGTAGTCGTGGGCCTCGAGGGCGGCAGCCACGTCGCGGGCGTCGCGCACGTCGGCGGGCGAAGGTGCGGACGGGGTCACGAGGGCAGGCTACGGTCCGGCGACCGCACCACGAGGGGGATCAATGGGACTGCGACACGTGTCCACGCTCACGTTCAGGGACGACACCACCGACGAGCAGGTCGAGGAGATCGTCGCAGCGCTCCGGTTGCTCCCGTCCCAGATCGAGGAGCTGCGCTCCTACGTCGTCGGCGTCGATGCGGGCCTCTCCGAGGGCAACGCCTCCCTCGCCATCGTGGCCGACTTCGACTCGGTGGAGGGCTACGAGACCTACCGGGACCACCCAGCCCACCAGGCGGTGGCCCAGCTGTTCATCCCGGTCCTCACCGGTCGGGCCGCCGTCCAGCACGACACCTGAGGTCGACCATGGACCAGATCCCCTTCATCTCCCGTCCCGACGACGTCACGCCCGAGTGGCTCACGGCGGTCCTGCGCGCCGGCGGCGCCACCGAGGAGGGCACCGTCGTCGAGGTGCGGGCCAAGTCGGTCGGCACCGGCCAGGTCGGCGACAGCATCCGCTTCACCCTCACCTGGGACGACGCCGAGGCCGGTCCGGCCACGGTCGTGGGCAAGTTCCCCACCGAGGACGAGACCAGCCGGGCGACGGCAACCGCCGTGCGCACCTACGAGGTGGAGACGCGCTTCTACCAGCAGCTCCGCAACCGGGTCGACATCGCTGCCCCGGTCCCCTACTACGCCCAGATCGACCTGGCGACGCACGAGTTCGCCATCCTCATGAACGATCTGGCGCCGGCCGAGCAGGGCGACCAGATCGCCGGCTGCACCCCGGACCAGGCCGCCATCGCGGTCGAGGAGTCGGCCAAGCTGCACGCCCCCCTCTGGGGCGACAGCACGCTCGCCGGCCTCGACTGGATGAACCGCAACTCGCCCGAGGGTCTGCGAGGCCTCGTCGACATGGTGTGGCCGGGCTTCCTGGAGCGCTACGACGGCCGCCTCGACAGCGAGGTCGTCGAGGCCGGCAGCGTGCTGGTCGAGCGCCTCGAGGCCTACCTCGGCCACCGTCCCGAGCAGCTCACCGCGGTGCACGGCGACTTCCGCCTCGACAACATGCTCTTCGACCCGACGCCCGGCGGCGTCCCGATGACCACGGTCGACTGGCAGACGGTGAGCCACGGCGCCGGCGTGCAGGACGTGTCCTACTTCCTCGGCACCGGCCTCGAACCGGGCCTGCGCGCCGAGGTGGAGCAGGACCTGGTGAAGGAGTACCTGGCCACGCTGCGCGCCGGCGGCGTCAAGGACCTGTCGTTCGAGGCGTGCTGGGACCAGTACCGGCGCTACGCGTTCGCCGGGTTCGTGATGGCGATGATCTCCTCGATGATCGTGGGCCAGACCGACCGCGGCGACGAGATGTTCATGGCGATGGCCAACCGCTCCGGGCGCATGGCGCTCGACCTCGACACGCTCTCGATGCTCTAGGCCGGGTCCACCGGCAGCGTCGTCTCCGACGGGACGTCGTCGAGGAGCAGCACGTCGACGTCGCCCCCGGCACCCACACCGTCGCCGTCGGGCAGCACTGCGAGCGCGTTCGCGGCCGCCATCGCACCGAGCTGGTGGCTGCCCTGCCCGCCGGCGGTCACGACGTGGACCCGACCGTCGCGGCCGTGGAGCGCCACGACGCGGGCGAAGTGGGTCTTGCCGTCGGGGCGGCGATCGAAGCCGTCGTCGGCGACGGCGCGCACGATCGGCCGGTCGAGGTCCTGGTGGCCCATGGCCTGGCGCAGGGCGGGCCGGCCGAGCAGCTCGAAGGACACCATCGACGACACCGGGTTCCCGGGGAAGCCGAAGACCGGCACGCCGTCGACCAGTCCGAAGGCGAAGGGCTTGGCCGGCTTGATGTCGATCTGCATCCAGCGCATGTCGCCGATGCGGTCGAGGATCACCTTCACGAGGTCGATGTCGCCCATCGACACGCCACCGCTCGTCAGCACCGCGTCGCAGCCCTCGACCCCGCGGCGGATCGCCGCGGTGATGGCCTCCTCGGTGTCGGGTGCGATGCCGAGGTCGACGACGTCGCACCCGGCGCCGGCTGCGAGGGCGAGCAGCGTGCGGCGGTTGGAGTCGCGGATCTGACCGGGTGCGAGCTGCTGGGCGCCCTCGACCAGCTCGTCGCCGGTGGACACGACGCCCACGGTGAGCCGGGGGTGGGCCAGCACGGTCTCGACGCCCAGGCTGCACAGCACGCCGAGGTGGGCCGCCGACAGCACCTCCCCCGCCGAGAGCACGACCGCGCCCACGTCGAGGTCGTCGCCGGCGGGGCGCACGTGGTTGCCGACCGGCACCTCGACCTGCACCCGCACGTGGCCCTCGTCGACGACCTCGGTGCGCTCGACCATGACGATCGCGTCGGCGCCGTCCGGGATCGGCGCGCCCGTGAAGATGCGGCTGGCCTGACCGGGCCCGACCGGAGCCGTCGGGGCGTGACCGGCGGCGATGGTCTCCACGATGGCGAGCTCGACGGGAGCGCCGGCAGTGTCGGCGGCGCGCACCGCGAAGCCGTCCATCGCGGTGTTGGCGAACGGCGGCACCTGCTCGGCGGCCACGACGTCCTCGGCCAGGACGAGGCCGAGCGCGTCGGCGACGGCCACGGGGGTCGGCTCGCGGCGCGGGACCCGGTCGAGGACGTGGCGGCGGGCGGCGCCGAGGGAGACCACGTCAGCCCAGCGTGTGCGTGCGGACGAAGGCGACGATCTGGTCCATCGCGGCTCGGGCCTCCGGCACCAGCGGGACCTGGGTCTGGAAGATGTGCCAGAGCTCGTCGAACACCACCAGCTCGGCATCGACGCCGGCGGCCTTCGCCTTCTCGACCAGGCGACGGGCGTCGTCCTCGAGGACCTCCGCCGTCGTGGCCTGGACGTGCATCGGTGGCAGGCCGGAGAGGTCGGCGAACAGCGGCGACATGCCGGGATCGGCGGGGTCCTGGCCGCCGACGTAGGCGTCGCGCCAGCCGGTGAACAGGCTCGGCTCGAGCATCAGCTCCGTGGCCCGGTTGCGGGACATGGATCCGCCCGAGAAGGTCAGGTCGACCCACGGCGACAGCAGGACGGTGGCGGCGGGGAGCGCCCAGCCCTCGTCCCGGGCCCGCACCAGCGTGGCCAGGGCGGCGTTGCCGCCGGCGGACTCGCCGACGATCGCCAGGCTCTCCGGGGCGACCTCGTCGATCACGGCCCGGTAGGCGGCCAGGCAGTCGTCGATCGCCGCCGGGTACGGGTGCTCGGGAGCGAGCCGGTAGTCGACGGAGGTGATCGTGGCGTCGGCCTGCAGGGCCAGCTCGGACAGGTAGCCGACGAAGCCCCGGGTGGTGCCGACGACGAAGCCACCTCCGTGGACGTGGAGCAGGTGGCGCCGGCGCTCTGCGCCCTTCGGCGTGACGCGGGTGACGGGGACCCCGCCGACCTGCAGGTCGACGACCTCGACGCGGCGGTTCGGCAGGCCGAGGGACCGGGAGAGCTTGGCCCGCTGCTCCTGGGGCGACAGGTCCGCGCTCGGCATGACCTTGGGGATGATGCGTTGGAAGAGGCGGGCGCGCAGGCTCAGCGACATGGCTCGGAGCGTAGCCACGCCCCCGGCGACCCCTGCCGGGTCAGGTCCGCTCGAACCAGGTGGCCCGCGCCCGTGCCAGGACGGTGCCGTCCGCAGAGGCCAGCGCCGTCCCGGCGAACAGCTTGCGGCCGTCCCGGTCGATCTGCCAGCCGGTGACCACGTGGTCGACGCCGGGCTCGACCCGTCCCGTCTGCTCGAACACGATCCGGCCGAGCAGCCCGGCGAACGTGCCGCGGGCGATGTAGGCCATCGCACCCGGGCAGTCGAGGGCAGCCAGCACCCACAGCGGGTCGACGACGCCGTCCGGGCCGCACATCGCCTCCGTGGGGCGCCACACGGCGGCGACCTGCTCGTGGCCGTCGACCTCGAGCGGCCCCACCGCCAGGCCAAGCCCGTCGTCGTCGTCCCGCGCCAGGCCGCACCCGAGGCAGATGGGGTGCACGCCGAGCTCGTTCCAGTGCGACGGCGACCCCGCCTCGGCAGCCCGGGCGTCCTCGACGGAGGGGACCGGCGGGACCTCCAGCTCGAGCGTCGCAGGCTCGGCCTCGGCGATGAGCTCCCCGTCGTGGAGGAGGCGGACCGCTCCGTCGTCGCCGGCCTCGACGGCGAGCTCCACACCCACGGGCGTGGCCCGGCGCAGCGTCACCTGCACGGCACCGTCGACGTGCCGGGCGAGGAGGCCGGCGACGTAGCCGCCGTGACCCATGCCCGGCGGGCCGACGAAGTGCTGCGGGACGACGACTGCGCTCACGGCCCACCAGGCAAGCACCCCGGTCGCCGGGGGCGCGAAACGGCTCGGGCCGACGGCCCGGAGCGGCGGGGCTCGTCCGGCGGCCCGTGCGAGTGGTTGGCTCTGGCGGTGGTTCGAGCGGACACCCAGGACGCCGGTGCGCGAGACCGAGGTCGCAGGGTCGCTGCCGGCGTCGGGATCGCCGTCGTGGCACTCGGCGTCGTGCTGTGGGCGTGGACCGGCGCCGGTGACGGCGGGATGTCGCTCGGCGAGGCCGCGCTCCTCGGCCTGATCGAGGGCCTCACCGAGTACCTGCCGGTGAGCTCCACGGGGCACCTGACCGTGACCCAGGAGCTGCTGGGCATCACGGACACCGACCGGGGCCAGGAAGCAGCCAACGCCTACGCGGTCATCATCCAGGCCGGGGCCATCACCGCAGTGGGCTACCTCTACCGGGCGCGGCTGCTGGACTCGTTCCGGTCGGTCATCGGCACCGGCTCCCCGGACGACCGCCAGCTCGGCATCGCGCTCGTCGCCGGCTTCGTCCCCGCCGGCCTCGCCGGCCTGCTGCTCGGCGACCTGATCAAGGAGCACCTCTTCGGGATCTGGCCCACGGTGGCGGCCTGGGCGGTCGGCGGCGTCGTGCTGCTGGTCATGGCCCGGCACGAGCGCGCCGGCTCCCGCCCGCTCGAGGCGATCCGGGTCCGCGACGGGCTCCTCATCGGGATGGCGCAGATGCTCGCACTGTGGCCGGGCACCTCCCGCAGCCTGGTGACCATCCTCGGCGCGCTGGCCCTCGGGTTCGCGCTCCGGGCCGCGGTCGAGTTCAGCTTCCTGCTCGGGTTCGTCACCCTCGGCACGGCCACCGTCTACGAGGCGCTGCAGAGCGGAGCGCTCGTGATCGACGAGTACGGGTGGCCCGCACCGCTCGTCGGCTTCCTCACCGCGACGGCGTCGGCAGCCGCCGCGGTCGTGTGGATGCTCCGGTACCTGGAACGGCGGGGGCTCGGCCTGTTCGGCTGGTACCGGCTCGCCCTCGCCAGCGTCGTCGGCGTCCTCGCGCTGACCGTCGGCCTCTGACGATCCGGCAGCCTCAGTCCAGGGTGGCCACGAACCCCTTCAGGTACTCGCGGAACGCAGGGCCGAGGTCGTCGCGCATGCAGGCGATCTCCACCGTGGCCTTCAGGTAGTCGAGGGGCTTGCCGCAGTCGTAGCGGCCCTCGCGGAACGAGTACCCGGTGACCGGCTGGGTCTGGTTGAGCAGGCCGATGGCGTCGGTGATCTGGATCTCGCCGCCCACCCCCGGTTCGGTCTTGCGGATGGCGTCGAAGATCTCTGGCGTGAAGACGTAGCGGCCGATGACGGCCAGGTTCGACGGCGCCTCGTCGGGGGCCGGCTTCTCCACGATGCGCTCGAAGCCGAACAGGTTCTCCCGGATCGGGATCGGGTCGATGCAGCCGTAGCTGGAGATCTCGTCGGGCTGGACCTCGAGCAGGGCGATGACCGAACCCTGCTGGGCCTCATGCGTCTCGATCATCCCCCGCAGCAGCGCGCCGCCGTCGACCTGCACGTCGTCGCCCAGCAGGACGGCGAAGGGCTCGTCCCCGACGTGGCGCTCGGCGATGCCGATGGCGTGACCGAGGCCCAGCGCCACCCCCTGGCGGATGAAGTGGATGTCGCACAGCTCGGCGAGGCCCCGCACCATCTCCAGCTCGGCCGTCTTGCCCTTGGCCTCCAAGGCCGCCTCCAGGCCCATGAGGCGGTCGAAGTGGTCGCCGATGGAGGACTTGCCGCTGCTGTCGATGATCAGCACGTCCTCGATCCCGGCGGCGACGCACTCCTCGACGATGTACTGGATCGTGGGCTTGTCGACGACCGGCACCATCTCCTTGGGGATGGCCTTCGACGCTGGCAGGAAGCGGGTGCCGAGGCCGGCGGCGGGGATCACGGCGGTGCGCACGGATGTCATGGGCCCTTCCTAGCCGACCCCTCCGGCCTTCATGCCTGCTCCCCTGGCCCCGGTGGGCCGCTGCGCACGGCGGATTCGCTCCCGTCCATCAGGCGGGCGATGTTGCTGCGGTGGCGGACGACGACGACCGACCCGATGGCCGCGGCGACGGCGACCTCGACGGCGCGCTGGCCGAGCACGGCCACGCCCACGGGGAGCAGCACTGCGAGCGCGATGGAGCCGACGGCCGCCTTCCCGCTCACCTTCACGAGCACCGCGAAGAGCGCGCCGAGCACCAGCGCGGCGAGCGGCGCGCACACGATGGAGACGCCGCCCGCCGTGGCGACGCCCTTGCCCCCGCGGAGCCGGCGGGTGACGGGCCAGAGGTGGCCGGCCACGGCCGCGGCGCCCGCCAGCCACGCCAGCGTGCGGCCGTCGACGAGGTAGCCGATGCCTGCTGCGAGGGCACCCTTGCCGGCGTCGCCGAGCAGCACCGCGGCGCCGGCCCGCATGCCCCCGACCCGCGCCGCGTTCGAGGCGCCGGGGTTCCCGGAGCCGGTGGCCGTGGGGTCGAAGCCCTTGCGCCGGCCCACCAGGACGGCGGTCGGGAAGGTGCCGAGCACGTAGCCGGCGACCACGGCGGCGATGGCCAGGGCGGACACGGGCCGAGCGTAGGCCGCGCCCGCAACCGCTCCGCCGGTTGGGCACCCGGGGCAGGCGAGCCGGTAGCGTTGGCACTCGATCCTCGCGAGTGCCAACGCCGGCCTCGACCTCGACACGCCACCGGAGATCTGCGATGCCCACCTACGAGTACCGCTGCAAGAGCTGTGGACACGAGATGGAGGTCCAGCAGGCGTTCAGTGACGCCCCGCTCGAGACCTGCCCCGAGTGCGAGGGGGCGCTGCGCAAGGTGTACGGCAACGTCGGCATCTCGTTCAAGGGCTCCGGCTTCTACAAGAACGACGCCCGGGGCTCGTCCAAGAAGTCGAGCACCGGCGGCTCGTCGTCCTCGTCGTCGGACTCCTCCTCGAGCGACTCGGGCTCCTCGACCACCGAGAAGAAGGCCGAGACCAAGACCGAGACGAAGGCACCCGCCGCCTCCAGCAGCGACTGAGGCCGACCGCTAGCGTCTGCCCTGCCGGCTCGCCGGCGCACCCGGCCCCGGATCGTGCGATCCGGGACCGCCCGACTTCCCCCGTCGAGCACCAGCTCTCCGGAGGTCCCCGTGCGCCCCGCCCCCGCCCGCTTCCCGATCCTGCGTCCCCCGCCGCTGCGCGCGGTCGTCGCCGTCGTGCTCGCCCTCGTCTGCGGCGTGGTGGTCCTCCGCGCCACCGGCCGGGCCGAGGCTGCGGTCGATCGCTACGGCCGCGCCGCCTCCGCCTGGGTCGTCACCCGACCGCTGGAGCCCGGCGACGTCGTCGGGGATGACGACGTCGTCGCCGAGACCAGGCCGGCCTCGTTCCTCCCGTCCGGTGCCGTCACCGAGGACCCGGTCGGTCGGCGGGCCACCCAGGTGCTGCGCCGCGGCGAGGTGGTCGTGGAGCACCGCCTCGCCGGCGGCGACCGCCGCGGTGCCGCCGCGCTCGTCCCCGAGGGCTGGCGGGCGGTGGCCGTCCCGGCGCTCGAGGCCGCGCTGCCCGTCGAGGTCGGCCAGCGCGTCGACGTCCTCGCCGCCCTCGACCCCACCGGCACGGGCGCGATCGGGTCCACCGTGGCCGAGGACGGCATCGTGGTCCACGTCGGCGACGACGACACCGTGACGGTGGCCGTCACGGCGTCCCAGGCGACCAGGATCGTCGCCGCACTCGCGACCGGGGTGGTCGCGCTGGCCCTGGTGGGCTAGCGCCCGGAGAGGGAGACGCCGGGGATGAGCAGCGTCACGCCGCCGGTGCCCCCCGGCTGCCACTCGACGTCGGCGCCGACGTGGGAGACGTCGAGCAGCAGGCGCTGCAGGGTGCTGGCCAGCGTGGCCTCCTTGATCGGCTCCGCCCGCTCGCCGCCGCGCACCCGGATGCCCTCGACCGACACGGAGAAGTCACCCGAGATGGGGTTCACGCCCGAGTGGATGCCGCCGAGGGACGAGGCGAGGACGCCGTCGTCCACGGTGGCGAGCAGCGAGTCGAGGTCGCCCTCGCCGGGCTCGACCGTGAGGGCGCGAGCGGAGATGCCCGGGCGGCTGCTGTAGCTGCGGGCCGCCGAGGCGGTCGAGGCCGTGCCGGCACGACGGGCGGAGTTCGTGTTGTGGAGGAACCCCTGCAGCACGCCCGCCCGCAGGAGCGGCACCCGGCGGGTGGCGAGGCCCTCGTCGTCGTGGGGCTCGGCGCCGAGGGAGTCGGGGTTGGTGGGGTCGTCGACGATGGTGAGCAGCGGGCTGCCGACCTGCTCGCCGACCCGGCCGGCGAAGGGGCTGCGGCCCTTGGCCACGGCCTCGCCGCCGAGCATGCCCGACACGATCCCGAGGACCGTGGCCGTGAGCCGGGGCTCGAGGATCAGCGTGACCACGGCAGACTCGGGCTTGACCGATCCGATCTTCTCGAGGAGCCGGGTGACGGCATCGTCGGCAGCCTCGTCGAGGGAGAGCTCGTCGATGGCGCGCCCCACCGACATGCCGCCGGCGATCACCGAGGCGTCGCCGTCGTCGGCCAGGGCGGACACGGAGACGTAGGCGATCGTGGAGCGACCGCCGACCGAGATCCCGGTCGAGGTGGCGATGGCGTAGGCGCCCTCGGCATCGGTGTAGGTCGCCGCCCGCACGCCCCGGACGCGGGGGTCGGCCGCCAGCACCATCCGCTCGAGCTCGATGGCCATGGCCACCTTGTCCTCGACGGGGGTGGCCAGCACCGCGTCGCGGTGGACGTCGAGGGCGGCGGCGGCGACGCCGTCGGGCTCGGCGAGGCCGGCCCACTCGTCGGGCTCGGCGAAGGGCAGGTTGTCGCGAGCCTCGGCCAGGGTCTCGGCGACGATCTCGGCGTCGTGGCTGCTGGCGTAGGCGAAGCCGGTGCGCCCGTCGCGGATGACCCGGATGCCGATGCCGGCGGATCCCGCCTGCGTGAGCGACTCGATCTCGCCCTGGTACGCGTCGACCGAGGTGTTGGTGCCCTGGCTGACGTAGGCCTCCACCTGCTCGCCGGGCGCCGCCTGGGCGGCGACCCGGTCGGCGAGGGCTCGGAGGGCGTCGAGGTCGGTGCCCGCCCGCGGCTCGGCGGGCGCGCTCACGAGGTGCCGCCGATGGTGAGCTGGGCCACCCGCAGGGTCGGGCAGCCGTCGCCCACGGGCACGCCCTGGCCGTCCTTGCCGCACGTGCCGGGGCCGCCGAAGGCGAAGTCGTCGGCGATGACCTCGATGTCCTGGAGGCACTGCGGGCCGTTGCCGATGAGGTTGCCCTCGCGGATCGGCTCGGTGATCTCCCCGTTCTCGATCAGGTACGCCTCCTGCATGCCGAAGACGAAGTCGCCCGAGGCCGTGTTCACCTGGCCGCCGCCGAGCTTGGCCACGTAGACGCCGTCGTCCGTGCCGGCGATGACGTCGTCGGGGCTGGCGGTGCCGTTCTCGAGGAACGTGTTGGTCATCCGCACCATCGGCAGGTGCCTGTAGGACTGGCGGCGGCCGTTGCCGGACAGGGCCCGCCCCTCCTTGCGGCTGCGCAGGAAGTCCCACATGTAGTCGGTGAGGACGCCGTCCTGGATGAGCACGTTGCGCTGTCCGGGCGACCCCTCGTCGTCGACGGCGAACGCGCCCCACTCCTCGCCGATGGTGCCGTCGTCGACGAGCGTGACGAGCGGGCTGGCGACCAGCTGGCCCATGCGCCCGGCGTAGACCGAGGCGCCCTTGTCGACCAGGTCCTTCTCGAGGCCGTGGCCGCATGCCTCGTGGAACAGCACGCCACCGGAGCCGGCGCCGATCACCACGGGCAGCTGGCCGGACGGCGCCGGGCGGGCTCGCAGCTTGGTGATGGCCATCTGGGCAGCCTCGGCCGCGAACTCGTCGATGTCGATGCGGTCGAACAGCTCCCAGCCGATGGTGAGTCCGGTGGACTTGCGACCGGTCTGCATGCCCGTGTCGCCGGTGGCGACGGCGCTCACCGAGAACAGCGTGCGGACCTGGTCGTCGGTCGTGAGCAGGCCGTCGCTGTTGGCGATGCAGATGCGCCGGCGCGAGCCGGCCACCGATGCCGTGACCTGGGAGATCTCGCGGGCGAACGCCCGGGCGGCCTCGTCGGCCTGGCGCAGGATGGCGACCTTGTCGCCCTTCGGCACGTCGTCGGGCAGCGTGCGCACGACGCTCGGGTTCACGACGTCGCGACGGGTCAGCGCCACCTCGCGCACGCCGCCACCCCCGTCGCGGGCGGCTGCGGACGCAGCCTCGGCGGCGGTGAGCAGGCCCTGCTCGCTCAGGTCGGCGGTGTGGGCGAACCCGGTGGTCTCGCCGACCACGACGCGGATGCCCGCCCCGCGATCGCGGCCCGAGCTCAGCTGCTCGACCCGGCCGTCGTCCAGCGTGGCGCTGCCGTTCTGCTTGTCCTCGACGAAGACCTCGGCGAACTCGCCGCCGGTCCGCAGGGCTCGCGCCAGCACCCGCTCGAGCGTGGGTTCCTCGATCACTTGTCCTCCGGGGGTCGTGGAGGGCCCGGCCCGATGTGACGCCAGCCGACCCGAAGGACGTAGCGTACCGACGTGCCCCTCCAGACCGGTCTCAGCGCTGCGGTCGAGATCGTCGTCACCGACGACGACACCGCCATCGCCATCGGCTCCGGCTCGGTCCCGGTGCTCGCCACCCCCCGCCTCGTCGCGATCTGCGAGCAGGCTGCCGTCGCCGCGATCGAGGGCGAGCTGCCCGACGGGTCGACCTCGGTGGGCATGCGCGTGCAGGTCGACCACCTCATGCCCACGTCGGTGGGCGCGCCCATCACGGCCGAGGCGACGCTCGAGAAGATCTCGGGCCGGCGCCTCACCTTCACCGTCTCGGCTTCGGACCACCGTGGCCTCGTCGCGGCCGGCCGGGTCACCCGGGTCGTCGTCGACATCGAGCGGTTCATGGAGAAGGCGAACTAGCGCCTCCCGGTCACACGCCGGCGAGGAACTCCAGCATCACCGTCTGCCAGGCCTCGGGGTTCTCGAACTGGGGTGAGTGGCCGGCGTCGGCGATGACCTCGAGGCGGGCACCCGGCACCGCCGTGGCCATCGCCTCGGACGGGCCGAGGAAGGGCGTGTCCTGCTCCCCGACGATGACCAGCGTCGGGACGGCCACGTCGGCGAGGTGCTGCAACCGGTCGGCCTGGTCGAGCATCTGGCCGATCATCGAGGCGTACATGGCAGGCGAGCTGCCGAGGAACTTGCGGTCTCCGAGCTCCCGGTAGCCGGGACGCTCGGCCAGCAGGCGCTCGTTGGCCGGCGTGCCCAGCGGTCCGTCGCCCTCCAGCGCGTCGAGCGCCTCCTTCACCGCGGCCATGCCCCCGTCGCGCACGAGCTGGGCCCCGAGCATGGCCAGGTCGCGGTCGATCTCGAGCGGGCCGTGCGTGGTGTCCATGAGCACCAGCCCGTCCAGGGCGCCGGGCCGCCGGGCTGCCGCCACCTGGGCGATCATCCCGCCCATGGAGTGGCCGAGCAGGACCAGGCGCTCCCAGCCCAGCGCGTCGACCAGGGCCCACATGTCCCGGGCGAAGTGGTCGAAGGAGTAGGCGGACTCCTCCTCGGGGTGCCAGGAGTCGCCGTGGCCGCGCAGGTCGGGGGCGACCACCCACCAGCCGGCCTCGGCCAGGGCGTCGAGGTGGTCGGCGAAGTCGACCCGCCCGCCGGTGAAGCCGTGGACGAGCAGCAGGCCGCGACCGCCGACGCCCACCTCGTCGATCGCCAACCGCTCGCCGCCCCCGATGTCGATCACCCGCGTCGTCATCGGCACATGGTGGCCCACGTCCGGGCACGCCGCGTCACCAGCGCAGCACGTCGGGCAGGTCGGCGACGTCGACCGCGCCGATCGGCAGCTCGATCCTCGTCCCCTCGGGCAGGGCCCGCCGGCGGTGGACCACCACCCGCTCGACCTCCGCCATCGTCAGGTGCACCTCGTCGTCGCTCACCGACTCGGCGGCCAGGACCTCGAGTCCGGCGACGGTGTCGCCGACGGCGATGTCGCCCGGCTGGCTCGCTGCGGCCCGCGCCCGGGCGACCAGCGGCGGGAGCTCGCCGCCGGCCGCCTCGATCGCAGGCAGGTCGAAGTGGATCCACTCGGCGTCGGCGATCGTCTCCCGCACGGCCGGGCTGAGCCACCACCAGTGCTCGTCCTCGGTCATCACGTGCTGCTCGGCGATGCCGGCCGGGGTGTCGACGACCAGGCGCCGCGTCCCCGTCCCGTCGGTGGTCCAGATGGTCTCCACCACAGCGTCGCCCGAGCCGTCGGGGAGGGGGCCGAGGTCGGCGACGAGGCGGACCTCGTGCGGTCCGTCGGCGACGTCGACCGGCCCGTCGGGCTCCGGCGCCGGACCGCCGGCCGGGTCGGCCTCGCGCGGCTCGGCAGCGGGCGGGGCGGCGGATCCTCGGCCGGCGCAACCGGTGAGGAGCAGGGCGGTGACGGCGAGCGCGACGGCTCGGCGGGCAGGGCGGTGGACGGGCACGGAGGACCTCCCGGATCGACCGGTCCGCGAGGGACCGGGATGCAACGGGTGGCGTGGGTCGACCACCGAACCGGCCGGGATCGTACCGGTCGGGGGTGGATCGTGCGCCCGCGCGGGGTCGCCGTAGTCTGGCGCGGTGCGGGGACAGGAGGAGACGGGCACGACCCCGGACGTCGTCGATCGACCGGCCGACGCCACGCCGTCCGACGCCCAGCTCGCCGGCGGCCGCCTGCGCTGGTGGCGGGAGCTGCTCTACCTCCTCGTCTTCTACGCCGTGTACTCGTCGGTGCGGAACCTGTTCGGCTCGCAGGGCACGGGCGAGGACGTCGATGCCTCGGTCGCCTTCGAGCACGCCCGCCAGATCATCGACGTGCAGCGCACGCTCGGCCTCTACTTCGAGTCGGACCTGCAGCGGTGGTACCTGGACCTGCCGGCCATGGGGTTCATCCGGATCTGGAACATCTTCTACGGCACCGCCCACTTCGTCGTGACCGCCGGGGCGCTCGTCTGGCTCTATCGGTCGGACAAGGCCCGCTACCCGCGCTGGCGCAACACGCTGCTCGTCACCACGGCCGTGGCCATCGTCGGCTTCGCCAGCTACTCGCTGATGCCGCCCCGCCTCCTGGACGACCCCGGGAAGTTCGGCGCCTGCCGGATCTACGCCCCCGAGGACGCCTTCGCCGCCGCCCCGGGCGACAAGTCGGTCGAGGGCTGCGACCGCTACGGCTACGTCGACACCCTCGCCGTGCACGGCGGCTGGATCTCCTTCGACGACGAGAAGGCGGCCAACCTCACCAACCAGTACGCCGCCATGCCCTCGATGCACATCGGCTGGTCCGTGTGGTCGGCGCTCGTGCTGGTCCCGATGATGAGGCGGCGGTGGACCCGGCTGCTGGCGTGGAGCTACCCGTTCCTCACGCTGTTCACCATCATCGTCACCGCCAACCACTACTGGATCGACGCGGTCGGCGGCCTCGCCGCCCTCGGCGTCGGCGCAGCCGTCGCCCGCTGGCTCACCGCACGGTTCCAGGCTCGCCAGGCGCGTGGCCCGGCGACCGGGCCGGAGCCTCAGGAGGCGGCGGGCACGACGACCTTGTAGCGGTGGGGATCGGTCACGAAGTCGGCGTGGCCGTAGCTGTCCAGGAGGTGGGCCAGGCGGGCGTCGAGCTGGCGGTCCACGCCAGCGCCGACGACCGGGAGCTGCAGGCCGAGGCGGAAGTAGGCGGTGAGCCCGCCGATCGCCGCCGCGGCCACGCCGGCCGCGACCTTCTCCTTCGGACCGAAGGTGATGCCCATCCCCTCGGCCCGCCCGACGTCGCCCCCGAGGAAGCTCTTGATGAGCACGAAGCGGGAGAACCCGTTCTCCGCCCATGCGTGCAGGCGGCCGCCGGCGCTCGACCGGTCGAACAGCTCGGCCGCCATCGTGCCCCGGACCAGTGAGCCGCAGATCTCGTCGTCGTAGGCCTCCCGCAGCGAGACGTGGCGGGCCGTCAGCAGGTCGACGATCTCCTGCGGCGTCTCGCCCAGCAGCTCCTCGGGCAGGCCGAGGAGGAAGCAGCGGTACCGCGACAGCTCGACCTGGGCCCGCTCCGCCTCGGTGAACTCGGTGCGGCCCTTGCGCAGGACCTGGGCCGACATCAGGAACACCCCGATGAGCCCCGCCGGCATCTGGTCGACCTGCGGGATCGGGATGCCGTAGGTGGCGACGTCCCACGCACCCGAGCGCAGGACGTGGAAGCGCACCATCGAGTGCATGAGCCGCACCTTCGCGGCGGCCTCGAAGCCCTTGCCGTGGCGGTCGAGGGCGCCGGGCATCGTCGTGGCCGTGAAGAAGCTGGCCGTCTCGAACACCCGCTTCGCCGCCGCCTCGTCCGAGAGCGTGCCGGTCATCGTCATGGGCAGGGCGGCGTACTGGTTCAGGAACGTGGCGAGGAACGCGCCGCGGATGGCGAAGGGGGCGGCCGTGGCCATCGGGATCCGCTCGGCCCGGGCACCCCGGCGGACCAGGTCCATGTCGACCCACGCCGGCGTGGCCTCCATCGACTCGATGAGGGCGACCAGCTCGGGGGGCGGGTCGGCGACGGCGTCGAGCCCCTGCGAGCAGGCGGTCTCGAGCAGCTGGACCAGCGGGCGGAAGCCGTGCTCGGGGATCAGGGCCGCATAGGCATCGGCCGGGCGGTCGCCCGTCATGGTGGCGTCGCGGATGACGCGCATGGTCTCCGGCTCCCCGAAGACGCGCTCGACCGCGCTGCGCATGGGGGCGAAGCGCTCGTCGTCGATGGATGCGCCGACGTCCAGGCGCTCGGGCACGATCGAGAAGTCGACGTCGCCGTAGAGCGCCGGGATGTCCTCCCGCTGCCTCGCGACGCTGTCGGCGTACACCGATGCCTGCATGCTGTGCTCCTTGCACCCGGGACGCAGCCGCCGGCCGGGCGCATCCGATGTCCCGATTGTCGCAAAGGGGGCGGTCC
Source organism: Acidimicrobiaceae bacterium (assembly GCA_036675575.1). Lineage (GTDB taxonomy): Bacteria > Actinomycetota > Acidimicrobiia > Acidimicrobiales > Salinilacustritrichaceae > Salinilacustrithrix. Next base: position 77,270 of record JAKFET010000223.1, read on the forward strand.
AGGCACGAGCCTGACGCCCCGGGACTCAGGTCCCCATCCAGGTGACGGGTGGTCCGTGGTACCCGGTGGTGGCCAGGAGCTCCTCGTCCGGCCCGTCCCCGGTGCCCGGCCAGGACGTCATGCGCACGTCGGCGACGTCGCCGGCCGGCTCCATGCGCAACCAGTGCAGGGGGGCGTCCGGCGTGGCACGTGCGCCGGCGTCCTCGATGGCCGAGCGCAGTCGCAGGAAGGACGCCCGGGGCAGGTACTGCAGGACGATCGAGTGGTGGATCACGGTGGCCGTGCCGGGTACCGGTTCGGCCAGCTGCGCCGCAGCCCAGTCGCCGGCGTCGGCCTCGTCCACGGCGACCGGGTGCTGGCGGGCGATGTCGATGGCGGCGTCGAGGCGGGCCCGGCGCTCGACCTGGTCGGGCCAGAGGAAGGACCGCAGGCGGACCGCGCCCGCCTCGGTCGTGGGGTCGATGGGGGCCCGGTCGCAGCCACGCCGCTCGGCCACGACGAGCTCGGGCGCCACGGCGGGCACATCCCCCGTCCAGGGGTCGTCGAACACCAGACCATCCGCAGGTCCCCACCGCAACCGGTCGCCGGCCCGGTAGCCGAACCGGTCCCAGCGCAGGAGCAGGCCGGCGCTGGCGCCGACCTCGAGCTGGCGCAGGGGCAGGCTCCGGCGTCGGGCCACCGCGTGGAAGCCTCCGAACAGCGACGCCGCCCGGCCGACCTCGTTGGTCTGCACACCGAGCGCCATGGCGGCCTCGATGCCGGCGAGGTTGTCCTCGACCGTGGCGAGGAAGGCCGGCACCGGGTCGCCGGCGAGCGCGCCACCGGCCGACGGGTAGTGGGCGGCCAGCCCGGGCGCGGCGCCGGTGAGCACCAGCGCGTGGACCGCGGCGAGGAACCGGAGCGGGATGGCGTCGGCCATGGCGTTGCCCGCCCACGGCCGCAGGACTGCCGCGCAGACGCCGCCGGCGCGGACGTCGTCCTCCATCGCGTGGAGGATCGTCGCGTAGAGGTGGGAGCCGGCGTGCTCGCACGCCGCTCGCTGGAGAGCGAGGACGTCGGTGAGCGGCAGGTCGCGGTGGCGGTCGACCACCCGTCAGCTCGCCCGGTCGACCGGGCAGACCAGGACCGAGCCGTCCATGCCCTTGAACGTGCGCCGGCGGGCCCGTCCGAAGCGGACGCCGACCGGCGGGGAGCCGATGGCGGTGCGCACGTCGACGGTGGCCAGGACCTCGCCGCCCCGGGCCGAGTCCGCGACGCGGGCGGCCAGGTTCACGTCGTGGCCGATGACGTCGTCGCCGAGCAGCTCGACCTCGCCGTGGTGGAGCCCCACCCGCAGGCGCAGGCCCGTGTCGTTGGTCTCGCTGATCTCGAGCGCGGCGAGCACGGCGGCCTCGGGAGCGGCGAAGGAGATGAGCAGACCGTCGCCGAGCTTCTTCACGATGCGCCCGCCCCGGGAGCGGATCACCGGGCCGACGGCGCGGTGGTGGCGTTCGAGGAGCTCGCGCGCTGCCCCGTCGCCCTCCCTGGCGGTGAAGGCGGTGAAGCCCTCGAGGTCGGTGAAGGCGATGGTGGCGACCTGCCGCGTCCCGCCGCTGCGGGTGTCCTCGACCCCCACCGTGAGCAGCTGGATGGCGTTGAGGCCCATGTTGGCGATGAGCGAGGGCTCCTTCTCGATGGAGCGCTCCAGGAAGCGCTGCACCACGTCGAGTGAGGTGGCCGTGCGGATCGGCCGCTCTGTGGGCTGCTCGAGCCAGGCCCGGTCGATGAGCCCGACCTCGGAGGCCCCCGCGGCGAAGTCGGGGTGCTCGTTCAGGAGGGCCGCCGCCTGCTGGGTGAGCCGGCGACGGATGGCGTCGATGGCGCTCTCGCCCCTGGCCCGGGCACCTTCCAGCGACGGCATGGCGCCGAATCTAGACCGGACCCCGATGGGGCACGACGTGGTCGATCCGGCCCGGGCAGGGGTACCGTAGACCCCTCTGAGGGCACCCCGGCCGGTCCGTTCGACCCCGCCGGCGTGGCTCCCGCCTGTCTTCCACGCCCCGCCCGGAGATCTCCCCGCATGCTCCTCGACCGGATCAACAGCCCCGCCGACCTGCGAGGCCTGAGCGCCGGCCAGCTCGAGACCCTGGCGTCGGAGATCCGGTCGTTCATCGTCGAGGCCGTCGACCGCACGGGCGGCCACCTCGGCTCCAACCTCGGTGCGGTCGAGCTCACCCTGGCCGTCCACCGCGTGTTCGAGTCGCCCAAGGACATCGTCCTGTGGGACACCGGGCACCAGGCCTACGTCCACAAGATCGTCACCGGTCGCCGTGACGGGTTCCAGAACCTGCGCCAGGAGGGCGGGCTGTCGGGCTACCCGTCGCGCAGGGAGTCCCCGCACGACTGGGTCGAGAACAGCCACGCCTCCACCATCGTGAGCTACGCCCACGGCCTGGCCACGGCGATGTCCCGCAACGAGATCACCGACCGGCGCATCGTGGCCATCATCGGCGACGGCTCCCTCACCGGGGGCATGGCCTACGAGGGCCTGAACAACCTCGGCCACGCCGGCTCCCGGGCCATCATCATCCTCAACGACAACGGCCGCTCCTACGCCCCCACGGTGAGCCGCCTCGGCGACAGCCTCGCCCGCCTGCGGCTCGACCCCCGCTACGTCCGCAGCCGGGCCCGGTTCGAGAAGCTGCTGCGCTCGGCCCCGCTGGTCGGCGAGCACCTCGAGCGCGGGTTCGAGGCCACCATGGCCGGCGTCCGCGACTACTTCGAGCCGCCTGCGTTCTTCGAGGACCTCGGCATCCGGTACACCGGCCCCTTCGACGGCCACGACATCGCCGGCCTCGAGTCCGCCCTGCGCGACGCTGCCGAGTACGACGGACCGATCGTGGTCCACGTGCTCACACAGAAGGGCCGTGGCTACGCGCCGGCGGAGAACGACCCGATCAAGAACATGCACGACACGGGCTCGGTCGAGCCCGGATCCTGCGCCGCCGCCTTCACCGAGGCGCTCATCAAGGAGGCCGAGGCGCGCCCAGAGGTGGTGGCCATCACGGCCGCCATGCCCGACTCCACCGGCCTGCTCCCCTTCGCCGAGCGGTTCCCCGACCGGGTCATCGACGTCGGCATCGCCGAGCAGCACGCCGTCACGGCCGCCGCAGGCATGGCGATGGGCGGGTTGCGCCCGGTGTTCGCCGTCTACTCCACGTTCCTGTCCCGGGCCTTCGACCAGGTCAACTTCGACGTGGGCCTCCACGACCAGCCGGTCGTGTTCTGCCTCGACCGTGCGGGGATCACCGGCGCCGACGGCCCGTCGCACCACGGCGTCCTCGACCTCGTGCTGTTCACGAAGATCCCGAACATGACCGTCCTGGCGCCGTCGTCGTACCAGGAGGTCGGGCAGATGCTGCACGACGCCCTCGACCTGGCGGACGGCCCCGTGCTGATCCGCTGGCCCAAGGCCCTCCCCGAGTGCGGCCCCGACGAGGTCGGCTCCGGCCTCCGGGGGCGCAAGGTCCGCCAGGGCCGCGACGTGTGCATCCTCGCCGTCGGCAAGATGCTCCAGCCCGCCCTCGAGGCCGCCGACGCGCTCGCCGCCGAGGGCGTCGACGCCACGGTGTGGGACGTGCGCTGCGTGAAGCCGGCCGACCCCGAGATGCTCGACGACGCTGCCCGGCACCCCACCGTGGTCACCGTGGAGGACGGCTACAAGGCCGGCGGGGCGGGCTCCCTGCTCGCATCCGGCATCCGAGGGCGCTGCGAGGAGCAGCTCATCCCCCGCATCGAGATCCTCGGCGTGCCCACGGAGTACCTCGACCACGCCAAGGTCGAGGCCATCATGGCCCGCCTCGGCCTCGACGCCGACGGCATCCGCAGCTCGGTGCTGCGAGCGGTTCGCGCCCCCAGCCCCCTGTAGTCCCCCGAGTCCGGGACGCCTCCGCTGGGGTCGGAGAGCGAAGACGCCCCGGACTGGGAACACAACGCCGGGAGGGAACCGTGGCGTTGCTCCTCGGGGAACGGGCCGAGCGCCGGTTCCTTGCGGTCGGGCGCGAGGAAAATCTGGCCGCGCTCCGTCGACGACGCGACGAGGCCCGGACCTGGGTCCGGGCCTCTCCCCCTGGTCGCCCCCACTTGGAAGGTGACAACGACCACAGCATTCCAGCCGGGCGCACAGAATGCAAGGGAAGCGCGCGCGCTGGGCCTTGCGACCTCACGATCCGCCCAGTTACGCCCGGTTACAGCCGTCCGGCACGGCGATCGGTGGCTGTCTCGGAGCCGAGCCGAAGGCGAGGCGACCCAGAAGCACGGTTCGTTCGGCGGCGAAGCCGCCAACCCGGAGTCGAACGGCGCAACGATGCAGGAGCGCTATTGGTAGTACGGGTTCTCGCCGGCGTCGTGGTCGGTGACGTCGATGACCTCGGTGATCTCCGGGATCGCCGCCGTGATCGAGGCGGCGATGCCCTCTCGCAGGGTCATGGCCGAGACGGCGCAGCCCTGGCAGCCGCCCCCCATCAGGACGTACACCTTGTCGCCGTCGACGCCCTTGAGCTCGGCGAAGCCACCGTGGGCGGCCAGGCCCGGGTTGACCTGCTGGTCGATCAGCTGCTGGACCTTCTCGGCGGTGGTGCCGGTGAGGTCGAGCTCGACGCCGGCCAGGGGGTCGGGGCGGTTCGGGTTGCGCAGCACGAGGCCGCCCTGGCCGTCGGTGCCGGGCAGGTCGAGGGTGGCGCCCTGGAGCGAGTCCATCGAGTCGACCGGGACCATCACGGGCAGCTCGCCCTGGTGGTACACGATGTCGTCCTCGGTGGCCTCGGCGACCGGCTCGAACGTGAGGTCGTAGGTGTACTCCGGGCCCCGGATGCCGGTGACGGAGATGCGCAGGGCCAGGCCGGCGGGGTCGTCCTCGGACTCGCGCAGCTCGAGGATCTTGGCGATCGCGGTCTCGGTGACGGTGAGGATCACCTCGTCGCCGGCGCCGGGCGCGTCGTCCGGGGTGGTGGTCTGGGGTGCCTCGGACTCGGTCGTGGCCATGGGCCTACGCTACCGACGATCCATCCAGAGACCATGAGCCGGCCGGTTCGAGAGGCGTGACATGAGCGACGAGACCCCCATCGACGAGCAGGACCCGGTCCTCTACGAGGTCGCCGACCACGTCGCCACCATCACCCTCAACCGGCCCCACCGGCGCAACGCCATCTCCACGCGGATGCTCAGCATGCTGAGCGACGCCCTCATGGAGGCCGACCGCAGCGGCGACGTCCGGGCCATCGTCCTCACGGGCTCCGGCAAGGGCTTCTGCTCCGGCCTCGACATCAAGGACGCCATGTCCGGCTCCGGCATCGGCAGCGAGGGCTCCGGGTCGGCCGCGAACATGATGAACACCCGCGACCTGCCCACCTCGATCCTGTTCGAGATCGACACGCCGATCATCGCGGCCGTCAACGGCGCCGCCGCCGGCTACGGCCTCGACCTGGCCCTCGGCTGCGACATGCGCATCCTGGGCGAGACCTCCCGCCTGCTGCCCGGCTTCGCCAAGCGCGGCGTCGTCCCCGAGTCCGGCGGCACCTGGTACCTGCCCCGCCTCGTCGGCATGGCCAAGGCTGCCGAGATCGGCTTCCTGGGCCGCGACCTCTCGGCCCAGCAGTCACTGGAGCTCGGCCTGGCCAACGCCATCGTCGCGGACGACGACCTCGTCGCCGAGGCCGTGTCGTGGGGCAGGGAGATCGCCGCCAACGCGCCCCTCGCGATCCGGGCCATGAAGCGCCTGTACCGCCACGGCCTCACCGAGGACTTCCCGGCGCACACGCACCACGTGCTGCTCCAGACCATGCAGCTGTTCGGCACCAAGGACTTCTACGAGGGCATCTCCAGCTTCGCCGAGGGCCGCGCCCCCGAGTTCAAGGGCCGCTGAAGCAAAGGCTTCCGACGCCGGACCCTCGTTCCCTTCACGCACCGAGACCTCCTGCGGTTCTCTCGCGTGAAGGGAAGCGATCAGGTCCCGTTTCCTTCACGCGTCCGATCCTCGAGTGGTCCCGACGCGTGAAGGGAACGGGGTGTCGGACCCCCTCGGTGCGGTGGCCGCACCGGTCCCCGGATGTGCTTCCCCCAGCGCCCAGCTCGGGAGGCCGTCGTGCTGCCGGAACCTGCCATCCACCTGTTCTCCAACCAGTACTCCCTCATCGGTCGGTCACAGCTCCGACGATGCTGCACGGAGGCGGAGGTGCGGCGGGTCGTCCGCCACCGGGACGTCGAAGCCGTCACCCCGCGCGTGCTGCGCCACCGAGCCGGCGTCACCGACCTCGGCCAGGAGCTCCTCCTCGCCGTGCTCGACGCCGGTGACGGTGCCGTCCTCTGGGGCCGATCGGCGGGGCACTGGTGGGGGTTCGGCCGGTTCCGTGCCCGGCCACCGCACGTCGCTCGGCGACGCTCGGGGATCCGCACCGCCCGCCTGGCCCGGATCCACACGACCACGGTCATGGATCCCGCGCTGGACACCACGGTCCACCGAGGCATCCCCATCGTTCGCCCCGAGCGCCTCATGCTCTGGCTCTCGCGCGAGCTCACCGTCCGGTACGGACACGAGCTCGCCGCCCTTCGCCTCGGGCGGATCCTCGACCACGCCTGGCGGGAGAAGCTGATCGACGGCAGACGCCTGCACGACCTCGCCGACCGCTGCGCCGGGCGGGGCAACGCCGGGATCGTGGTCCTCCGTGAGCTCCTCGCCGAACGACCGCCCGACCATCGACCGAACGACAGCGGCCTCGAACGACGATGGGAGGAGGTCGTCGGCAGCATGGCGGCCCAGTTCCGGCGCCAGGTGGTGCTCGGCGACGACGCCCCGATCGGCCGCTTCGACCAGGTGCATGCGTCCCGACCGATCGTCGTCGAGATCCACAGCGAGAAGTTCCACACCACCCCGACGGACGTGGCTCGGGACGAGGGACGGGTCAGCCGTCTCGTGGCGGCCGGGTTCACGGTCGTCGTCTACTGGGAGTACGACATCTGGCACGACGCCCTGCGCGTCCGCCGGTCGCTCGATGAGGTCCTCCGGAGCCCGGATGTCCCTCGCCTGGTGCGCCCGACACCTGCCCCGCACTGGATCACGCCGTTCCCGTCACGCGCCACGACGGGTGGTGGGCCACCCGCGTGGAGGGAACGCATTCGGCGTGTTCGGCTCACGCGGACAGACGTCCGGAGGTCTGGACGCGTGAAGGGAACGTCAGCGGGAGGGACGGACGATCTGCTGGCCGCCGCCGTCGACGCGGATGCGCACGCCGCTGACGTAGCCGCCCATGTCGCCGACGAGGAAGCGGACCACGGCAGCGACGTCCTCGGGCTGGCACACCCGGCCGAACGGGTAGTGCTCGTGCAGCTGGTCGAGGTCGACGCCGCCGGCCTTGACCAGTCGCCGCCCCATCTCGGTCTCGATGAGGCCGGGCGCCACGGTGTTGACGTGGATCCCGTGGCGCTGCTCCTCCTTGGCGAGCGTCGAGGCGAGAGCCTCCATGGCCGCCTTCGCCATGTTGTAGGGCGCCCCGTTGGCGGCGTTGTGGTCGGTGGCGACCGAGGAGATGAAGACGATGTCGCCCCGCTCGCAGGTCCGCATGTCGGGGATGACGAGGCGGGACAGGTGGTGAGGCCCGACGGCGTGGGTGCCGAGCAGGTACTCGACCTCGGTCGGGTCGGTGTCCGCCACCGAGCGGCCCCGGCTGGCCTGGCCGGCGTTGTTCACCAGGATCGAGATCGGTCCGAGCTCACCCGAGACCCGCTCCACCATCTCGGCGTCGGCATCGGGATCGGCCACCGAGGCCTGCACGGCGATGGCCCTGCGGCCGAGCGCCTGGATCTCGGCCACGGTCTCGGCCGCCGCGGAGTCGTCCTTGCGGTAGTTCACCGCCACGTCGGCGCCGTCGGCGGCGAGGCCGAGGGCGATGGCCTTGCCGGCGCCGCGACTGCCGCCGGTGACGAGTGCGATGCGTCCTTCGAGGGTCATGGCGGCGGAGCGTAGGTGAGCGTCAGAGCAGGCCGGGGTTGACCTCTTCTGCTTCCTCGGCGAGGGCCAGCCAGCGCTCCTCGGCGGCGTCCATGGCCGTCCGGGCGTCCGCCAGCTCCTGGCCGAGCCGGGCCAGCTGGGCGTGATCGCCGATGGCACCCTCGAGCGCGGCCTCGATCCGCTCGACCTCGGTCGTGGACCTGGCCAGCGCCCGCTCGGCGGCGTTGAGCTCGCGCCGGAGCGTGGAGGGCGACGTGCTGCGCGCCGCCGGCGCCTTCGGGGCCGGGGCCTTCGCCGCGCCGGGGAGCTTCGCCTCGGTCTTGCCCTTGGCCCGGTTGGTACGGCGCGACTCGAGGTAGGCACCGAGCCCGCCGGGGCGCCGGGCCGCCCTGCCGGACCCGTCGATCACGAGCACGTCGGCCACGGTGCGCTCGAGCAGCGCCCGGTCGTGGGACACCACGATGAGGGCGCCGGGCCACTCGTCGAGGAAGTCCTCGAGCAGTCGGAGGGTGTCGAGGTCGAGGTCGTTGGTGGGCTCGTCGAGCAGGAGCACGTTGGGCTGCTGGAGCAGGACCAGGAGCAGCTGCAGGCGCCGGCGCTCGCCACCGGAGAGCGTGCCGACGGGCGCCCACTGCGTGTCGCTGTCGAACCAGAAGCGCTCCATGAGCGCCGTGTCCTGCCACGACACCTCCTTCTTGCCGCCGGTGACCAGGTCACGGACCCGCGCGGTGGGGTCGAGCTCGGCGGCGTCCTGGCTGAACATGGCGAGCCGGACCGTGGGGCCGACGTCCATGTGGCCCCGGTCGGGCGCTCGCACGCCGGCCAGGATCCGCAGCAGCGTGGTCTTGCCGACGCCGTTCGGCCCGACGATGCCGAGGCGCTCGCGCGGATCGAGGAGCAGGTCGAGGCCGTCGAAGAGCGTGCGGTCCTCGACGTCGGCGCCGAGGCCGTGCGCCTCGATGACCTTGTCGCCGAGGCGGGGCGTGCCCTGGTGGAGGGCCAGCGCCTGGTCGCGCACGTCGCTGCCGCTGGGACCGCCCTCGACCAGCGCGGTGGCGGTCTCGATCCGGGCCTTGGGCTTGGAGGTGCGGGCGGGTGCGCCGCGCCGCAGCCAGGCCAGCTCGACGCGGGCGAGGTTCTTGCGCTTGGCCTCGGCGCTGGCCGCCCGGTCGATCCGCTCGGCCTTGGCCTCGAGGTAGGAGGCGTAGCCGCCCTCGTGCAGGTGGGCACCGCCCCGGTCGAGCTCGAGCATGCGGTTGCAGACGCGGTCCAGCACGTGGCGGTCGTGGGTGACGAGCAGCAGGCCGCCCCGGAACGTGCTCAGCCACTCCTCGAGCCAGGCGATGGCGTCGACGTCGAGGTGGTTGGTGGGCTCGTCGAGGATGAGGAGGTCGGCGTCGTCGGGCGGGCCGCCGCCGGGCGGGCCGCACTCGAGCAGCGCCCGAGCCAGGGCCACGCGCTTGATCTGCCCGCCGGAGAGCTGGTCGGTGGGGCGGTCCTCGAGCCCGGCGAGGCCGAGGCGGTCGCGCACGGCGGCGGCCTCCCAGCGGTCGCCCGTGACGCTCGCGATCGTCCCGGCGGGCAGCGGGGCGTCCTGGTCGAGGTGGGCGATGCGGGCGCCCCGGCCCCGGCGGATCGTCCCGCCGTCGGGCGTGCGGCTGCCGGCCAGCGCGGCGAGCAGCGTGGACTTGCCCGTGCCGTTCACGCCGACGATGGCGAGCCGGTCGCCCGACTCGATCGTCACGGAGAGGTCGTCGAAGAGCACCCGGTCGGGCCGGGCGGCGCGCAGGCCGGTGGCGTCGACGAGCATCACGGGAGCATCACGGCCGTCGATCGTGCCATCCCGTCCCGGGAACCCGTGGATCCGGCCCGCCCTGGTGGTGCGCCGTCCGGGGTTCCTGGGAGACTGGTCGACCGTGCCCCTGTTCCCGCCCCTGCAGATCGGCCCGCTCGTGGCCGAGCCGCCGGTGGTCCTCGCCCCCATGGCGGGCGTGACCAACGGGGCCTTCCGCGCCCTCTGCCGCCGCTTCGGTGCCGCGCTGTACGTGTCGGAGATGGTCGGCGCGCGCGCGGTCGTCGAGGGCAACGAGCGCACGTTCCACATCGCCCGCTTCGCCGACGACGAGCCCATCCGCTCGATCCAGCTGTACGGCACCGATCCCGCCGTCATGGGCGAGGCGGTGCGGCGGGTGCGCGACGAGGTCGGCGTCGACCACATCGACCTCAACTTCGGCTGCCCGGCCCGCAAGATCACCCGTCACGGCGGCGGCTCGGCGCTGCCCCTGCGGCCCCGCCTGTTCGGCGCCGTGGTGGCCGCTGCCGTCGAGGGTGCCGGCGACGTGCCGGTCACGGTGAAGATGCGGGTCGGCCTCGACGACGAGCACCGCACCTGGCTCGTGGCGGGCCGCATCGCCGAGGACGCCGGCGCCGCAGCCGTGGCCGTGCACGCCCGCACCGCGGAGCAGCTCTACTCGGGCGTCGCCGACTGGTCGACCATCACGCTGCTGAAGGAGACCGTCACCACCATCCCCGTGCTCGGAAACGGGGACATCTGGGAGGCCGCCGACGCCGTGGAGATGATGCGCACCACCGGCTGCGACGGCGTCGTCATCGGGCGGGGGTGCCTCGGCCGGCCGTGGCTGTTCCGCGACCTGGTGGCCGCCTTCGCCGGCGAGCCGGTGCCCGCGCCGCCCTCCCTCGGGGAGATCATCGGGATCGTCCGCACCCACGGCGAGATGCTGGCCGACTGGTTCGGCGAGGAGTCCGGGATGAAGGAGCTGCGCAAGCACACCGGCTGGTACCTGCAGGGGTTCCCCGTCGGCCGACCGCTCCGGGCGTCGCTGCGATCCATGTCGAGCCTGGCCGAGCTGGACGCGCTGCTCGACCAGCTCGATCCCAGCCTGCCGTTCCCGCGTTCCGCCATGCGGATGCAGCGGGGGCACACCACCGGGCCTCGGCCCGTGAAGCTGCCCGAGGGCTGGCTGGACGACCCCGACGCGCTCGAACCCCCCAGCCGCCTGGCCGACCTCGCCGTCTCGGGCGGCTGAGCGTGCGGGTGGTGCTGGCGTCGGGCTCGCCCCGGCGCCTGGAGCTCCTCGGTCGGCTCGGCCTCGAGCCGGTCGTGCGGCCGGCCGACGTCGACGAGACGCCGCGCCCGGGCGAGGCACCCGAGGACGTGGTCGCCCGGCTGGCCCGCGACAAGGCCCACGCCGTGGCTCGTGACGTCCACGACCTCGTGATCGCGGCCGACACCGAGGTGGTGCTCGGGTCCTCCGTGCTCGGCAAGCCCGACGGCGCCGACGGTGCGGCGGCGATGCTGCGGTCGCTGTCGGGCCGGGCGCACCGGGTCGTCACGGGCGTGCACGTGGTCCACGGGGGAGCCGAGGCCGCAGCGGTGGAGGAGACCACGGTGCACGTGCGGGCGCTCACCGATGCCGAGATCGATGCCTACGTGGCCACCGGTGAGCCGTTCGGCAAGGCCGGCGCCTACGCCGTGCAGGGCGCGGGCGGCATGTTCGTCACCCGCATCGAGGGCAGCGACACCAACGTGGTCGGCCTCCCGCTGGCGACGCTGGTGCGCCTCGCCCACGACGTCGGGGTCACCCTGCTGCCTTCGCCGATCCGATCCTGACCGGACCCGGTCGATCCGGGACCCGCGAACCGTGGATCAGCTGACGCCGACGGGCTCGCGGACCTCGTCGGGCTCACCCGGGTCGTCGCCGGCGCTCGGGGCGTTCCCGAGCTCGGCCGTGGCGGCCGCGAGCTGGGCCTCGTGGTCGGGTGCGCCCTCCACGTGCAGGTGGGGCAGGCGGCGGTCGATCCAGCGGGGGATCCACCAGTTGCGCTCGCCGAGCAGCTCCATGGTGGCGGGCACGAGCAGCATCCGGACGAGCGTGGCGTCGAGCAGCACCGCCATGCCGAGGCCGGTGCCGAACACCTTGACGATGCGGCCGTCCTCGAGCAGGAAGCTGCCGAAGACGACGACCATGATCGCCGCCGCGGCGCTGATCACCCGGGCGGTGGCGGCCAGGCCGTCGGCCACGGAGTTGCGGGCGTCGCCGGTGCGCTCGTACTCCTCCCGGATGCGGGAGAGCAGGAACACCTCGTAGTCCATCGACAGCCCGAACACGATGGCGAACATCATCATCGGGATGAACGGCTCGATCGGCGCCGGCTCGATCCCGGTGAGGTCGCCGAGCCACCCCCACTGGAAGACGGCCACGACGATGCCGTAGGCCCCGGCGATCGAGAGCATGTTGAGCACGACCGCCTTGAGCGGCACCAGCAGCGAGCGGAACACGGCCATGAGCAGCACGAACGACATGGCGAGCACGACGCCGAAGAACAGGAAGCTGCGGCCGCCGAGGTAGTCGGAGAAGTCCACCGACACGGCGACGAACCCGGTGACGAGGACGTCGGGTCCGCCGGCGGGGGTCGCGGCGGGGATGACGTCGTCGCGCAGGCGGTGGATGAGCTCCTCGGTCGCCTCGTCCTGGGGCGAGCTGGTGGGCACGACGCGCGCCAGCGCCGCCTGCGGCGCCTCGAAGTCGCTCGGGAACGCCGGCGTCACCGACGCGACGCCGGGGTCGGCGGCCACGGCGTCCACGACCTGCTGGAACGCCGGGAGGCCCTCGGGGCCGGCGATCTCGGCGACCAGCACGAACGGCCCGTTGAACCCGGGCCCGAAGCCCTCGCTCAGCAGGTCGTAGGCCTGGCGGGTGGTGGTCTCCTCGGGGTAGTTGCCCTCGTCGGAGAAGCCGAGGCGGATGCCGAGCAGGGGCAGCGCCAGCAGGAGGAGCAGCAGCGTCCCGCCGATGGCGAAGGGCCACGGCCGGCGCTGGATGAGGTGGCTCCAGCGGTACCAGGCGCTCTCCCGCACCGGCTTGGGAGCGCGGCGGGGCACCTCGCGACGCAGGGCCGGCACGAAGGAGCCGACCACGACGACGGCGACCGCCAGGGGGAAGCCGAGGATCAGGGCAGGGATGCCGAGGCCGGCGCCGAGCAGGGCGACGGCGACGCAGGACGCGGCCACGAGGCCTCGCCAGCGGGTCATCTCGACCTTGAGCTGCGCGAACCCGAGCAGGGCGGGGAGCAGCGTCGTGGAGGCCACCATGGTCACCGCGACCGTGGTGGCCGCGGCGACGCCGAGGCCGGCCACGAACTCGAGGCCGATCAGGAGCAGGCCGAGCAGCGAGACCACCACGGTGATGCCGGCGAAGACGACGGCACGACCGGCGGTGTCGGTGGAGGCCATGGTGGCGACCTGGGGGTCGTGGCCCTTGTGCAGGTACTCGCGAAAGCGGGTGACGATGAAGAGCGCGTAGTCGATGCCCACACCCAGGCCGATCATCGCCCCGATCTGCAGGGCGAAGTCGGGGATGCCCATGACGTTCGACGCCAGGTTGGTGAGGATGCTGCCGAGGCCGACGCCGGCGATGGCCACCGCGATCGGCAGACCCATGGCCAGCACCGAGCCGAAGCTCACGATGAGCACGACCACGGCGAACGCGAGGCCGATGAGCTCGGACTCGGGCGGCTCGAAGCCGGCCAGCACCTCGCCGCCGACCTCGACCCGCAGGCCGTCGATCTCGGCCTCGATCTCCTCGGCGCGCTCGAGGATGGCGACGCCGATCTCCCCGGACTCGGAGAAGCCGACCTCCTCGCCCACCTCGACGCGGGCGAAGGCGATCTTGCCGGCGAGGTCGCCCTCGGCGGCGATCTGGCCGAAGCCCTCGGGGGCGTAGGGGCTGGTGACCTCGACGTGCTCGATCTCGGCCGTCTCGGCGAACAGGGCCTCCATGGCCGCTTGGACCTGCGGGTCGGCGACGCCCTGGTCGGCCTGGAACACGATGGAGCCCGCCGCGCCGGCACCGAGCCCGTCGAAGTGCTCGTCGAGCACCTGGAACCCGTCCCGGCTCTCCGACTCGGGCGCCTCGGGGTTGCCGTTGAAGTCGGAGCCGACGATGCCGACCGCGACCCCGGCCAGCACGATCACGACGAGCCACGACGCGACCACGAGGCGACGGTGCAGGTAGCACCACCGGGCGAGCTGCATGTACACGGGAGGGCCTCCTTCGACCGCGCGCGACCCTACGAGCGATCCGAGGCAACACTCCCACGGGATGCGCCGGCGCGGGGTGTGACGTGCGTCCCGGCGCCGCCGGCGGACCGCTCGTGGTCGAGCAGCCACTGCTTGCGGTCCCGTCCACCCCCGTAGCCGCCGACGGTGCCGTCGCTGCGCACGACCCGATGGCACGGGACGAGGAGCCAGACCGGGTTGGCGCCGTTGGCCGTGCCCACGGCGCGCACCGCGCCGGGAGCGCCGATGGCTGCGGCGACCTGGGCGTAGCTGCGGGTCTCGCCGGCCGGGATGGCCCGCAGCGCCTCCCACACGCGCTCCTGGAACGCGGTGCCGCTGGCCTCGACGGCGACCTCGTCGATCGCCTGGAGGTCGCCGGAGAGGTAGCGCCGCAGCGCACCGGCGGCAGCCGTCTCGCCCTCCGCCCACTCGGCGTCGGCGAAGCGGGCGCGGACACTCGTGGCGACGCGCTCGAAGTGGTCAGCGAAGGCGGCGACGACGACCCGCTCGCCGGCGTCGTCGACGGCGACGGCGAGGCGCACGTCGCCGGTGGGAGTCGACACGGTGGTGGTGCGCACGGTGGTGCTGGTCATGGTCGTTCCTCTCGTGGGGTCTGCCACAGGTGCATGGCGGCGTAGGCGCGCCAGGGTCGCCACGGCTCGGCCCGTGCGATGGCGGTGCGGTCGTTCGTGGCGCCGAGCAGCCGGCGCAGGTGCAGGTCGCCGGCCGGGAAGGCGTCCGGCTCGCCCAGGCGGAGGGCGACGTACTCGGCGGACCAGGGCCCGATCCCCCGCAGCGCCACCAGGGACGAGACGAGCTCCTCGTGCGGGACGCTGCCGTCGAGGACGACCTCGCCGGCCAGCACGTGGGCCGCCAGGAGCCGGATCGTGTCGGCCCGCTGGCCGATGATCCCGAGCTGCTCCAGGGGCGCATCGACCAGCTGCTCCGCCCGGGGGAAGGCGCCGCCCGTGCCGTGGGCCGCGACGATCCGGCCGAGCACGGTGCGGGCCGCGGCCACCGAGATCTGCTGGCCGATGACCGCCCGGACGCCCGCCTCGAACCCGCTCCAGCAGCCGGGCACCCGGATGCCGGGCCGGGCGGCGACCAGCGGCGCGAGGAGCGGGTCGGCGCCCAGGTGCTCGTCCACCGCCGCGGGGTCGGCGGCGAGGTCGAACAGCCGGCGGGCCCCGCCCACCAGGGCACCGAGGTGGGTGTCCGGGGGCAGGTCGACGCCGAGCACCACCGCGTCCGCCGTGGGCCGGACCGAGATCGACCCGGCGCGATCGCCGACGGCGACGCGCCGCCGGTAGGTCCCCCCGGCCACCACCTCGAGGCCGTCGACCGCTCGGACGGCGAACCAGTCGAGGAGCGCGTCGCCGTCGAAGGGCGGGCGCACGGCCAGTCGCAGGACGAGCGACCCGCCGTCGCCGGACGGCGCGGCAGGGCGGGGGCGCAGGTCGGCCCGCAGCTGCGTGGGGGTCGCGTGGAACGTCGTCCGCAGCACGTCGTTGCACTGTCGGACGCTGCCGAAGCCGGCGGCGAAGGCGATGTCGGCCACCCGCAGGTCGGTGTCGGCCAGCAGGCGCCGGGCGAGGTGGGCGCGGCGGCTGCGGGCCACCGCGTCCGGCGTCGTCCCCAGGTGCTCGGCGAACAGCCGCCGCAGGTGGCGGTCGCCGACGTGGAGGCGACCGGCGAGCGAACCGACGTCTCCGTCGTCGAGCGCGCCCTCGTCGATCAGGCGCAGGGCACGGTCCACCACGCCGGCTCCGCCCTTCCACCCGCTGGACCCGGGCGCGGCCTCGGGGCGGCACCGGCGGCACGGCCGCAGGCCGGCGTCCTCGGCGGCTGCCGGGTGGGCGAAGAAGTCCACGTTGCGCGCCAGCGGCGTCCGCGACGGGCAGACCGGCCGGCAGTAGATGCCGGTGGTGCGCACGCCGACCCAGAACCGCCCGTCGAAGCGGCCGTCGCGGCTGCGCAAGGCCTCGTAGCACTGCCGGTGGTCCAGGCTCACGTCTCGATCCTGCCCCATCCCGGGCGAGACGTCTGGCGGGATCCGGACATGGGAGTGCCTGCCGTCGCGCTCCCGGGTCGTGGCTACGGTTCGTCCCGTGACCGATCCCGTGCAGCTCTCCATCGAAGACGGCGTCGCCGTCGTCCGCCTCGACGACGGCAAGGCCAACGCCGTCTCGCACCGCCTCGTCGAGCAGCTGCACGCCGCGCTCGACGCCGCGGAGGCCGACGCCCGGGCCGTGGCCTTCATCGGTCGGGAGGGGAAGTTCTCCGCCGGCTTCGACCTGTCCGTCATGACCCAGGGGGCCGACGCCACGCGCGACCTCGTGCGGGCCGGTGGGCAGCTGCTCATGCGCATCTACACCCACCCGCAGCCGACGGTGGCCGCCGTCACGGGCCACGCGCTGGCTGCGGGCGCGCTCCTCTGCCTGGCCTGCGACACCCGCATCGGCTCCGCCGACCTGCCCGCCAAGATCGGCCTGAACGAGACCGCCATCGGCATGGGCCTCCCCTGGTACGGCATCCGGCTCGGCGAGGCCCGGCTCTCGGTCCGCCACCGGCAGCGGTCCGTGCTCCAGGCCGAGATCTACGACATGGCCGGCGCCGTGGACGCCGGGTACCTCGACGAGCTGGTCGGCGCCGCCGACGTGGCGACCACCGCCATCGAGCGGGCCCGACAGCTCGGCCAGCTGCCCCGCAGTGCCTACGCGTTCACCAAGGCCCGGCTGCGCCAGTCGCTCGCCGACGAGGTCCTCGACGGCCTCGACGCCGACATGGAGACCATGGTCCCGCCGGGCTGAGCCGCTAGTCGTCCTCGTTCCGGCGCAGCACGTAGAGCGCCGTGGTGCCGATGCCCTTCAGGTCCCGCGGCCGGATCGACTTGGCGCGGAGGCCGGGGGCGTCGCCCAGTGCGTCGAGGAACTGCTGGTCGACGAGCACCGAGCCGGGACGGGCGTAGGACACGAGCCGGCTGGCCAGGTTCACCGGCGGGCCGAACAGGTCGCCCAGCCGCGACAGCACGGGACCGTGGGTCAGGCCGACTCGCAGGTCGGGTTGCTCACCGCCGAAGGACTCGACCAGCCCGAGGGCGAGCCTGGCCCCCTGCTCCGGGTCGTCGGTCACGAAGAGCACGGCGTCGCCGATGAGCTTGATGACCCGGCCGCCGTGCTCCGTGATCATGTCGGCGGTGGTCGCCTCGAACGTCTCGAGCAGCTCGGCGAGGTCGCTCTCGGCCAGCTGGCCGGAGAGGCGGGTGTAGGAGACGACGTCGGCGAACCCCACCGTGACCTCGGGCAGCTCCAGGTCGTGGCCGGCGATGCGTCGGATCGCGCCGGCGTACAGGTGGCGGCGGAGCAGGTACGACAGCTCCTGCTCGATGAGCGGGTTCACCAGCTGCGCCGCCAGCACCATCAGGTCGTCGTTCTCGCCCGGCGGGAGGCCACCCATCTCCTCGAGCGCCGTGTCGACGATGGCGTGCAGCGCATCGGCGACCCGGCTCATCGACTGGCCCAGCAGGCGAGCGAAGCGGATGGCGGTGTCCGGGGAGAGTCCGGACGCCCGCAGGAAGGCATCGATGGCGGCGAGCGCCTCGACGTCGGCGTCCGTGAGGGCGACCGCGTCGTCAGGCACGTGGGCGAAGCCCATCGCCCGCCACAGCTTGCGGGCCAGGTCCTGGTCCGCACCGGTCCGGGCCCACGCATCGGGAGGCCGCAGGGTCGGCGGCCCGCCGAGCAGCACCACCGCCTGGGCGAGGCGGCGCACCTCCTCCGGTCCCTCCGCCTCGGCGTCGGCGACGACCTGGGGATCGACGCCCAGCGCATCCCGCAGGTGGGCGGCGAGGTCGAACGGCGGGCGCTCGTCGGTCACCGTCGGCTCACCCCGCCACGGTGCAGGCCAGCACCACGCCGGCCTCGACCTGGCACTCGGCGATCGTCGCTGCGTCCAGGGCCATGCTGAAGGACCGGTCGCCGATGTCGACCAGGGCCGGCGTGCCGCCGTCGACGTCCGCCTCGATCGGGGCCCACGGCTCGAAGACCGCGATGGCGTTGGCGGCGGCCACGTTGCGGGCGCCGATCGGGTCGCCGGCGACGAGGGCGTCGAAGAACGCCTGCGCCGCGCCGGAGGTGTCCCCCCCGCCCTGGGCCGCGCCGACCCACTCGGCCTGGCAGCGGTCCCGGGCAAGGGTGCGCAGGTCGTCGTCGGCGGCCAGCACCCGACCCGTGCGGTCGTCCTCGGCGATGATCGCAGCCAGCGCGTCGACGTCGGGGTCGCCGGCGTCGACGACGACGGCCAGGTGCTCGCTGCTCGGCTCGGCCAGGTACTCGAGGTAGGCGTCGCAGAAGCGGGGACCTCGCTCGTCGCGCTCCTCCGTCGGCTCGTCGGTGCCGCCGGCGGCCCCCTCGGCGTCGTCGTCGTCGCCGCAGCCCGCGACCACGAGGCTGAGCGCGAGCAGCGGCGCCACGAGGCGGCGGGCGGCACGACGGAGGGGCACGACGGGCACCCTAGGGAAGGTCGACCGGCGGGCCACCGGACCCGACGAGCCCACGGGCCACGGCCTCGTGCAGTGCGGGGCGAAGGCGCGACGGCGCGACGATCTCGTGCACGGACCCCACGTCGCGCGCACGCTCCACGCTGTGGATCCGGTCGAACTCGGCGGCGACCTCCCCCAGCATCTCGTTGCGCACGCCGGCCCGGACGGCGGCGAGCTCGGCGCGGAGGCGGGCCCGCTCGTGGGGCGCGGCTGCCGCCAGCTCCTGCTCCAGGCGGGCGACGCGCTCGTCGGCCTGCGTGCGGGCGTCGACCTCGCGCGTGAAGACCACGGCGGCCGCCGGGGCGCCGCCGATGACCGAGGCGTGGGCGCCCTCGACGGCCAGCACCTGCATGCGGTCGTTGAGCCGTCCGGAGAAGACCACGAAGGCGCCGCCGTGGTAGCGGGAGATCACGCACAGCACGATCGGGCCGTCGAAGTTCACGATGGCCCGGCCGATCTCCGCGCCGTACTCGAGCTGCAGGCGGCGCAGGGACTCGGGCGACCCGTCGAAGCCGGAGAGGTTCGCGAGCACCACGACGGGGCGGTTGCCGCTGGCTGCGTTGATGGCCCGCGCGACCTTCTTCGACGACAGCGGGAACAGCGTGCCGGCCGACCACTGGCTGGGCCCGTCCGCCGGCAGCTGGCCGGTGCGGGGCAGCGGCCGCGACTCGATGCCGATCATCGAGATGGGGATGCCGCCGAGGTGGGCGTCGAGCACCACGGCCCCCTCCGCCTCGGCCATGTCGGCCCACCGCTCGAGCGGCTCGAGGTCGTGGTCGATCACGGCCCGCATCACCGAGCGGATGTCGAAGGGCTTCTTGCGACCCGGGTTGGCCTCGTCGGAGAACACGTCGCCCACCGTGGTGAACGTGGTGCCGGCGCCGGCGTGGGGCTCGGTGGTGACGTCGCGATCGATCGGATCGGTGGTGAACGCCGGCCGCGGTCCGGGCTCGCCCGGCTGCACGTAGCTGTGGTCGTAGTGGGCGAAGAGCGTGTCGACGGCGCCGACCATGTCCGGCGCCCAGTACTGCGCCTGCCCGTTCGGGCCCATCACCCGCTCGTGGCCGCCGATGCCGATGTTGTCCTCGGCCGACACGCCCCCGCTGAAGTCGATGGCCTGCTTGCCGGTGAGCACCATCGTGGAGTCCGGGGTCATCACGAGGATGCCCTTGGTGTGCATGAGCATCGTCGACTCGGCGTTCCAGTACGGCTGGGCGCCGACGTTCACGCCCGCCACCACCACGTTGATCTCGCCGCCGGCCTGGGTGAACTCGACGATGCGGCGCAGCACCGACGCGACCCAGTCCAGGTTCTCGCTGCCGCTGTCCATCGCGATGCGAGCGCCGGCGGAGAGGGCGAACCACTCGATGGGCAGCTGGCGCTCCTCGGCCAGGTCGATGGCGGCGAGCAGGCGCCGGCACTCGGCCTCGGCGATGGAACCCATCGAACGGGTCGGATCGCCCAGCACCGCGATGCGCGTCATGCCCTCGGGGTGGACCTCGGTGGCCGCCGTGACCAGCCCGATGACCACGCCCGCCACGTTGTGACCGGCGGGCCGGTCGACCGGCTCCAGACGCCCGTCCACCAGGTCGAGCTCGGTGAAGTGCCCCTCGCCGTCCTCGGCCTCGGTGGTGAGCATCGGCACGATCTCGTACGGGTACACCGTCCCGCGCCGGCGGCAGGCCAGGACCTTCTGGGTGTAGTCGTCGAGCGGCTGCATCGGCGCCGTCGGCGGATCGGTGACCGCCATCGTCAGGCCCCGGCCGGGCTGGTAGCCCAGGCGGAACACCACGTCGGCCGTCTCGTCGGTGCCCGGGTCGGTGACCCGGCCCTGCACCAGCACCTGCTCGATGCCGAGGCCGTTGGTGAGCGGCACGAGGCGCTTGGCGACCTCGGTGACCTCGTCGAGGCTGATCTCCACCGTCGGCCAGACGAAGAGCATCACCCGGTTCCACTCGAGCCGCCGCCCCACGGTGGACAGCGACCGGCGGATGCCGTCCAGGCAGGAGACCAGCACGCGCTCCAGCTCGGGGAGGGCGATCAGCGCACCGGACGCGTCGCGCACCGGCGTGATGTCGCGCACCTCGGCCACGGCGATGAGGCGCTCGTCGCCGGGCTGCTCGGTGGAGGTGCAGTCGAAGACGTGGACGTCGTCGGGACCGGGCAGCCGGGTGACGTCGAAGTTCTCCAGGCGCCACAGCTGCAGGCGCTGGCCGATCATCGGGTGGAGCCCTCGGAACACGGTGGCCTCGTGGAACGTGCCGTCGGCCGATCGGTTCCAGGACAGGTGGTGGACGTCGAGCCCCTCGGCGCCCCCGGCCGCCGCGACGACGGCGACGCGAACGATGGCCCCGGCGAGCTCGGCGCCCGCGAGCACGTCGTCCACCATCGCGACGACGTCGTCGGCCGACCGGCCACCGTCGAGGCGCACGTAGAGGTCGACGACGTGGGTCGCGTCGCCCTGCACCTGCTGGCCGACGGTCGCCACCGTGGCGACCAGGTCGCCCTCCGTGCACGCAGCCGCCAGCACGGCGATGTCCTCGCCCCGGTGCCGGTAGCCGGCCGTGACGAGCGCGAGCGCGCCAGCGCGTCGCTCCAGCGATTCGAGGTCGCGGATCTTGTAGAAGCGCCGGGTCAGCACCTCCGTGATGGCCGCCGCCAGCTCGGTCCCGCGCCCGAGCGCGTCCTCGGCCGCGATCACCGTCATGAGCGGGACCGGCGTGGCCACGAGCAGGTCGACGGCGCCCGGGTCGGCCGGATCGTCGGCCAGCGCCTGCAGCGAGCGCCGCACCTCGTCGTGGACGTCGGCGCGCGCCTGGTCGATGAGCGGACGGTCGATGCAGCGGTGCCGGACGCTGCGGGCCAGGTTCCCGAGCGACGGGTACTGCGCCTGGGTGGCGGCGATCAGCCGGTCGAGGGTGTCGCGCACGGCGTCGAGCTCGTCCTCGTCGCCGCAGTGCGCCAGCCGCCGCTCGAGCAGCGCCTGCACCACCGGCACCTGCTCGTCGCGCCGCTGCACGGCACGGTGGATGCTGTGCACGGCGGCCTCGAGGGCGGTCGTGCGGTCGAGGGAGCGGACGCCGTAGTGGGCGAGGGCGTCGTGGAGCCGGGCGCGGAACCGTTCGGGAAGGCTCTCGTGCTCGGCGTCGAGCGTGCGGAGGTAGGCGTGGAAGTGCTCGAGCGGGCTGCGGGCCTCGAGGGCCAGGTCCCCCTCGGCCGCACGCCGGTCCCGCGTCAGCCCGCAGAGGTCGGCGAAGATCCGCAGGAGCTCGAGCTCGCGCCGACGCACGCTGGGATCGCCGGCGTCGCCCTCGACCCGGTGCGCCTCCACGACCTGTGCGTCCTGGTCGGCGACGTCGAAGCCGAGCAGCAGCGAGCGCAGCACGTCGAGCCGCCCCGTGGTCGCGTCCTCGCCGACGGTCAGGCCGGCCGGCTCGATGCGCAGGCGGGCTCGGCGGTCCGCGACCGCAGCGTCCTCGCTCCCGCTGGCGCCGATGCGCAGCAGGGGGGCGCCGACGTCGACCTGCACGTTCGCGGAGACGAAGACCTCCTCGACCACGCCGTCTCCCGGCGCCACCACGGCCGTCTCCATCTTCATGGCCTCCACGACGGCGACGCGCTGGCCGGCGACCACGCGGTCGCCGGGGGCGACGTCCACGGACACCACCAGGGAGACCGCCGGCGCCCGGAGCAGGCCGCCGTCGTCCCGGGAGAAGCGGTGGCTGACGCCCTCGACCTCGACGAGGTGCTCGGTGCGGTGGGTGTGGGACACGACCCGGTAGGTGCGGTCGCCGACCGTGAGGCGGCCGTGCGCGGCGTCGAGCCGGTCGAGCACGACGTCGGCGACCACGCCATCCAGCGTGACCCGGTACCAGCCGCTCAGGTCGCCGGTGGCGACGCGCAGGCGGTACTCGCCCTGCTCCCAGCGCAGCTCGACATCGTGGCCGGCCGTCAGGTCCGACTCGGGACGGCCGCGCGCGGCCGAGCTGAGGAACCGGGCCCGGTCGAGCAGGCGCTCCTGGTCATGGACGTCGATGGCCGCCACCAGCAGCGCGACGTCGGCGTAGCGGTCGGTGCGGTGGCCGTCGGTCGCGGTGAGGCGGTCGAGCCACGCCGTGTCGACCCGACCCTCCACCACCTCGGGGCGCTCGACGAGGTCGAGCAGGAACGACTTGTTCGTCGTGCCGCCCTCGACGAGGACGGTGGTCTGCGAGAGCGCCCGACGGAGCCGCCGGCGGGCCTGCTCGCGGTCGGCGCCCCAGGCGATGACCTTGGCGATCATCGAGTCGTACTCGGCGGCGATGGCGTCCCCCTCGGCCACGCCGGTGTCCACGCGCACGCCGGGTCCGGTGGGCAGCACCAGCCGCTCGATCCGGCCGGCCGCCGGCGCGAACCCGCGCTGGGGGTCCTCGGCGTTGAGGCGGGCCTCGAAGGCGTGGCCGCTCGGTTCGGGTGCCGTGCCGACCAGCGGGCGACCGAGCGCGACCTCGATCTGCAGGCGCACGAGGTCGAGCCCGGTCGTCAGCTCGGTGACCGGGTGCTCGACCTGCAGGCGCGTGTTGACCTCGAGGAAGGCGAGCAGGTCCTCCTCCGGCTGGAACAGGAACTCGACCGTGCCGGCGTTGACGTAGCCGGACGCCTTCGCCAGGCGGATGGCGGCGTCGCGCAGGTGCGCCTCGTGGTTCGGCGTGAGGGCGGTCGACGCCGACTCCTCGATCACCTTCTGGTTGCGGCGCTGGATGCTGCAGTCCCGCACGCCCGGCGCCCAGACGTTGCCGTGCTGGTCGGCGATGATCTGGACCTCGACGTGGCGGGCGTCGGCGACGACCCGCTCGAGGAAGACGGTCGGGTCGCCGAAGGACTTCTGGCCCTCGTCGCGTGCCCGCTCGAAGGCAGCGGCCAGCTCGTCGGGGTGGTCGACCCGTCGGATGCCGCGGCCTCCGCCGCCGGCGGCCGCCTTCACCATCAGCGGGTAGCCGATCCGCTCCCCGGCGGCGGCCGCAGCGGCCACGTCGGCCACCGGACCGCCGCTCCACGGGGCGAGTGGGACGCCGGCCTCCTCCGCCAGTCGCTTGGCCTCGATCTTGTCCCCCAGCAGGCGCATGCACGCCGCGCTGGGTCCGATGAAGGTGACGCCGAGCTCGGCGCAGCGCTCGGCGAACTCGGGCCGCTCGGCGACGAAGCCCCACCCCACCCACGCCGCCTCGGCGCGGGCGGCGACCAGTGCGGCGGACAGCACGTCGAGGTCGAGGTACGGGGTCCCGGCGATCGGCACGCCCAGGTCCTCGAAGCACACGGCCTCGTCCGCCTCGCGCACGAACATCGCCCGGTGCTCGGCCCTGGTGTGGAGGGCGATGGTCGTGAACCCGTCCAGCTCCCGCACGGCGTGCACCAGCCGCATGGCGGCCTCACCCCGGTTGACGATCGCGATGCGCCGGAACTCGACCACCCAGGTCAGACCAGCGCCGCGCGGGCCGGTTACACGTCCGGCCGGCCGTCGTGGGCCCGGTCGCCCGCCAGCGGCCGCCAGGCTCCTCGGGGCCCTCAGCGGGGCCAGTCGTCGGGCGGCTCCGTCGACCGGGGCTCGAGGGGCGGGTCCCATGCGCCGTCGCGCCACTGCCGCACCACCCGGCCGGGCACACCGGCG
Organism: Acidimicrobiaceae bacterium; assembly: GCA_036675575.1. GTDB lineage: Bacteria > Actinomycetota > Acidimicrobiia > Acidimicrobiales > Salinilacustritrichaceae > Salinilacustrithrix. The sequence continues at coordinate 101,520 of JAKFET010000223.1, forward strand.
ACCACGCTGCGGTCGGGCACGTCGCCCCGCACGACGGAGCCGGCGGCGACCGTGACGTGCTGCCCGATGGTGGTGCCGGGGAGGATCACGACGCCGGCGCCGATCCAGGATCCGCTGCCGATCGACACCGGCGCCTCGTGGGGCCACTGCCGGGCAATGGGCACGTCGACGTCGTCGTAGGCGTGGTTGTGGTCGGTCACGTAGAGGTCCGGCGCGATGGTCACGTCGTCGCCGATCGCGATGCCGACCCGACCCACCAGCGAGCCGCCGCGGCCGATGTTGCAGCGGTCGCCGATGCGGATCACGGGCGGTGCATCGGGGTCGAGATCCTCGTTCCACATGCCCACCGACATGGAGACGTGCGGGCCGATGAGGGTGTGGGAGCCGATCTCGATCCAGTGCTCGTTGAAGAGCTGGCCCGGGGGAAACGCGATCATCGACCGCTCCCCCATCGCTCGGAAGCGCCGGCCGTGGGCGTCGTCGGGTGAGGTGGACCCGACGGCGCAGATCCACTCCCAGCTGCGCTGGATCGCCCCGGCTGCGAGGTTGCGCACCCGTGGCGAGAGCTCACCCGGCTGGAACATCGCGGCGACCGTACCGGCACACTGGGCCGGTGGCCCGCCGTCTCGTCGACTTCCTCCCCGCTCCCACCGGCGGCGAGCCCGACGCCGACGCCATCATCGAGGGCTTCACGGACTGGGCGATCGAGCGCGGCCTCGAGCTGTACCCCCACCAGGAGGAGGCGATCCTCGAGCTGCTGTCGGGCTCGAACGTCATCCTCGCCACGCCCACCGGCTCGGGGAAGTCCCTCGTCGCCCTCGCCGCGCACGCCAAGTCCGTCGCCGGCGGCGGCCGGTCCTGGTACACGGCACCGGTGAAGGCGCTGGTCTCGGAGAAGTTCTTCGACCTGTGCGAGCAGCTCGGCCCCGAGAACGTCGGCCTGCTCACCGGGGACTCGTCGGTGAACGCAGACGCGCCGGTGATCTGCTGCACCACCGAGATCCTCGCCCACGTCGCCCTCAAGGACGGTCCCGAGGCCGACGCCGAGACCGTCGTGCTCGACGAGTTCCACTTCTACGGCGACCCCGACCGTGGGTGGGCGTGGCAAGTGCCGCTGCTCGAGCTGCCGCAGTCGTCGTTCCTCCTGCTGTCGGCGACGCTCGGCGACGTCCGCTTCTTCCGGGAGGACCTCACCCGCCGCACCGGCCGGCCGACCGCCCTCGTCGACGACGCCGTGCGGCCCGTGCCCCTCCACTTCGAGTACCGCCGCACCCTGCTGCACCACACGATCGAGGAGCTGCTGGCCAAGGACGCCGCGCCCCTCTACCTGGTGAACTTCTCCCAGAAAGACGCGGTGGCCCAGGCGACGGCGATGGCCAGCGTCACCAAGCTGGACGACGCTGCGAAGGAGATCGTGTCCGCGGAGCTCGCCAAGGCCAAGCTGCCCGCCGGGTTCGGGCGCGACCTCGCCCGCCTGCTCCGCCAGGGCGTCGGCGTGCACCACGCCGGGATGCTCCCCCGCTACCGGCGCCTGGTCGAGCGCCTCACCCAGATGGGCGTGCTGAAGGTGATCTCCGGCACGGACACGCTCGGCGTGGGCGTGAACCTGCCGATCCGCACGGTCGTGCTCACCCGGCTCTACAAGTACGACGGCACGGAGACCCGGGTCCTCAGCGCGCGGGAGTTCCACCAGATCGCCGGACGGGCCGGTCGCGCCGGCTACGACACCGCCGGCCTCGTCATCGCGCTGGCCCCGGAGCACGTCGCGGAGAACGACGTCGCCCAGGCCAAGGCCGTCGACGACCCCAAGAAGAAGAAGAAGCTCAAGAAGTCCCAGCCCCCGAAGGGCTTCGTCCACTACGACGAGGACACCTTCACCAAGCTCCAGGACGCCACGCCCGAGCCGCTGGAGTCGTCGTTCCGGATGACGCCAGGGATGCTCATGCAGCTGCTCGACCGCCCGGGCGACGCGTGGGCCCACGGCCGCTCGCTGCTCCTCGACAGCCACGAGCCGCGATCCCGCCAGCGACGCCACGTCCGTTCGACCATCGGCCTGTACAAGGCCCTGCGCACCGCCGGCGTCGTGCGGTTGCTCGACGCCCCGGACAAGTACGGCCGCTTCGTCGAGGTCGACCACGAGCTGCAGGATGACTTCGCCCTCAGCCAGCTGCTGGCCCCCTTCCTGCTCCATGCCGTGCCGCTCCTCGATCGCGACGACGAGGGGTACCCCTTCGCCGTCCTCGCCCTCGTCGAGTCCGTGGTCGACAACCCCATGCCGCTGCTGATGGCCCAGAAGGACAAGGCCAAGGACGAGGCGATGGCCGAGATGAAGGCCGCCGGCGTCGAGTACGAGCAGCGCATCGAGGAGCTGGAGAAGATCCAGTACCCCCAGCCCATGCGCGAGCAGATCTACGACGTGTTCGACGTGTGGCGGGTGGGCAACCCGTGGATCGGCGACCGCAACATCGCGCCGAAGGGGGTCGTGCGCGACCTGTGGGACCGGGCGATGGACTTCCCGGCCTTCGTGCGCCACTACGGGATCAAGCGCTCCGAGGGCCTGCTGCTGCGCTACATGTCCGACGTCTACAAGACGATGCTGCGCACCGTCCCCGACGAGGCCAAGACGCCAAAGGTCGTCGAGCTCCAGGACTGGCTCGGCGCCGTCATCCGGGCCACCGACTCCTCGCTGCTCGACGAGTGGACCGCGATGCTCCACGGCGGCGCCGGCGACCCGGCCACGTTGGCCCGCGAGGTCGCCGAGGATCCGGGCGTCCCCGACATCACCAGCGACCGCCACGCGTTCAAGGCGCTGGTCCGCACCCGCATCTTCCGCTGGGTGCAGTACGCCGCCACCGGCCAGTGGACCGCGTGGTCCGAGGACCTCACCGAGGTGGGCGACCGCGGCTGGAACGAGCGCAAGCTGCTCGAGCAGTTCGAGCCCTACCTCGAGGCCTACGGCGACGACGCCGTCCAGCCCGATCCCGACGCTCCCGTCGCCCGCCCCGGCGAGACCGGTCCGGCCGTCGTGCCCCGTCCTCGCATCGGGATCGACGGCGACGCGCGCGGGCCGGCCCGCTTCGTCGTCACCGACGCCGACGACGGCGACCGCTGGGACGTCGAGCAGGTGCTGGTCGACCCCGAAGGCCACGACGAGTGGTACCTCCGGATCTCGATCGACCTCCCGGCCAGCGCCGCCGCCGGCGAGCTGGTCGCCCACCTCGACGGCCTCCACCGCCGCTGACCCCTCCGCGGGGCCTGGCCCGGTCCACGACCCCACGGGAATTTCGTTCCGTTGTCAGGAGGGACCTGACAACGAAACGACAGAAGCCCGCTGACGCTCCCACACGACGGCGATCACTCGGGCGAGGTCGGAGGCGAAGCTCCCCACTCGGATGCGGATCACGGTCCATCCGAGCGCTTCGAGTGCCGCATCCCGTCGCGCATCCGCCGCCCGGTGCTCGGATTCCTCGTGCTGGGAGCCGTCGACCTCGATCGCGAGCATGAGGTCCGGGAACGCCAGGTCGATGCGATACCTCGCCCGCTCGTACGTCTCGACCCAGAGCTGTGCGACCGGCGTGGCGACACCGGCGTCCAGGAAGGCGTCGAGCACCACCTGCTCCAGCCCGGACTCGGGAACACCCTCGACACCGAGGTAGCGGTCCAGCCAGTCGCGCAGGGCACCACCGCCGTTGCGGCCCGAGCGCTTGTGACGGAGGTAGGTGTGCAGCAGCGCGTCGGACGTCACACCGTGCTCGAAGCGCAGCTCGCGCAGGGTCTGGCGGTAGCGCGCCTCGGAGACGACGGAGCCGAGGTCCATGGCCAACCGCCTCGGCCCGGTGATCGGGATCCCCTCGATCTCGCGAGGGTCCGCCAGCACGAGGTCGGTGGATTCGTGCACGGTGACCCACGACCGGCGGAACGTCTTGCCTCGCGGGATCGTGATCTCCGGGCGGGGCGCGGCCATGCCACCGACGCCGAGCAGCGTCGCCGCCGGACGATGGGAGACCAGCGACCCGTCGGGCGCAAGCAGCACGGCTGCCATCAGTCGCCGGCGCCAGGTCCACGCCACGCCGGTCGGCCCGTACAGGCCCCGTTCCGGACGCTCCCAGATGCGACGTCGCACCAGGTCTCGGCACTGCTCCCGACCGATCCCGACCTCCGACGCCTGCGCCGTGGTGATCAAGCTCCACTGCGACGCCATCACGCTCGCTGCTCGGCCCAACGACTTCGACACCGCACTTCCCCTTCGTCGATCGCTCTGGGGAAGCTGTGCCGACCGTACCGACAGCGTCCGACAACAACGTCTGTCGTTCGGTTGT
>JAKFET010000213.1:0-27046 GCA_036675575.1 Acidimicrobiaceae bacterium
GGACAAAGGGGAAGGCCATCGCCGCCGATATGGAACCACGCCGAACCCGCATGAATTGCCAAATGGATGCGTTCTGTGGTTCCCTGCTGGGCGATGGCAACCAAGCGCGCGATGACCGATGACCACAAGGCCGCACTCGCAGAAGGGCGTCGCCAGGGGCGCGCCGTTCGGGACTATCTCGAAGCGCTCGAGCAGCACAAGCCCAAGCGTGGGCGCAAGCGGACGGCTGAATCGATGCAGGCGCAATTGGTGAAGATCGAGGAGCAGCTCCTCGAGGCAGACCCCATCAAGCGGCTGCAGCTCATCCAGGACCGGATGGACCTGCAGGCCGAGCTGGAGTCCAGCGAGAACAAGGCCGATCTCGAGGGCCTCGAGGCCGACTTCGTCCAGGCGGCGAAGGGCTACAGCGAGCGCAAGGGCATCTCCTACGCCGCATGGCGCGAGCTCGGCGTCGACGCCGCCGTGCTGAAGAAGGCCGGGATCAGCCGGGCCGGTTGACCTGGCTCAGACGGCGGCCTTGGCCGCCGATTCGAGCAGGGAGCGCAGCAACGGGACGCCGTCGGCGGAGCCGAGCAGCTCGTCACACGCGCGCTCGGGGTGCGGCATCAGGCCCACCACGTTGCGGCCTTCGCTGCACACGCCGGCGATGTCGTCGACCGATCCGTTGACGTCGCCCACGTAGCGGACGACGACCCGGTCCTCGGCCTGCAACATGGCCAGGGTCTCCGCGTCGCAGGTGTAGTTGCCCTCGAAGTGGTTCACCGGGATGCGGAGCTCGGCGCCCGCCGCAGCCGACGAGGTGAGGACCGATTCGGTGGTCTCGACCCGCAGCGTCGCCATCCGGCACAGGAACTTGAGCCCCGCGTTCTTCTGCAGGGCGCCCGGGAGCATTCCGGCCTCGGTGAGCACCTGGAAGCCGTTGCAGATGCCCACGACCGGCCCGCCGTCGGCGGCGAAGGCCTGCACGGCCTGCATGACGGGCGAGAAGCGGGCGATGGCGCCCGGCCGCAGGTAGTCGCCGTGGGCGAAGCCGCCTGGGACGATGACGCCGTCGACCCCCTTGAGGTCGTCGTCACCGTGCCAGAGCACCTCCGCGTCCCCGCCGAGGCTGCGCACGGCCTCGACCGCGTCGTGCTCGCAGTTGGACCCCGGGAACAGGACGACGCCGATGCGGGCGGCCATCAGACGGTGGAGCCGGCGGTGACGGTGATGGTGGAGTCCTCGATCACCGGGTTGGTCAGGAACCGGGCGCAGACGTCCTGGACGAGCGAGGTCGCCGCCGCCTCGTCGTCGGCCTCGACGTGGAAGCGGAACGACTTGCCGACCCGCACGTCCTGGATGCCGTCGAAGCCGAGCGCGGGCAGCGACCGCTCGATGGTCGAGCCCTCGGGGTCGGCGATGCCTGCTCGGGGCCTGGTCTCCACCTGGACGTCGAAGCGCATGGCCCCGAACCTATTCGCCGGGCCAGTCGGCCAAGGACCTGCCGCAGATGCGCTCGTAGGCCTCCCGGTAGCGGGCGGCCGTGGCTTCGACGACGTCGTGCGGGAGCGGCGGCGGCGGCGGCGCCTTGTCCCAGCCCTCGACGGCGGAGAGCCAGTCGCGGAGGGGCTGCTTGTCGAAGCTCGGCGGGGTGGTGCCGGGCTTCCAGTCGGCGGCGGACCAGAAGCGGGACGAGTCCGGGGTCAGGACCTCGTCGCAGATGGCCAGCTGGCCCTCGATCCACCCCAGCTCGAACTTGGTGTCGGCGATGATGATCCCCCGCTCGCGGGCCCAGTCGGCGCCCTTGCGGTAGGCGGCGAGGGAGATCTCCCGTGCCTGCTCGGCGACGTCGCGCCCCACGATGTCGACCGCCGTGGCGAAGTCGATGTTCTCGTCGTGCTCGCCCGGCGCGGCCTTCGTCGCCGGCGTGAACACGGGCTCGGGCAGGCGATCGGACTCCTGCAGGCCCGGCGGCATCTCCTGGCCGTGCATCGTCCCGTCGGCCCGGTACTCCTTCCACGCCGACCCGGTGAGGTGGCCGCGCACGACGCACTCGATCGGGAGCATGTCGGCCCGTCGGGTCAGCATCGTGCGGCCGGCGAGCGCGGGGTCGCGGGCGCCGTCGGGGAAGTCGGCGAGGTCGGTGGAGACGAGGTGGTTGGGTGCGACGTCGGCGAGCAGCTCGAACCAGAAGGCCGACATCGCGGTGAGGACCCGCCCCTTGTCGGGGATGGTCTCGTCCATCACCACGTCGAACGCGGAGATGCGGTCGGACGTGACCAGGAGGAGGTGCTCGGGACCGGCGTCGTAGATGCCGCGCACCTTGCCGGTGTTGAGGAGGGGGAGGTCGACCTGCATCGGGCGTCCTAGAGGATCTCGTCGGGGGCGTACGAAGCCGCCTCGGGATAGCGGTCGACGATCGCGCCGACCTGCTCGGCGAAGGCGGCGACCTGGGCCTGCGCCCGGCCTGCGACCGACATGGGGTCCGCGAGCGCAGCGGCGAGGCCGGCGCGGTCGAGGGGGAGGCGGGGGTCGGCACCGAGCCGGTCGAGCAGGTCGTTGTCGGCCTGGCCCTGCTCCCGCATGGCGAGGGCGACCGCCACGGCGTGCTCCTTGATGGCCTCGTGGGCCTCCTCCCGGCCGGCGCCGGCGCGCACCGCGGCCATGAGCACCTTGGTGGTGGCGAGGAAGGGGAGGTAGCGCTCGAGCTCGGCCCGGATCACGGCGGGGTAGGCGCCGAAGCCGCGGAGCACGGTCAGGAACGTCTCGAACAGGCCGTCGGCGGCGAGGAACGCATCGGGGAGGGCGACCCGGCGGACCACCGAGCAGCTCACGTCGCCCTCGTTCCACTGGTCGCCGGCGAGGCTCGTGACCATCGCCTGGTGGCCGGCGAGGACGTGCTTGAGGCCGTTGACCCGCTCGCACGAGCGGCTGTTCATCTTGTGGGGCATGGCGGACGAGCCGACCTGGCCGGGGAGGAAGCCCTCGGTCGCCAGCTCGTGGCCGGCCATCAGCCGGATGGTGGTGGCCAGGCTCGACGGGCCCGACGCCAGCTGCACCAGGGCGCCCACGACCTCCATGTCGAGGCTTCGGGGGTACACCTGGCCGACGTTGGTGAACGTGCGGGCGAAGCCGAGGTGGCGGGCGACGGCGGACTCGACGGCGTCCACGGCCTCGTCGGAGCCGAGCAGGTCGAGCTGGTCGGTCTGGGTGCCGACCGGACCCTTGATGCCTCGCAGCGGGTAGCGCTCGATGAGGGCCTCGAGCCGCTCGAAGGCGACGAGCAGCTCCTCCCCGGCGACGGCGAACCGCTTGCCGAGGGTGGTGACCTGGGCGGCGACGTTGTGGCTGCGGGCGGCCATCGGCGTGTCGGCGTGCTCGGTGGCGAGGCGGGCCAGGGCCGCGAGGGTGGCGACGGCCCGATCGCGGATCAGCACCATGGCGTCGCGCACCTGGAGCTGCTCGACGTTCTCGGTCAGGTCGCGCGACGTCATGCCGGCGTGGATGAGCTCGTGGCCGGCGAGGGCGGAGAACTCCTCGATGCGGGCCTTCACGTCGTGCTTGGTGACGCGCTCCCGCTGCTCGATGGACGCGAGGTCCACGTCGTCGACCACCTTGCGGTAGTCCTCGATGGCGCCAGCCGGCACCTCGAGCCCGACCTCGGCCTGGGCCTCGAGCACGGCCAGCCAGAGCCGGCGCTCCAGCACGACCTTGTTGGCCGGCGACCACAGCTCGACCATGGCGTCGCTCGCGTAGCGGCCGGCGAGCACGTTGGGCAGGGATCCCGTCACCCACCCAGTCTCGCAGAAGGCTGCGCCGCCTCCGCCCTGCAACGGAGGCGCGTCCAGTTCGGAACGCCCTCCCGAACTGGACGCGGCTCCGGCGCACGCCGCCGGCGACCCGGGGTGCGCTCCGCACCGCTGGTTAGGGTTCGGCTTCGTGGACCACGCACCTCCGATGCACTTCCCTGCCGTGGGGATCGTGGGCGGGGGGCAGCTCGCCCGGATGTGCCAACCGCCGGCGGTGGCCCTGTCGATCACGCTGTCGGTGCTGGCCGAGTCCGAGGCCGACTCGGCGGCGCTGGTGATCCCCGACGCGCTCGTCGGCACGCACCACGACCTGCAGGCGGTGCGCGAGCTGGCAGCCCGCACCGACGTGGTCACCTTCGACCACGAGCACGTCCCCGCCGACGTGCTCGCCGCGCTGGTCGCCGACGGCACCCCGGTGCACCCCACGCCCGAGGCGCTCGTGCACGCGCAGGACAAGGTCGCCATGCGGCGCCGGCTGACCGAGCTCGGCATCCCGTGCCCACGGTGGACGGTGGCCCGCACGCCCGACGACGTGGCCCGCTTCGGCGCCGAGGTCGGGTGGCCCGTCATCGCCAAGACGCCGCGGGGCGGCTACGACGGCAAGGGCGTGCGCCGCGTCGACGGCCCCGGGGACCTCGACGACTGGCTCATGGCGGTGGGCGACCCCGGTCCCCTGGTCGACGGGGTGCTGCTCGAGGAGGCCGTCGCCTTCTCCCGGGAGATGGCTGCGCTCGTCGCCCGGACGCCGAGCGGCAGCGTCGCCGCATGGCCGCTCGTCGAGACCGTGCAGACCGACGGCATCTGCACCGAGGTCATCGCGCCGGCGCCCCACGTCGACGCCGACGTCGCCCGGGTGGCCACCGACATGGCGGCGCGCATCGCCGCCGAGCTCGGCGTCACCGGCGTCCTCGCCGTCGAGCTGTTCGAGCTCACCGACGGGCAGGGGCGGCGCACGTTCCTCGTCAACGAGCTGGCCATGCGCCCGCACAACAGCGGGCACTGGACCATCGACGGGGCGGTGACGAGCCAGTTCGAGCAGCACCTGCGCGCCGTGCTCGACCTGCCGCTCGGGTCCACCGAGGCCCGGGCCCCGTGGACCGTGATGGCCAACGTGCTCGGCGGCTCGTGCACCGACCTCCACGCCCAGCTCGGCCACCTCCTCGCGGGCGACCCCGACCTGCGCATCCACCTGTACGGCAAGCAGGTCCGGCCCGGTCGCAAGATCGGCCACGTCACCGTGTGCGGCGACGACCTGGACGACCTCCGCGAGCGAGCCCGCTGGGCCGCCGACCAGCTCCGAGGAGCGCACGACGCATGAGCGAGACCACCGCACCCGTCGTCGGGATCGTCATGGGCAGCGACAGCGACTGGCCCGTCATGGAGCAGGCCGCGCTGGCCCTCGACGAGCTCGGCATCGCCTACGAGGCCGACGTCGTGTCCGCCCACCGGATGCCCGACGCGATGATCGACTACGGGCGCACCGCCGCCGACCGTGGACTGCGGGTGATCGTCGCCGGCGCCGGCGGCGCCGCCCACCTGCCCGGCATGCTCGCCTCGGTGACGGTGCTCCCCGTGGTCGGCGTGCCCGTCCCGCTCAAGCACCTCGACGGCATGGACTCGCTGCTGTCCATCGTGCAGATGCCGGCCGGCATCCCCGTGGCCACCGTGTCCATCGGCGGGGCCCGAAACGCGGGCCTGCTCGCCGCCCGCATCCTGGCCAGCGGCACGGACGACGAGGCGGCGCAGCTGCGCGACCGGCTGGCGACCTTCGCCGACGACCTGCGCGACCTGGCGGTCGAGAAGGGCCGGCGGCTCCGCGAGCGCGACGCCTGACCGCGCCGGCCGCCGTCAGGTGGTGGGGTGCGCGGCGATGTCGCTGCGGTGGTGCATGCCCGGCCAGTCGAGGCGGGCGACGCCCTGGTAGGCCAGCGCCCGAGCCTGCTCGAGCTCCGGCGCCGTCCCGCAGACGTAGAGGACCCGCCCTCCCGCGGTGACGAGCGAGCCGTCCTCGTCGGCGTCGACCCCGGCGAACAGGACCTGCACCCCGTCCAGGTCGGCGAGGCGGTCGAGGCCCTCGATCACGTCGCCGGTGCGGGTGCTGGTGGGGTAGCCCTGCGCGGCGCAGGCGACGGCGACGCAGGCGTCCCGGCCGAAGGTGGGCTCGCTGCGGATCTCGCCGGCTGCCGCCTCGGCCAGCAGCTGGGCCAGGTCGCTGGTGAGGCGGGGCAGCACGACCTGTGACTCGGGGTCGCCGAAGCGGACGTTGTACTCGACCAGCTTCGGCCCGTCGGCGGTGAGCATCAGCCCGGCGTAGAGGACGCCGCGGTAGTCGATGCCCCGTCGCCGCAGCTCGGCGAGCGTCGGGTCGACGAAGCGGTCCAGCACCATCTCGACGATGGCCTCGTTGGCCGCCGGCACCGGGCTGTACGAGCCCATGCCACCGGTGTTCGGGCCCTCGTCGCCGTCGCCGACGCGCTTGAAGTCCTGTGCCGGCGAGAGGGCGACCGCCCGCTGCCCGTCGCACACGGCGAGCACGCTCAGCTCGGGACCGATCATGCGCTCCTCGATCACGACCCGACGCCCGGCGTCGCCGAAGCTCGTGCCCGACAGCTTGTCCCGGATGTCGGCCTCGGCCTCGGCCCGGTCGGTGGTGACGAGCACGCCCTTGCCGGCGGCGAGCCCGTCGGTCTTGATCACGTAGCCGCCGTCCGGCCCGCCCGGGAGCGTGTCGAGGTAGGCGACGGCCTCGTCGGGGTCGTCGAAGTCGGCGTAGCGGGCCGTCGGCACGCCGGCGGCGGCGACGACCTCCTTCATGAACGCCTTCGACCCCTCGAGCAGGGCGCCGTCCCGGCCGGGGCCGAACACCAGCTTGCCGGCGGCGCGCAGCTCGTCGGCGAGGCCGTCCACCAGGGGCTGCTCGGGCCCGATCACGTAGAGGTCGGCGTCGATCTCGCCTGGCGGCGTGTCGACCGAACCGGGGATGCCCGGGTTCCCGGGCGTGACCACGACCTCGGCCGTCCGGGCCAGCACCACCGCCAGCGCGTGCTCACGACCACCGGACCCGACGACGCAGACCTTCACGGCGCAGAACCTACGTCCCCATGGAAAATCGCTGCGAAGTGCCCTCGGCTACCGAGGGCTTCTCGCAGCGATTTCCGATGACGTGTCAGCTGGCGAGCTGGACGTATTGGTCGCGCGAGGGCCCCACGCCGAGGAGGCTGATCGGCACCCCGCACTGGTCGGCGAGGAACTCGATGTAGGTGCGGGCGTTGGCCGGGAGGTGGTGCGGCTCGGTGGAGGCCGACACGTCGGTCTTCCAGCCGGGCAGCTCCTCGTAGATCGGCGTGCACTTGTGGATCACCGACTGGTTGTCCGGCATCCGCTCGATGCGCTGGCCGTCGAGCTCGTAGGCCACGCAGACCTTGATGGTGTCGAAGCTGTCGAGCACGTCGAGCTTGGTGATGGCCAGCTCGGACAGCGAGTTCAGCCGGACCGCGTGGCGCATCATGACGGCGTCGAACCAGCCGGGGCGACGCCGGCGCTTGGTGTTGACGCCGTACTCGTGGCCGACGTCGACGATGCGGTCACCGAGCTCGTCGAACAGCTCGGTGGGGAACGGCCCGGAGCCGACGCGGGTGAGGTACGCCTTGCCGACGCCCACGACCCGGTCGACGTGGCGCGGGCCGATGCCCGAGCCGACGGTGGCGCCGCCGGCGACCGGGTTCGACGAGGTCACGTAGGGGTACGTGCCGTGGTCGAGGTCGAGGAACGTGGCCTGCGCACCCTCGAAGAGCACGTGCTGGCCGGCCTCGAGCGACTCGTGCACGAGGTTGACCGTGTCGGTGACGTACGGCGCGATGGCGTCGCGGTAGGTGCCGAGGTAGGCCTCGACGATCTCGTCCTCGTCCACCGGGAGCTGGTTGTAGACCTTGGCCAGCACGGCGTTGGTCTCGCGCAGGACGATGCGGAGCTTCTCGATGAAGATCTTCTCGTCGTAGAGGTCCTGGACCCGGATGCCGACGCGCGCCGCCTTGTCGGCGTAGGCCGGGCCGATGCCCCGCTTGGTGGTGCCCAGCTTGTTGCGGCCCAGCCAGCGCTCGGTCATGCGGTCGAGCGTCTGGTGGTACGGGAAGATCAGGTGGGCGTTGCCGGAGAGCCGGAGCTTGTCGCAGTTGACGCCGCGGGACTCGAGCATGGCGATCTCGGCCAGCATCACCTTGGGGTCGACGACGACGCCGTTGCCGATCACCGGGGTGATGTGGGGGTAGAGGATGCCGCTCGGGATGAGCTGGAGGGCGAAGGACTCGCCGTCGACCACGATGGTGTGGCCGGCGTTGTGGCCGCCCTGGTAGCGCACCACCATCGACATCTCCTTGGAGAACAGGTCGACGAACCGACCCTTGCCCTCGTCCCCCCACTGCGTGCCCACGACGATGGTGGCCGGCATCCGGCCCTCCTCTTGCTCGATGATCTGCACGGCTCGTGCGGCCCGAAAACGACGGACCGGCCCCCTTCTGAGAGCCGTTGAGCCATGGTACCGCCGGCCTCCACGCCGGTCGAAACGGTTGCCTGGCGCGCCGGAGCCCAGCCACCGGGGGGTGGCTGGGCTCCGATCACCGCTCCCGCTCAGCGGCGGGCGCTCCCCAACGTCAGTCCTGGGCGAAGCGGCGCTTGCTCCCGAGCACCATCGCCGCACCCAGGGCCAGCATGACGGCGCCGGCGCCGGCCAGGCCACGGGTCTCGTCGCCGGTCCGGGGCAGGGCCCGGACCGTCTGGACGCCGAGGACCTGCGGCTTCTGCGCCTGCGGGGTCGGGGTGGGCTGCGGCGTGGGCGTCTCCTCGGCCGGCAGGACCTGCTCGGCGGCATAGAAGTTCGTGAAGGTGCAGACGACGTCCGCGCCCTCGTCCACGGCCACCGTCACCACGCCGCCGTCGAGGTCGGGATCCCCGACCACGACGTCGTCGTCGAAGGCATCCACGCACTCGACCGACACGAGCTCCGAGTCGTCCTCGACGAGCTCGGTGACGGTGTAGGTGCCAGCCTCGATCTCGGTCGCAGCCGAGCTCGTCCTCGCATCGCTCAGGCGGAGCTCCTGGACGATGCCACCGTCCGGGTCGTCGACCTGGAAGCCGACGGCCCACGTGGCGGGGATGTCACCGGGGTCGGCGGCGTCCACGGCCTTCACGACCTGCAGCGTGGAGACCGGGGCCGGCTCCTCGTCAGGGATCACGATGGGCGGCGGAGGCAGCTGGCCGCCACCGCTCGTGTTGAAGGCGTTCGTCACCACGACGGCTCGGGTTGCGCCAGCGTTGATCACGACGCCGCTGACCGACGTGCCGTTGGTGGCTGCGCCACCGTCGACGACGACGGAGGTCGAGGTCGCACCCTGGGCGTTGGTCTCGGCGACCGTGCACGTGGCACCCATCGGCAGCCCGGAGAAGGTGCGGACCGGATCGCCGGCGGTGAGGGTGAACACCGCCTGGTTGCCGGCGGTCTCCGCGCCGTTCATGTCGACCGCCGCCTCGCCAGCCGTGCAGTCCGCCGTGAAGCCGAATGCGGTCGTGCCGACCGGCTGGTTGTTGCCCGTGACGGCCTTGTCGACGGACAGGGCGCCGGTGCGGGCCTGGGCAGGGAAGTCGTTGGTGACGACGACGTCTGCGGGGTTCCCCGCCACGACGGTCGCGACCGCAGGACCAGCGCCCGGCGTTCCGCCCTCGACTGCGTACGTCGTGGTCGTGGCGCCGTTGTCCTGGTCGCCCGGCTCGGTCACGGTGCAGACGGCCCCGATCGGGAGCCCGGCGATGGACTTCGCCGTCGCGTCCTTGGTCAGGGTGAAGGTGGCATCGCCGGCCGCCAGCACGACCGGTTGGCCGTTCGACGTGCAGGACACGGTGAACCCGTAGGCCGGGTCGCCTGCCGGCGCGGCGGCGCCGGTGACGACCTTGTCGACGGTGATCGAGCCGGTGACCGCCGAGGGCGTGTCGCCGATGCAGAAGGAGATGTGGGAGAGGCCGGTGCGGTCGTTGCTCGTCCCCACGTACACGGTCCCGGACGTCGCCCCCGCGGGCTCGTAGCTGAAGACCGCCGCGCCGTCGCCCTGCTTCACGACGACCGCACCGATGGTGTGCGTCGTGGAGCTCCAGGTGAAGTGGCGGACGCCGTCGATGACCTCGGACGTGAAGCTGACACCTTCGCTGCTGCCGACGAACTCGGCGCCGAACTCGACGGAGTCCTCGTAGCCGAGACCGACCACGTTGCCCTGACCCGCTCCGACGCACTGGACGTTCGAGTCGTAGATGGTCGGGGTGGGAGCGGTGTGCTCCGCGCCGGCGCCCGGCGCCAGCACCATCAGTGCGCCGAGGAGCATGGTCACCAGACCAGCACCCGCGCCCAGCTTGAACCGTCTCGTCTTCATCTTGCCCTGCCTTCGATCGCACCCGGCCGGCACCTTGCCGTCCGTTCAAGCCCTGGATCACTCGGGATCCTCGAGGCGCCGATTGCGCCTCCGGTGCCCATCGAACTGCGCTGCGCGGCCACCCACCAGAGGTGAAGCGGGGCAAATCGGCCGATCCGGCCGGCGCGCCACGACTCACCGTGCGGATGGCGCCCAGATCTCACGCTTCGTGGTCAGAGCCGAACGATTCGCACCCCTGGCGGCCGCGCTCTGCGTTCAGGTCGTCCCGGCGGCGAGACCCACCACGCTCGGTGCGACGAGCGGCCAGGGCCGCTCCCGCTCGGCGGCGAGGGCCACGTCGAACAGCAGCGCGTCCTCGTGGTGGCGGCCGAGTACCTGCATCCCGACGGGCAGACCGTCGACGGTGCCGGCGGGGATCGAGACGGCGGGGTTGCCGTAGATGTTGGAGATGATCGTGAGCGCGCCCATGTTGATGAGGTCCGGGAAGGTCTTGCCGGCACGGTCGAGGAGCCAGTCCGGCAGGCCGGGAGCGAAGGCGCTGGCCACCCGCACACCGCCGAGCACGCTGCGGAACGCGTACTTCGCAGCGGCGCTGCGCTGGGCCCACTCCAGGAAGGAGTCGGTGGGGCTGCTGGTGGTCGACTCGGCCGGGAACGCCGGGCCGGGGTTGGTCGCGGCGATGATGAAGTCGACCTCGCCGAACGCCCGCGCCATCTCGTTGTTGGCCTCGAGGCGCATCCGCTCGGCGGCGGCGGCCGTGTGCAGGTTGTAGAGCGAGGTCGACAGGCGCAGGCCCATGGCGACCTCCTCGGTCAGGTCCGCCGCGCACGCCGGCCAACGGTCACCGAGGTCGGCGAGCAGGGTGGCCAGGTTGCCCATCATCCACTGGGCGGCCAGGTTCGGGGGGCGGACGTCGAGGTCCACCTGCACCATCCCTGTGGCGGCGATCAGGGCGGCGGCGTCCGAGCGGATCCGCTCCTCGACGCCGGGCTCGAGGGTGACGCCGCCGAGCGCGGGGATCACGGCGACGCGCCTGCCGGTGAGCTCCTGGGTGCCGAGACCGTCCTCGAACGACGGGTGCTTGGGCAGGCTGGTCGGGTCGCCGGCGTGGTGGCCGGTGACGACGTCGTAGTAGCGGGCGGCGTCTCGCACGGAGCGGGCGAGGTTCCCGAGCACCACCGTGTGCGGGCGCATGTAGGCGCTCGGGCTGCGTGGCGTGCGGCCGAACGTGCCCTTGAACCCGAGCAGACCGGTGTACCCGGCGGGGATCCGGATGGAGCCGCCGCCGTCGCCGCCGCTGGCCAGGCTCACGAGCCCGCCGGCCACCGCCGCGGCCGAGCCGCTCGACGACCCGCCGACGGTCCGGCCGTGCCGCCACGGGTTGTGGGTGACGCCGTTGATCTTGGTGACGCTCACGTTGAGGCCGCCGAACTCGCTGGCCGTCGTCTGACCGACCGGCACCGCACCGCCGACCTCGAGCAGCCGCTCGATCACGGTGCTGGTCCTGGTGGCGACCCGGTCGCGGAAGACGAGCGAGCCCTCCGTGTACGGCCAACCCTCGACCGGGTCCAGCTCCTTGAGCCCGGCGGGCACGCCGCCGAACGGCAGGGACACGTCGGCTGCGGCGGCGGCCTGGCGGGCGCGATCCGGGTCGACGTGGGAGAAGGCGTTGAGGTCGCTGGCCTCGATGGCGGCAAGCGTGGCCTCGAGCTCCTCCTTCGGCGATCGCTCACCGGCCCGGAAGGCGTCGACGAGGGAGCAGGCATCACCGGTCCAGGGCGCGTCGGTCATGGGAGAGGGTTCGACTTCCCCTGCCCGGCTTCCTCGGTGAAGATCCGGGTGTAGGGATCCGGCGCTGCCGGACGATGGAGGGGATGGTGAGCGAGCTGCCTGCGACCCCGGACCAGCGCCACGCCCTCGTCGACCTCTACGACCGGGCGCTACCCGACGTGTACGGGTACCTGGCGGCGCGGTGCGGCTCGGCCTCGGTGGCCGAGGACCTGACGTCGGAGACGTTCCTCGCCGCCGTCGACGCGGTGCAGCGCCACACCGTCCCCGAGCTCACGGTGGCGTGGCTCATCGGCGTCGCCCGCCACAAGCTGGTCGACCACTGGCGCCGGCTCGAGCGGGACGACCGGCTGGTCGACGACCTCCACCCGGCGCCGGACCCCGTCGACGACTGGGACGTCCGCCTCGACGCGCTCGCCGCCCACGACACGCTGGCCACGCTCGGCGGCCACCACCGCAGCGCCCTGGCGCTGCGGTACCTCGACGGGCTCCCGGTCCGCGAGGTCGCTGCCTGCCTCGGTCGGACCGAGGGCGCCACCGAGGTGCTGCTCGTCCGGGCGAGGGCCGCCTTCCGAGCCAGCTACGAGAACGGGAGGCCGGCCCGATGACCGACCCCTTCGACGCCCTCGCGTCGCCCACCGAGCCGCAGACGCCGCGGCCGAGCTTCGCCCGCAGCCTGCGAACCCGTCTGGTCGCCGCGCTCGACCTCGACCCCGCCGACGTCGCCCCGATCGTCGAGCTCCCACGGAGGAACCCCATGCCACCCACCACCACTCCGGTCGCCACGACCGTCATCCCCTACCTCACGGCCAGCGACGCCGTCGGCGCCCTCGCCTGGTACGCCCAGGCCTTCGGGGCCGAGGAGCAGTTCCGGGTCGTCGGCCCGGACGGGTTGCTCGGCCACGCGGAGTTCCGCATCGGCGACGCCGTCTTCTACCTCTCCGACGAGCACCCGGCGCTCGGCGTCGTGTCCCCCACCTCGCTCGGCGGCACCCCGTTCGCGCTGCACCTCACGGTCGCCGACGTCGACGAGCTGTTCGCCCGTGCGGTCGCCACCGGCGCCACCCCCCAGCGCGAGCCCGAGGACCAGCCCCACGGTGCCCGCCACGGCACCCTCGTCGACCCCTACGGCCACCGGTGGATGCTGTCCCAGCCCATCGAGGACCTGTCCCTCGCCGACTACGCCGCCCGCGCCGAGGGCACCCCGTACCGGGTCGACGTCGCCGACGGGGCATCCCGGGACGGGGGGCCCTACGTCGACGGCATCTGGACCGTGGTGACCTACGCCGATCCCGAGGTCGGCATCCGCTTCGTCACCGAGGTCCTCGGCTTCGAGGAGCTGGTCATGGTCCGCGCCGAGGACGGCAGCATCGTGCACAGCGAGTACCGCTGGCCCGAGGGCGGCATCGTGCAGCTCGCCACCTGGGCGGACGACAACGAGTTCATCCCCCGCCCCGGCGCGCAGGGCCTCTACGTGGTGACCACCGACCCGCGACGGGTCTGGGAGCGCTGCGAGGCCGCGGGCGCGGAGGTCGTCCGAGCGCCCTACGAGCCGCACTACGACCCCGGCGGCATGGGGTTCTCCATCCGCGACCCGGAGGGCAACGCCTGGAGCTTCGGTTCCTACGCCGGCGGTGCCACCGGCTGAGCGATCACATCACGACGAGCAGCAGCACCACGACGGCGATGACGAGGGCGATGATGGCGATCATGCGGGTGTCCATGGCCGCATCATCCCCCATCGCAGCGACGGCGCGGTGGGATGGTGGGATCGGCCTCAGGTCCCGACGGGTTGGGTCGTGTCGAGCGTGAGCTCGTCGCCGGCCACGTCGAGCGTGGCCACGTCGCCGTCGGCCAGGCGGCCCTCGAGGATGGCGCCGGCCATCCGGTCGGCGACCTCCCGCTGGATCACCCGCTTCAGCGGCCGGGCACCGAAGGCCGGGTCGTAGCCGAGGGCGGCCAGCTTGGCCTTGGCCGCATCGGTGACCTGCAGCGTGATGCGCCGGTCGGCGAGGCGACGGTGCAGGTGGTCGAGCTGGATCTCGACGATGGGGGCCAGGTCGGCCTCGGTGAGCTCGCGGAACCGGACGATGTCGTCGATGCGGTTCACGAACTCGGGGCGCAGGTGGTCGCGCGGGTCACCCGGCATGTTCGAGGTCATGATCAGCACCGTGTTGGCGAAGTCGACCGTGCGGCCCTGGCCGTCCGTGAGGCGGCCGTCGTCGAGCACCTGCAACAGGATGTTGAAGACGTCGGGGTGGGCCTTCTCGAGCTCGTCCAGCAGCACGACGGAGTAGGGCCGGCGCCGGACGAGCTCGGTGAGCTGGCCGCCCTCCTCGTGGCCGACGTAGCCGGGGGGCGCGCCGATCAGGCGGGACACGGAGTGCTTCTCCATGTACTCGCTCATGTCGATGCGGACCATCGCCCGCTCGTCGTCGAAGAGGAACCCGGCGAGGGTGCGGGCCAGCTCGGTCTTGCCGACGCCGGTGGGGCCGAGGAACAGGAACGAGCCGATGGGGCGGTGCGGGTCGGACAGGCCAGCCCGGCTGCGGCGGATCGCGTTGGCGACGGCCTCGACCGCCTCGTCCTGGCCGATGACCCGCTCGTGGAGGACCTCCTCCATGCGCACGAGCTTGGCCATCTCGCCTTCCATGAGGCGCGAGACCGGCACGCCGGTCCAGCGGGAGACGATCTCGGCGACGTCCTCCTCGTCGACCTCCTCCTTGAGCATCCGTGACACCGACTGCAGCTCGGCGAGGTGCTTGGTGGCGTCCTCGACCTGGCGCTCCAGCTCGGGGATGCGGCCGTAGCGGATCTCGGCCGCCTTCTCGAGGTCCTGCTCGCGCTCGAGGCGCTCGCGCAGCGTCTCCATCTCCTCCTTGAGGACCCGGATCTCGCCGATGGCCTCCTTCTCCCGGTTCCAGTGGGCGAGCATGCCGTCGCGCTCCTCGCGCAGGTTGGCCAGCTCCTGGTCGAGGTCGGCGAGCCGCGACACCGACGGCGCGTCGGTCTCCTTGGCCAGTGCCACCCGCTCGATCTCGAGCTGGCGGATGCGGCGCTCGACGACGTCGATCTCCGTGGGCAGCGAGTCGATCTCGATGCGCAGCTTGGACGCGGCCTCGTCGATGAGGTCGATGGCCTTGTCAGGCAGGAAGCGCCCGGTCAGGTAGCGGTCGGACAGCGTGGCGGCGGCGACGAGGGCGGCGTCCTGGATGCGCACCCCGTGGTGCACCTCGTAGCGCTCCTTCAGGCCGCGCAGGATGGCGACGGAGTCCTCGACCGAGGGCTCGCCGACGAAGACCTGCTGGAAGCGCCGCTCGAGGGCGGGGTCCTTCTCGACGTACTTGCGGAACTCGTCGAGGGTGGTGGCGCCGATCATGCGCAGCTCGCCGCGCGCCAGCATCGGCTTGAGCATGTCGCCGGCACCGGTGGACCCCTCGGACGCACCGGCACCCACCACGGTGTGCATCTCGTCGATGAAGGTGATGACCTGGCCCTCGGAGTCGGTGATCTCCTTGAGGACGGCCTTCAGCCGCTCCTCGAACTCGCCCCGGTACTTGGCGCCGGCGACCATCGCCGACACGTCGAGGCTGACGACCTTCTTGTCCTTCAGGGTCTCGGGCACGTCGCCCTCGACCACCCGACGGGCGAGGCCCTCGACGATGGCGGTCTTGCCGACGCCGGGCTCGCCGATGAGGACTGGGTTGTTCTTGGTGCGACGGGACAGGACCTGGATGACCCGTCGGATCTCCTCGTCGCGGCCGATGACCGGGTCGAGCTTGCCGGCGCGGGCGGCGGCGGTGAGGTCGCGGCCGTACTTCTCCAGCGCCTGGTACTGGTCCTCGGGGTTCTGGCTGGTGACGCGGTGCGAGCCGCGCACCTCGCGCATGCCGTGGAGCAGGTCGTCCTTGCTGACGCCGAGCTTCTCGGTCAGGCCGAGCAGCAGGTGCTCGACGGAGAGGTACTCGTCGCCCAGCTCGGTCTTGGCCGCCTCGGCCGTCGACATGACGGTGGACAGGTCGCGCGACAGGCGGGCGTCGGAGCCGCCGTAGGCCTTGGGCAGCTTGGCCACGGCCTCGTCGGCGGCGTTGCGGACCGAGCGGTGGTCCACGCCGACCTTCTCCAGGATCGGCAGGGCGATGCCGCCGTCGGTCTGGCGCAGGAGGGCCGCCAGCAGGTGGTCAGGCGTGACCTCGGGGTTGTTCAGCGCCTTGGCCTGCTCGACCGAAGCCGAGAACGCCTCTTGGGTCTTCAGGGTCCACTTGTTCGGGTCCAACGCCATGCCAGCAGTCTACTCCCGCTCAGGAAACCTGACAACACCCGACTCAACTTTCGATCATCGCTTCGGAAGGTCGATGCGGCCGAAGATCGTGAGCTCCTGGCGGAGCGGCACCAGGTCGCGGCGGTACTGGCGATGCGTGGACTCGACGGCCTCGCCGACGGCCCGCCGGGCCTCGGCCAGCTCCTCGCGCAGCAGCTCGAGCTCGGCCTCGAGCGCGAGCACCTTCTTCACGCCGGCGAGGTTGAGGCCCTCGTCGGTCAGCTCGGAGATGCGCCGGAGCTGTTCGATGTCGGCGTCTGAGTAGCGCCGGCTGCCGCCGCTGGTGCGGGCCGGGTCGACCAGGCCCTTGCGCTCGTAGATGCGCAGGGTCTGCGGGTGGACGCCCGCCAGCTCGGCGGCGACCGAGATGACGTAGACGGCCCGTGCGTGGAAGCGGCCCTCGGGTTGGCTCGGTGCGGTCGACATGGTCCTCCTCCCGGTCAGACGCCCAGGTGCTTGCGGGGCGATTCGGTCTCCAGCGAGGCGAGGGTCTCGATGGCCTTGCGCTCTTCGCGCGACAGGTTGGCCGGCACCGCCACCTCGATGGTCACGAGCAGCGAGCCGGTCTTGCCGTTCCGGGACACCCCCTTGCCGCCCACCCGGAACACCTTGCCCGACCGCGTGCCGGCCGGCACGCGGATCTTCACCGGCGTGCCCTCGAGGGTGGGGACCTCGATGTCGGCGCCGAGGGCGGCCTCGGCGAAGGTGACCGGCACGGTCAGGGTGAGGTCGTCGCCGGAGCGGCCGAAGAGGCGGTGGGCGCCGACGTGGACGATGACCTCGAGGTCGCCGGGCGGGCCGCCGTGACGGCCGGGACCGCCGCGACCCTTGAGCCGGATGCGCTGGCCGTCGCGGACGCCGGCCGGCACCCGGACCTTGACCTCGCGGGGTCGGTGCTCGACGCCGCTGCCCCGGCAGTTGGTGCACGGCGTCTCGACGACCGTGCCGCGACCCTGGCAGGTCGGGCACGGCTGGGAGAACGAGAAGAAGCCCTGGTTGTCGTCGAGCACGCCGCGCCCGCCGCAGTTGGTGCAGACGAGGGGCGAGGTGCCGGGCTCGGCGCCGTTGCCGGCGCAGCGCGAGCACGCCGCCTCGGAGGTGAGGTGGACGGCGGTGGTGACGCCGGAGACGGCATCCTCGAAGGACAGGTGCAGCTCGGACTGCAGGTCGGCGCCGCGCTGGGGACCGGTCCCGCGTCCGGGTCGGCCGCCACCGCCGCCGCCACGGCCGCGGTTGAAGAGGCCGCCGAACAGGTCGCCCAGGTCGCCGACGTCCTCGAAGCGGAAGCCGCCCGGGCCGCCGGCGCCGCCCCCGCCGCGCATGCCCCCGAGGGGGCCCATGCGGCGCACCTCGTCGTACTCCTTGCGCTTGGCGTCGTCGCCGAGGACGTCGTACGCGGCCGCGATGGCCTTGAAGCGCTCCTCGGCGGCCGTGTCGCCCGGGTGCTTGTCCGGGTGGCTCTCGCGCGCCAGCTTGCGGTACGCCTTGGTGATCTCGGCCTTGGTGGCGGAGTCGGACACCCCGAGCACCTTGTAGTAGTCCTTCTCGAACCATTCACGCTGGGGTGCCACGACTCACCTCGCTTTGCATCTTGCTGTGGGGAACGGCTTCCGGCGATCGACATCGGCGGCTTCGCCGCCAGAACGACACCGTGACATCGGTCGCCTCGCCTGACGGCTCAGCTCCGAGGATCGGCGCTCATTGGAACAGGTGCGGCCCGCTCAGCCGGCGACCTTGACCATGGCGGCGCGGATGACCCGCCCCTGCCACAGGTAGCCGGTGCGCAGGACCTCGGCCACGGTGGGCTCACCGTCGCCGGGCTCGTGCAGGACGGCCTCGGCCAGGTTCGGGTCGAACGGCTCGCCGTCGGGGGCGACCCGCTCGAGGCCCTCCTTCTCGAGGAACCCGAACAGCGCCTTGGACACGGCATCGACGCCCGAGGCGTCGGCGCCGGCGTGGGCCTGCGCCGCCTCGATGGCGTCGAGGACCGGGAGCATCCGCTCGACGAAGCTGCCCTGGCTGCGGGCCACCTCGTCGGTGATCCGCTTCTGGGCCTGCTTGCGGTAGTTGTCGAAGTCCGCCGCCGTCCGCCGGTACGCGTCGAGGAACTCGTCGCGCTCGGCCACCAGGGCGTCGATCTGCTCGGGCGTGAACTCGCCCGGCTCGTCGGCCAGGTGGTGATCGGCATCGACATGGGCATCGACCTGCTCGGCGACCGCCGCCGCGTCCGAGGCCAGGGCCTCGGACACGTGGGCGGGGTCGTCGATGTGGTCGTCGGTGGGCGTGAGGTCGTCGTCGCTCACGTCGATCACTCGTCGACGATCTCGGCGTCGACGACCTCGTCGTCGTCCGCCGACGTCGCACCGGTGCCACCGGCGGCGCCGGCGCCGCCGTCGGACTGGGCGGCCGACTCGTAGAGCTTCTGGGTGAACTCCTGCGACGCCGTCATGAGGGCCTCGGTGGCCTCCTTGATGGCGGCGATGTCGTCACCGGCGAGCGCGGTCTTCAGGGAGGCGAGGGCGTCCTCGACCTTCTGCTTCTCGTCGCCCGACAGCTTCTCGCCCTGCTCCTTGAGCAGCTTCTCGGTCTGGTACACGAGGGTGTCGCCCTGGTTGCGGGCCTCGGCCTCCTCGCGGCGCTTGGCGTCCTCCTCGGCGTGGGCCTCGGCGTCCTTGACCATGCGCTCGATGTCGTCCTTGGCCAGCGAGCTCTGCCCGGTGATGGTCATGGATTGGGTCTTGTCGGTGGCCCGGTCCTTGGCCGACACGTGGACGATGCCGTTGGCGTCGATGTCGAAGGTGACCTCGATCTGGGGCACGCCACGGGGGGCGGGGGGCAGGTCGACGAGCTGGAACTTGCCGAGCGTCTTGTTGAACGACGCCATCTCGCGCTCGCCCTGCAGGACGTGGATCTCCACCGACGGCTGCATGTCCTCGGCCGTGGTGAACACCTCGGTGCGCTTGGTGGGGATGGTGGTGTTGCGCTCGATGAGGCGGGTCATCACGCCGCCCTTGGTCTCGATGCCGAGCGACAGCGGGGTGACGTCGAGCAGGAGCACGTCCTTGACGTCGCCCTTGAGCACGCCGGCCTGGACGGCGGCGCCGATGGCCACGACCTCGTCGGGGTTGACCGACTTGTTCGGGTCCTTGCCGGTGAACTCCTTGACCAGGTCGGTCACGGCCGGCATGCGGGTGGAGCCGCCCACGAGGATGACGTGGTCGATGTCGCCCTTGGACAGGCCGGCATCGGTGATGGCCTGCTCGAAGGGGGACCTGCAGCGGTCGAGCAGGTCCTGGGTGAGCTCCTGGAACTTGGCCCGGGTGAGCTGCTCGTCGAGGTGGAGCGGACCGTCGGCCGTGGCGGTGATGAACGGCAGGTTGATCTGGGTCTGCTGGACCTGGGACAGCTCGATCTTGGCCTTCTCGGCCGCCTCCTTGAGGCGCTGCTCGGCCATGTTGTCCTTGCTCAGGTCGACGCCGTGGGCGGCCTTGAACTGGGCGACCAGCCAGTCGATGATCTTCTGGTCCCAGTCGTCGCCACCGAGGTTCGTGTCGCCGTGGGTGGACTTGACCTCGAACACCCCGTCGCCGATCTCGAGCACCGACACGTCGAACGTGCCGCCGCCGAGATCGAAGACGAGCACGGTCTGGTCGGCCTCGCCCTCCTTGTCGAGCCCGTAGGCCAGGGCGGCCGCGGTGGGCTCGTTGATGATGCGCAGCACCTCGAGCCCGGCGATCTGGCCGGCCTCCTTGGTGGCGGTGCGCTGGGCGTCGTCGAAGTAGGCCGGCACGGTGATGACGGCCTGGGTGACGGTGTCGCCCAGGTACGCCTCGGCGTCGCGCTTCAGCTTCATCAGCGTGCGCGCCGAGATCTCCTGGGACGTGTAGTCCTTGTCGTCGATCTTGATGGTCCAGTTCGTGCCGATGTGGCGCTTGACGGACCGGATCGTGCGATCGGGGTTGGTGATCGCCTGGCGCTTGGCCACCTCGCCCACCAGGACCTCGCCGCCCTTGGAGAAGGCGACGACGGACGGGGTGGTGCGGGCGCCCTCGCTGTTCGGGATGACGACGGGGTCGCCGGCCTCGAGGACGGAGACGACGGAGTTGGTGGTGCCGAGATCGATGCCGACGGCCTTGGGCATGGGTTCCTCCAGGTGGAACGGGACTGCGGGACTGGGTCAGGGAAGTGGCGCCGACCCTCGTTCCAGGCCGGTTGCGCATCGCCAGCATAAAAGTTGAGTGTGGCGTTGACAACCTCGCGTCGGTCACATCCGCCCTGGGGCGTGTGACCCAATCTCCGGATCCGCCCTATCTACTTCTCTTGCGTGGAGGTACCCTCGCGTCCGACTGTCACTCAGAGTGGTTGGGTGACGCGCGAGGAGCGGGAGATCATGGCCAACCTGCGTGTGCAGCGACGCCGAGCCAGGGAGGACGAGAGCGGGGCCTCGCTCGTCGAGTTCGCCCTGATCTTGCCCCTCTTCGTCGTCTTGATCTTCGGCATGATCACCGGCGGAATCGCCGTCTCCCAGCAGAACTCTGTGAAGAACGCCGCACGTGAGGCGGGCCGATTCGCCGCCGTCAGCCCGAAGGGCACGACGCCGGGCGAGCTCCAGACCTATCTGGACGGAGTCATCGCCCAGGTCGAGGCTGCCGCTTCCGGTGACCTCGGCAGTGGCGTGAGCGGAAAGCGGATCTGCGTCGCCCATACGACCGACGGTGCTACCTACGCATCGCGTATCAAGACGGGTGACTCGACAGCGAGCGCAACGACCGCCTGCTTTGCGGATGGTCTCGGCAGCCGCCCCCGCACCCAGGTCGTCGCGCAGCGCGATGCGGAGATCGGTGCGATCTTCTTCACCGTGGACATCGACCTCCGTACACAGACGGTGTCAAGGTACGAGCGGTGACCGGATGGCGCCAACGGTCTCGGCGCGGACGAGCAGGCGAGCGAGGCGCGATCCTCGTCGTGACGGCGCTGCTCATCGCCGTGTTGTTGGTCATGGTGGCGATCGTCATCGACCTCGGCGTGACGCGCAGCGACCGTCGGGGCGGACAGCTGGCGGTGGACGCGGCCGCGGCCTCCGCGGCACAGGCCTACAAGGACGTGCAGGACGCGTCACAAGCCTGCCAGCAAGCGCTCGACTACCTCCGGGTGTCACTCGAGTCGCCACCTTTCGTCGGCGTTGGCGGGCAAACGTGTGCCACCCAGTTCTCCACGCCATGTGTGGACGCAGTGGCACGAACTCTGTCTGCGGCCGCCGGCCCCTACACCGTGGTGCTGCACTACCCCGTGGTCGACGGGTCGGCGCTGATGGCGAACACGAGCACCATCGGAAACGGCGGCATTGCCGCCGGCACCCCGACGACCGACGGTGTCGGCTGCAACCGCTTCGGGGTCCGCCTCACGACGTCGGGCGACGCATTCTTCGGCGGCGTCGCCGGCTCCTCCGGAAGGACGAGTTCGGTACACGCAGTCTCGCTCGTCCGGTCGGGCACGGAACTCGACGAAGTTGCAGCGTTGCTGTTGCTGGAGCGGCTCGGCTGCGGGGCGCTCCAGACCTCGGGTGGCGGCTCGACCGGCTCCGGCGTCGTCGTCCAGGCGAACGGATCCACGCCAGGCATCATCGCCGCAGACAGTGCCGGCCAGTCACCCCCTTGTTCGACCAACAACAACACCGGCGGCTGGGTGATCTACGGCACGGCGCTGCCAGCGGCGGGAGGCGGAGGCCCCAGCATCACAGCGCAGGGCATCGCAGCCACCCCCACGAGTCCTGCCATCCCGGGGATCATCGCTGTCTACGCGAAGGGTGTCGGCGGTCGGGCCGGATTCACCGCGCCCACCGGGCTCAGCGTCGAGCCGATCGAGGGCGCAGTGAACTCTCGTTCCCTCAGCGACAAGCGATACAACGGCACGAACACCCAGATCACACAGCTGCACGGGCTCGTCGAGTCGCGCACCGCCACCCCTCCGGCTGCTGGCGTCTTCGCGACCATCAGCGGTACCCAAGAGTGCAAGGGGAACATCCCGGCCCTCGACCTCGCTGCTGCCACGGTGTTCGTCGACTGCTCGACGTTCGAGCCTGACGTGAACATCTTTCCGCAAGCGACACAGTTCTTCGTACGCGGAAACGTGAGTGTGAAGTCGGGCAAGACACTCTCGCTGCCGCTCGTTCGCGACTTCTTCATTCGCGGCTGCAGCGTGGGGGGCTGCTCGGGTAGCAACACCTACGCAGTAGAGGTGACGGGCGGCGGCACCCTGCTCGTGAACACCGGAGAGGCGATGCTGCCTGCCAACCCTGCGACGAACGGCGTCATCTGCGGCAACCGGCGATCACCCAACCACGTGAACGTGAATGGGCTCGTCGGCACGACGACGAACACGACCAGGCTTGCGACCCGGGGTGGAAGCTTCAACGTCTCAGGATTCGTCCGGATGTGTCAGACGACCGTGTACGTGGGCGACAACGCTGTCGGCTACACCAAGCAGACCCAACCTGCGATTCTCACCGCGCCCGAGAACTATCCGGCCATCACGGGGTGCTCGCCGAGCAAGCCGTGCCCGAGTGACACCGCGGCTGTCCTGGCAGGCGTGACGTTCAGCGGCGGCGGAGCATCTGCAGACTGGTCAGCCCCGAACCAGCTCAATCTCAAGCCCACCGATGCCCAGCTCGCGTTCGGTGTCCAGCCCTTCGAAGATCTGGCGCTGTGGTCCGAAACCAGCACGGCGTCGAACATCCGAGGCCAGGGAGCAACTGCGACGACCGGCGTGTTCTTCTTGCCGAACGCTGCCTTCACCTTCAGCGGCCAGGGAACTCAGTCCCAGCCGCTCGACGCCCAGTTCTTCGTTCGCCGCCTGAACGTCAGCGGCCAGGGCAACCTCTTCATGAGACCAGACCCCGTGAACTCACTGGAGATCCAGGTCTTCGGAAACGTGTCGCTGATCCGTTGAGCCCGTCGTACGTCCTGACCGTGGACGGTCTGTGCAAGCGGTTCGGCCCTACCGCAGCCCTCGAGAACTTGTCCCTGAATGCTCGCGCCGGCGTCATCGGCCTCGTCGGCGCCAACGGCGCCGGCAAGACCACGCTCTTCAAGGTCATGCTCGGGCTCCTGAAGCCCGACTCCGGCACGGTCATCGTCGATGGCATAGATGTCAGCGAGGACCCCATTGCCGTCCGCTCGATCCTCGGGTACATGCCGGAGCACGACTGCTTGCCGACCGATCAGTCGGCGGCGGACGTGGTCGCCACCCTCGGGGAGATCGCAGGCCTCCCGGCCAGAGCTGCGAGGCAGCGGGCGAGCGACGTGCTCGACCTGGTCGGCTTGGACGAGGCGCGGTTCCGGCCGATCGAGGGGTTCTCGACCGGGATGCGGCAGCGGGCCAAGCTCGCCCAAGCGCTCGTCGCCGACCCGAAGCTGGTGCTGCTCGACGAGCCGACCGCCGGGCTCGATCCGCAGGGGCGGCACGAGATGCTGGACCTGGTGCGACGGCTCGGGACGTTCGGGATCTCGGTGATCATGGCCACGCACCTCCTCGACGACGTGCAGACGACGTGCGACCACGTCGTCATGCTCGATGCCGGTCGGCTCGTCGCGTCCGGGCGCACCGAGGACCTCCTCCACACGACCGGCGTGGTGCGAGTCGACGTCGCCGGACGGGGCTCGGAGCTGCTCGCCGCGCTCGCCGGCCGCCAGGCGGAGCTGCTGGCCGACGGGACCGTCGAGGTCGCCGTCGCCGGTGACGACGACGTGGATGCGATCGTCGCTGCCGTCGCCGACGCCGGCCTCCCGCTCCACGGCTTGACCAGCCAGCGGTCCAGCCTCGACGACGTCTTCCTCGCCGACCACACGGCGGCCGAACGCTCGTGACCGCCACGAACCGGACCGGCCGGGTCTACGACCGCGGCTACCGCCCCTACGAGGGCGAGCTCGGCGGGCGGCGTGCCGCGCGGCTGGCGCTGTTCAAGGCGTCGGTCCGGCGGGCGCTCGGCATCCGCAGGTCGTGGCGCCAGAAGCTCTTCCCCTGGTTGCTCCTGGCGATCGCCACCGTGCCGGCGGTCGTCAACGTCGGCGTCGCCTACATCACGCGCGACCGCTTCACCGACACGATCGAGATCCTCACCTATCGGGAGTACGTCGGCGTCTCCACCGCCCTGCTGGTGTTCGTCGGGCTCACCGCGCCCGACGTCGTCTGCCCCGATCGCCGCAACCGGGTCCTGCCCCTGCTCTTCTCCCGACCGCTGACCGGCAGCGACTACGTGGTGGCAAAGGTCGGTGCCGTCGCCGCCATCGTCTTCGCCTTCGGCTTCCTGCCCCAGGTCCTGCTGTTCGTGGGCCAGATGCTGGTCAGCGACGCCGCCCTCGAGTACCTCACCGACAACGCAGCCGTGCTCTGGCAGGTGCCGCTGGCCGTCGCCGCCCTCGCCCTGTACTACGCGTCCCTGGCGGTGGCCATCGCCTCCTTCGCCACCCGTCGCATCGTCGCCGCTGCTGCCCTGCTCATCGTCCTGCTGGTCACGTCCGTGACGGCGGCCGTGCTCACCGAGGGCCGCTCGACCGGGACCGGGTGGGCGGCCGTCAACCTGCTCAACAACCCGCTGCAGATCCGCGACCTCATCTTCGAGGGCCAGATCCTCCCGGACTCCGACCTCGCCGGCGTGGCCGGGGGCGGCGCCCTCGCCGTCGGCGTCTACCTCGTCGTCGTCATCACCTCCCTCGCCACGCTGCTGTGGCGGTACCGCTGGGTGGAGACATGACCCCGACGGAACCGCCCGTGCTCGACCCGGCGTTCGTCGCCGACGCCACGGTCGTGGTCGACGACGTCTCGGTCTGGTTCGGCCAGAAGGTGGCGCTGTCGGACCTGTCGTGCTCGTTCGGGCCGGGCGTCACCGGGCTCCTCGGCCCGAACGGCGCCGGCAAGACCACGCTGATGCGCGCCATGTGCGGCCTCATCCCCGCCCGCCGCGGCAACGTCACGGTGCTCGGCCTCGACCCTCGAGCCGACCGCGACGTCCACGCCCGCATCGCCCTCGTGCCCGAGGAGGAGGCCGTCCCCGAGGCCCTCACCGCCCGCCAGCTGGTCCGCTACCAGGCCGCGCTGAACGGCGTGACCGACCCCGACGCCGTCGAGCGATCGATCGCCGAGGTGTCGCTCACCGACGTCGCCGACCGCCGGCTCGGCGGGTTCTCCAAGGGCATGCGCCAGCGGGCCAAGGTGGCCGCTGCCCTGGTCACCGACCCCGAGGTCCTGGTCCTCGACGAGCCGCTCAACGGCGCCGATCCCGTCCAGCGGGTCGCGCTCATCGAGCTGTTCCAGCGCCTGGGCGACGCCGGCCGCACCGTCGTCGTCAGCAGCCACGTGCTCCACGAGGTCGAGCGCCTCGCCGCCCGGGTCATCGTCGTCGTGCACGGCCGCCTGGCCGCCGCCGGCGACCAGCGCTCGATCCGTGACGCCATGGCCGACCGCCCCCGCCGGGTGCTCCTCCGCTCCGACGACGACCGCCGCCTCGCCACCGGTCTCCTCGGCCTCGAGCAGGTCGTCGCCGTCGAGCTCGGCGCCGCCGGCGTCACCGTGTCCACCGGCAACGCAGGCGAGCTGGCATTCGCCCTGCCGACCCTCTCCCGCTCCCTCGAGGTCCGCCTGCGCGAGGTCCGCGCCCTCGACGCCTCCCTCGACAGCGTCTTCGCCGACGTCACCAACCGATGACCGCCGCCACCGCCCTCCGCCCGACCGGCTCCCCGTGGCGTCGGCTGCCCGCGCTCGTGGCCTACGTGCCGAGGGCGTGCCTGCCGCTCCGCCGCCTCGCCGTGCTCGCCTTGCCGTGCGCCACCATCCTCGCCAGTGGCCTGCTGTCGCTCGCCATCGACGACCGGGCCACCGAGGCGTTCAGCGACGTCGCCGCCCTCGGCATCTTCGGTCTCGCCATGCCCCTCGGCACCCTCGTGATCGGCGACGCCGTGCTCGGCGCCGAGGTCCGCTCCGGCACGCTCGCCTTCACCTGGCTCACCCCGGTCCGCTTCTGGGAGCTGGCCCTGGCCCGCTGGCTGGGCGGCTGGCTCGTCGCCCTCGTGACCCTCGTGCCCTGCGCCGCGCTCGCCGCCGTGGTCGCCGGTGCCGGCGCCCTCGTCGGCCCGATCGTGCTGGCCACCGCCGCCGGCGCCGCGGCCCACATCGCGCTCTTCGTCCTCATCGGCGCCATGACCCGCCGCGCTGCGGTCTGGTCGCTCGCCATCGTGTTCGTGGTCGAGCGGCTGCTCGGGGCCGTGCTCTCCGGCATCGCCCAGCTCTCCCCCACCTGGCAGGGCCTGGCCGTCTTCACCGGCCTCGGCGACGTCCCCGGCGTCAGCAGCCGAAGCGGCATCCCGGAGGGCTGGGGCGCCGTGGTGCGCCTCGGCATCATCACCGTCGTCTGCCTCGCGCTCGCCACGGTGGGACTGCGGCGTCTGCAGCTGACCGGCGCTCGCGACTGACGACGCATCCGGTTCCGGCGTCCGGAACCGTGCCGCCCGCAGGGGGCGGGTCGCCAGAGCCCATCCCGGCTCCCCTCGCAGTCTCCAGCGACGGAAACCGTGCCGTGTGCATGGTCCAGGTCGCTGGAACCACGACGCGACGAATCGTCGAGGCGCGTTCAGGGGGTCAGCGCAACGAGGTCACGGTAGACCTCGGCGGGTGTGGCGTAGCCGAGTGTCTTGCGGGGTCGGTTGTTGAGCTCGTGGGCGACGGCCTGGATGTCGTCG
>JAKFET010000220.1:0-4465 GCA_036675575.1 Acidimicrobiaceae bacterium
CGCAGCAGTTGCGCCGCCGGATCGGGCGCACGCTGGCGGGGGAGGGCTACGTCGAGGTGGTGAACTTCCCGTTCGTCGGCACCACCGACCTCGACGCGCTCGGTCTGCCTGCCGACGACCCGCGTCGCGAGGTGCTGCGCCTCAGCAACCCGCTCAACTCCGAAGCGGACTCGATGACCACGACGTTGCTCCCGGGCGTCCTCCGGGCGGCGGGCAAGAACGTCGGTCACGGCACCAACGACGTGGCGATCTTCGAGACCGCCACGGTCACGCTGCCGCACGGCAGCTCGCCGGCCGCGATCCTGCCGGTGGACCGGCGACCCACGGACGAGGAGTTCGCCGCCCTCGACGCCGCGCTTCCCGCCCAGCCGCTCCACCTCGCCCTCGTCGCCCTGGGCGATGCCACGAGCGCCAGTTGGTGGGGCGAGGGCCGCGCGGTCTCGTGGTCCGACGCGATCGACGCTGTGCGGTCCGTGGCCGATGCCCTGGGCTTGGAGATCACCACCTCCCCGGCCGCCCTGGCGCCGTGGCACCCGGGTCGGTGTGCAGAGCTCTCCGTGGACGGCGTGGTCATCGGCCACGCCGGCGAGGTGCACCCCACGGTCTGCCAGACCTTCGGGCTGCCCAAGCGCGCCGTGGCCGCCGAGGTGGACCTGGACGCACTCATCGAGCGGGCGGTGCACCTGCGGGAGGCACCGACCTTCTCGTCGTACCCGGTCGCCAAGGAGGACGTGGCCCTCGTGGTCGACGTCTCGGTGGCAGCCGCTGACGTCGAAGCGGCCCTGCGCGAAGGTGCGGGGGAGCTGCTGGAGTCGATCCGGCTCTTCGACGTCTACACCGGCGACCAGGTGGGCGAGGGCAAGAAGTCGCTCGCCTACGCCCTGCGCTTCCGGGCCCCCGACCGCACGCTCAAGGAGGGCGAGGCGGCTGCCGCTCGGGATGCAGCGGTGGCGCTGGCCGCTGAACGGACCGGCGCCGTCCAGCGCGCCTGACGATGCCGACTGGGCCGTGAGTCTCCTGGAGACTCACGGCCCAGTTCTGCGTTCAGCCGCGCTCGCAGGAGCGCTGGACCTCGGCCGAGCAGCGGTCCCGTCCGGCCTCGCCGTTCGCCCTGTCACGGCCCTGGCCGCCGCGCACCTCGTCTCGCCCCTTGCCGCCCTTGAGGCGGTCGGCACCGGCGCCTCCGAGCAGCAGGTCGTCCCCGGAGCTACCGGCGATGAAGTCCTTGCCGGCGCCACCGAGCAGCTTGTCGTGGCCGTAGCCACCCGAGACGGCGTCGTTCCCGGGGCCGCCGTCCAGCACGACCGCCCACGGCGTCCTGTCACGGCTCCGCGAGCCCGACGCCGCCAGGAAGTCGTCGCCACCGCGGCCCAGGACGCGCACCCGCGATCCCGCGACGATCACGTGGTCCGGCCCGGACGTGCCCACGACCCGGACGATTCCACCCGGCACCTGGACCTGCTCCCACGCGTCGAGCACCGCGGTGTACTCCACACGGGGGCTGAAGCCCGCGAGGCACGTGAACGCCTCACCCAGGCGTACGTCGGCCTCGAGGCAACGGCCCGCCTGAAGACTGTCATCTCCGGTGCCGCCGACGAGTGAGCCGCCGACGACCTCACTCTCGGCGATCGAGTCGTCGCCCGCGCCCATGTCGGCGTCCAGCCGGCGGGCGGGGTCAGGCAGGCTCACCGTCCCCGGGTACGCGACGTCGTACCGAAGGCTCTCGTCGGCGTCGCTGCCGGTGAACCTCGTGCGCAGGCTGTCGACCGTCATCAGGTAGGTCCGCACCGCGCCGGTCCACCGCAGCACCGGACGCTCGTCGGCGCTCACGGTGGAGGTCGTGGCGTCGACGTGCAGGTCGGCGGCCTCCCAGCCCGGGTAGAGCGCAAGGCTGTTGCTGCCCGCGCCGAGGTCGACCGGTGCGCCGACGAGATCACCGGCCCAGCTGAGCTTGTCGTCACCGTCCCCGGTCGTGACCACGTCGGGGTTGGGCGTCCCGGGCGCGACCGAGCCGCTCGTGACGTAGTCATTGCCCCCGCGGGTGTCGATGGTGTCCTTCTCCGAGTCGCTGGTGTCGCCCGAGTTGCCCCAGAGCCCGGCACCAGCCACGACGGTGTCACCGCGATCGCTGCCGGTGTAGGAGTCCGCGCCCGCGCCGAGCAGGGTCTGGACCGTCGTGTTGCCGTCGGTCGACTCGTTGAACACCCGGTCGTGGCCCGGTCCCGCGGTGAGCGTGAACATGAACGGCTCGCGACCCGAGTCGACCCGAATGCAGACCAGGTCGTCGCCCTCGCCGCTGTTCGCGCTGAAGACCCCGGCCGACCCGACGACCATCACGTCGTCACCGGGCGTGCCCACCGCGCCGGTGACGGTCACCGACTGCCCCTGGCAGGTGAGTGGGTCGGCCTGGGCCGGGACGGCGGTCAGGGCGAGCCCGGCGCCGAGCAGCCCGGTGGTGAGCGCGGCGGCGAGGGACGTGGTGCGGGTGGACGTCATGGGTGGGCGACCTCTCGAGGAGCGACGGGTGTGTCCGGGGAGACGTCGCCTCCCGTCAAAAGGTTGCGGTCAGTTCAGCGGCTGCACCACGACGGCCCGGAAGCGCTCCGTGATGGCGCGGTCGCCGGCGACCGAGATCTGGTCGTCGTCCCCGCGGTTCCACAGCCACAGGTCAAGGGCCGCTGCCGGTCCGTCGAGGACCGCGTCCGGCTCGACGTCGTCGGCGGGCGCGGGCACGACGTGGAAGTCCTCGTCGTCGGTGTAGGTGGTGCCGCTGTCGGGCTGGGTGCCGCTGAACAGCCCGAACTGCAGCCAGATCTGGTGGCCGGTGTCGGTGACGTCGACCCGGACCAGGTCGGGCAACGGCTCCCACGACCCCCACGGCGGGCACCCGCCGTACATCACGTCCAGCACCTCGTCGACCCCGTCGGCCGCCAGGGCCGCGTCGAGCTCGGACGTCAGGCCGGCGGTCAGCTCGGCGTCGACGCGGTGGATGAGCGCCTCGTGCGCCTGTCGCCGCAGGATGAAGCCGACGGTGTGGTCGGAGGACCAGTTCCAGGCCTCATCGGCCGGGTCGGCGCTCTCGAGCGCCGCGACGAGGTCGCCGGACCACTGGTCGAAGAGCGCCAGCAGCTCGTCGTACGACGCGGGCCGGGGCGGGTCCACCTCCACAGGTTGTGACGGGCGGGCGCCGATCACCTCGGCCCACCATCGCTGCACGGTCGCCAGGTGCCACACGAGGTCTGCCGCGTCCCAGTCGGGACACGACGGCACGCGTGCGCCGGGATCGCAATCGGTCATCACCGCGCGGAAGCGCGCTGATTCGTCACGGACGTGGGCGAGGTAGGCCTCTGGTGCAAGTCGGGTCACCCGGGCACAGTAGGGGAATCGGGCGACTCATGGCCTTCGGATTGTGGGCCGGTTGGCGCCAGACATGCAGCGGACTGTATAGTCATGCATATGTCCTTCTCAGTCGCCGTTGCCGGAGCCAGTGGGTACGCCGGTGGTGAGGTGCTGCGCCTGCTGCTGGGGCACCCCGAGGTCGAGATCGGCGCCCTGACCGCGGGCTCCAACGCGGGGGAGACGCTCGGTGCACTCCAGCCCCACCTGCTGCCGTTGGCCGACCGGATCCTCGAGGCGACGACGCCGGAGGTGCTGTCGGGCCACGACGTCGTCTTCCTCGGCCTCCCGCACGGTCAGTCCGCCGAGATCGCGAAGACGCTCGGCGACGACGTGGTCGTCATCGACTGCGGCGCGGACTTCCGTCTCACCGACCAGGCCACGTGGGACCAGTTCTACGGCGGCGACTACGCAGGGTCCTGGCCCTACGGCCTCCCCGAGCTCGCCAGCCAGCGCGACTGGCTCCGCGGAGCGCGCCGGATCGCCGTCCCGGGCTGCTACCCGACGATCTCCACGCTCACCATCGCCCCTGCACTCGCCGCCGGCCTCGTCACGCCGGACGTGACGGTCGTCGCCGCCAGCGGCACCTCGGGCGCCGGCAAGGCGGCCAAGACGCATCTCCTCGGCAGCGAGGTGATGGGCAACGTCAGCGCCTACGGCGTCGGCGGCGTGCACCGGCACACCCCCGAGATCGTGCAGAACCTGCGCCTCGTCCACGACGGCGACGTCCGGGTGAGCTTCACGCCGGTCCTGGTCCCGATGTCCCGCGGCATCCTCGCTACCGTCTCTGCGCCCCTCACCTCGCCCCTCACCACGCTTGAGGCGTACGACGTCTACGCAGCGGCGTACGCGGATGAGCCGTTCGTCCACCTGCTCCCGGCAGGGCAGTGGCCGCAGACCCAGTCGGTCCTCGGGTCGAACGCCGTCCAGCTCCAGGTGGCCGTCGACGAGGCCGCAGGCCGACTCGTGGCGGTCGGTGTGGTCGACAACCTCACCAAGGGCACGGCCGGCGCGGCCGTCCAGTGCATGAACCTCGCTCTCGGCCTCGACGAGACCACCGGCCTTTCCA
>JAKFET010000275.1:0-26639 GCA_036675575.1 Acidimicrobiaceae bacterium
CCACACGCTCCGACAACACCCGCGAGATCGCAGCCGTCAACGTCGTCTTCCCATGATCGATGTGACCCATCGTCCCGATGTTCACATGGGGCTTCGACCGATCGAACTTCTCCTTGGCCATGGCCGTGCTTCCTCTTCGCTGTCGGTGGCGGCCGGTCTGCCGGGCGCCGGAAACGGTGTCGTGATCGATTGCGAGCGACTCGCAGTCCGTGGCGACGGTCGGAATCGAACCGACGACAACTCGATTATGAGCCGAGTGCTCTAACCAACTGAGCTACGTCGCCCTGTGGCGCCACCGCCGGTGCGGCGGTGGTGTCGAGCCCCGTGTCGGAATTGAACCGACGACACCAGCCTTACCATGGCTGTGCTCTGCCGACTGAGCTAACGGGGCCTTGTCGCGAGCGCCGGGCACGACCCGAGAGCCGGTCCTGGCGCGGCGGGAGATTCTACGCACGGCCGTCCATGACGCAAAGATCTCGCCGGGTGGGCCTTCTGGCCCATGTTCGGCTCAAGTTCGGGACCGAGTCGGTCGATATCCGCACTCGTGCGACTGGAACGGCTCGTGATCGGCTCGGGAGCGCACACGCTCAGCGCCGACTTCCACCCCGACCTCACCGTCGTCGGTGGCCTGACGGCCAGCACGCGCGAGGCCTTCGCGGGCGAGCTCGTCGACGCCCTGGCGGGCGCCCGTCCCGGGGTGCACCTCGAGCTCCGCAGCCGGGGCCGGAGCCTGACGGTGTTCCGGCCCGCCACCGGGCGCCACCGGGTGATCGACACCGACTCCGTCCAGGACGTCACCGAGGCCCACATCGGGCCGGGCGGCGAGATCGACCTATTCGCTGCGGTCGGCACCGAGCGCGACCTGGCCCGGCGCACGATCCGGCTGACCCGGGACGACCTGGTGCCCCGGCGCGAGTCCGACGCATGGATCGCCCGGCTGGCGGCGGCCGACCAGGAGGCCGTGTGGGACACGTCCATGCGGTGCCGGGCCGCCGAGCGGCTGCTGGAGCAGGCGTCGGACGGTGGTGCGTCCATGGGCGACGCCCCGATCGTGCAGGCCGTCGAGGAGCGCCACGCCGCCCTCGTCGCGGCCACCGACAGCTACGAGCGCGTCCGCCTGCTCGCCCTGACGATCGGGACCATCGGCGCCCTCGGGGCCATCGGGATGGTGAACCTCGAGTCGACCGGGCCGGCGCTCCCCTTCCTGCTCATCGCGCTGTTCGGCGTCGTGCTCGCCCTGCGGTACCGGCGAGCCGTCGACGACGCCGCCCGCGCCGAGCGCAGCGTCCTGCGCCAGGCCGGGGCGGACGACTACTCGAGCTTCCACTACGAGCGGGTGAGCACCCTGCTCGACACCGACCACGAGCGCCGGGCGTTCATGCGCGCCGTGGGCGACCACCGCCGGGCCCTGGCGGCGTGGGGCGACGTCGCCGGCGCGGTGCCGCTCGCCTTCGCCATGGAGCACGAGCACGAGATCCGCGCCGCGGCCGAGCTCGGGACCCACGGGTCGTCGTGCGCCGACGCGCCCTCCGGCGGCGACGTCGCGGCCGAGCTGGCCCAGGCGATCCTCGCCAAGGTGGCCGCGGTGCGGGCGCTCACGGCGGAGGACGTCCTCCCGCTGGTGGTCGACGACCCCTTCGACGGGCTGGATCCGTCACTCAAGCCGGTGCTGCTCGAGATGCTGGCCGCGCAGTCCGGGCAGGTGCAGGTGGTCATCGTGACCGCGGATCCCGACGTCGTGGACTGGGCGCAGGCCGAGGCGCGGCGCGGCCGCCTGTCGGTGACCGGGCCGCGCATCTCCGACGGCGCCATCGCTGCACCCGTCGGCTGAGGCCGCCACGATGGGGGCGTGATCCTGCGCCCCGCCACCGCCGCCGACGCTGCCGCGACCGCCGCGATCTACAACGCCGAGGTTCTCGGCTCGCGGGTCACCTTCGACCTGGTCACCCGTTCGGTGGAGGAGCAGGCGGTGTGGCTCGATGCCCGGTCCGGCGCGCTCGAGGTGGTGGTGGCCGAGGTCGACGGCGAGGTGGCCGGCTACGCGTCCCTGTCGCCGTACCGGGAGCGGCCGGCGTACCGGACCACCGTGGAGGACTCGGTGTACGTGCACGCCGAACACCGCGGCTCGGGTGTCGGGCGGGCGCTGCTCGCCGAGATCGTCGACGTGGCCCGCGAGCGCGGCTTCCACTCGGTGATCGCCCGCATCGTCGCCGACCACACGGCCTCGATCCGCCTGCACGCCGCCGTCGGGTTCCAGCACGTCGGGGTCGAGCGGGAGGTGGGCCGCAAGTTCGGCCGCTGGCTCGACGTGGCCGTCATGCAGCTCCTGCTGTAGCTGCGACGGCAGCGCTGCCAGTTCCGGAAGGGCGGGGTGGCCGCGCGAGGCCGTGGCCGTCGGCGCCGCAGTGCGGGCGCGGGCGAATGCGGAGCATTCGCCAGCTCCTCGCCCGCACGGGCGAGGAAACGTGGGCCGGGTTGGATTTGAACCAACGTAGGCGTACGCCGACGGGTTTACAGCCCGTTCCCTTTGGCCACTCGGGCACCGACCCAGGGGGCGCTCAAGG
The DNA here is from genome assembly GCA_036675575.1 of Acidimicrobiaceae bacterium. Lineage (GTDB taxonomy): Bacteria > Actinomycetota > Acidimicrobiia > Acidimicrobiales > Salinilacustritrichaceae > Salinilacustrithrix. The sequence continues at coordinate 2,565 of JAKFET010000275.1, forward strand.
TAGCAGCGGCACCGGACCGCCACCCAAGTGGCCATCGCTAGTCTCCGAGCCATGCCCAGCTTCGACGTGGTCAGCCAGTTCGACGTCCAGGAGGTCCGCAACGCGGTCGACCAGACCGCCCGCGAGGCCACGACCCGCTACGACTTCAAGGGCACCGACAGCTCCATCGAGCTGAACGGCGAGGAGGCGATCACGCTGCGCTCGGCCAGCGAGGACCGCCTGCACGCGCTGCGCACGGTGCTCGAGGAGAAGCTCGTCAAGCGCAAGGTGAGCCTCAAGGTCCTCGATGCCGGCAAGGTCGAGGAGGCCGCCGGCGGCTCGGCCCGCCAGACCATCGTGCTGCGGGCCGGCATCACGTCGGACAAGGCCCGGGAGCTGAACAAGTTCATCAAGGCGCTCGGCGTGAAGGGCATCCAGTCCCAGACCCAGGGCGACCAGCTGCGGGTCATCGGCAAGAGCCGCGACTCGCTGCAGGAGGTGATCTCGGCGCTCAAGGAGGGCGACTTCGAGGTCCCCCTCCAGTTCGAGAACTTCCGCGACTAGCTGGCGCCTCCGTCGAGGGGGCTGCGCGAGCCGAGCGGCCCGAGCGCGGCCCGGAAGAGGTCGCTGGCCCGGGTCAGGAGGAGCCGCTGGGCCCGGGCGCGAGCCTCCCGGACGTCCCAGTCGATGTCGGCGGCGAGCTGGGAGGCCTCGGCCTCGGCGACGGCGAGCCCGCCCGAGGACGGGTTGCCCACGGCCTCGAGCAGCACGGCGGTGTCGAGGCTGCCGATGGCCCGCTCCTCGACGAGGCTGCGCAGCAGCGACGAGGCGAGCAGCGAGCGCGGCACCCGTGGCGCGGGTGCGGCGGGCAGCACCTCGGCGACCGCGGGGGCGGTGCCGAGCTGGGCCTTCACCTGCTCCACCACGGCGGGGAGGTTGGCGAGGGCGTCGGCCAGCATCTGGTCGAGGACGGGCTTGGGATCGGTGGCATCCCCACCGGCGGTGTAGATGCCGAGGTGCACGTGCGGCGGGGTGGTGCGGGCGTTGCCGGTGTTGCCGACGTAGCCGACGATGTCGCCGGTCCGGACGGCCATGCCCTCCTGGAAGCCCTCGACGAGCCCGGAGAGGTGCGCCATGTAGAAGTACGTGCCGTCGGGCTGGAACAGCTTGACGAACAGGCCGCCGAGCGAACCCTGGCCCGAGGTGACCGTGCCGTCGACGGGCGCCCGCACGGGCGTGCCGTGGGGGGCGAAGACGTCGGTGCCCATGTGGAACCGGAAGCCCGGGCCCCAGCGGGGGAAGTACCAGTCGTGGACGAAGTTGGCCACGCCGGCGATCGGGAAGCGGCCGAAGCCGACCCGCATGGCCTCCTGCTCGCTGAGGCCGAGCGACACGAGGTCGCGCTGGACGGCGTCGTACAGCGCGCGGGAGCTGTTGGCCGGGCTCCGCTGGATGCTGTCGATGATGGCCTTGGCGGAGGCGGGGATGCCGCCGGAGCCGGGCTCGGGTTCGGTGCTGTCGCCGCCGTCCGCCGGCGGGGCCTCCTCACCGGGCGGCGGGGCCTCGCCCGGGGGCGGCGGCTCGCTGGGCTGTGGGGCGGGGGCTGGTGCGGGGCTCGGCGTGGGGGCCGGTGCGGGTGCCTCGCCACCGGGCACCGGTGCGGGCGGCGGCGCAGTGGTGGTCGTCGTGGTGGTCGTGGTCTGGGGGGTGCGCGGGTCCTCGAACAGGCTCTGGGCGTAGGCCGGCGCGGCAGCGGCCAGCACCAGGAGCGCGACGGCGAAGGCGAGGACTCGGTCCGGTCGGCGGTGGGCACCCATCCGTCACGGGTTCGCCACCCGGAGCGCGGTTCCCTGCCGACGCGCCCGGATCGGGCGTGCGGACCCGGGTTCAGCCCCAGGCGCCACCACGGAGCCGGGCGACCCGGTCCGCCGTGCTCGGGTGGCTCCGGAACAGGTCGGCGAACTGGACCTTGCGGCCCGAGAGCGGGTTCACGATGAAGGCCTGGGCGTGCGCCGGATCGATGTCCATGGGCACCCGGTGCGCTGCGACCTCCAGCTTCTCGAGCGCTCGGGCCAGGGGCTCACCGGTCCCGATCAGGCGGGCGCCGGTGTCGTCGGCCTGGAACTCCCGGCTGCGGCTCAGGGCCATCTGCATGAGGCCGGCCGCCATCGGGGCGAGCAGCGCCATCGCGAGCATCCCGATCGGGTTGCCACCGCCCTCGTCGTCGCTGCGGCCGCCCCCGCCGAACATGGCGCCCCACATCGCCATGCGGGCGATGAACGTGATGCCCATGGCGATGGCAGCGGCCACCGAGGAGATCAGGATGTCGCGGTTGCCGACGTGGGAGATCTCGTGGGCGAGCACGCCCCGGATCTCGTCCCACTCGAGGGTGCGGACCAGGCCCTCGGTGACGGCGACGGCGGCGTGCTCGGGGTTGCGGCCGGTGGCGAAGGCGTTGGGTTGGGGGCTCGGGGCGATGTAGAGCGCGGGCATCGGGATGCCGGCGAGCTGGCTCAGCTCGCGCATCGTGGCGAAGTACTGGGGGTGCTGGGCCTCGGTGGCAGGCACCGCCCGGGCGGCCTTGATGGCGAGCTTGTCGGAGAACCAGTAGGAGCCACCGACGAACACCAGGCCGATCAACAGCCCGATCAGGGCGCCGTTGCCGCCGGCGATGCCACCGCCGGCGAGGACGAGCAGGCCACCGAGGCCGGCGAGGAGGATGGCGGTCTTCGCGGTGTTGTGCATGGTCCCTCTGCAGTCCGCACTGCATGCCCGTGGTGCCCGATCCCGGCACCGCTCAGCGACCAGAACGTATCGTGGCGCCCAGCGGTTCCCGGCGGCGTGGCCGGCGGACGGCTCCCCCCGATGATGGCGACGATCACCCCGTGAGCAGGCCCCGCACGGTCCTCTACGTGGAGGACGAGGCGCCGCTGCGCGGCCTGGTGGAGTTCTGGCTCGAGGACGCGGGGTACCGGGTCCTGCTGGCCGCCGACGGCGTGGAGGGGTTGGCCCTCGTGCGGGCCGAGCGGCCCGACCTGGTCATCACCGACGCCATGATGCCGAACCTGTCGGGCGACGAGCTGGTGGAGATCATCAAGACCGACCCCGAGCTGCGGGGCACGCCGATCGTGATGGCGACGGCGGCGGCCAGCCCGCTGCGCGTCGAGCGGATGCTGGCGCGGGGCTGCCACGCCGTGCTCGGCAAGCCGCTCGAGGAGGCGACGTTCCTCGCCGCCGCCGCTGCGGCACTGGCCTCGGTCTCCTGATCCTCAGCCTGCGTGGGCGGCCAGCGGCGCGGGCAGGGGCCGGGCGTGGACCACGACGAGGCGCGAGGTGGCCCGGGTGAGGGCGATGTAGAGCGGGGCGGTGCCGCCGTCCGGTCCGAGCAGGTCGGCCGGCTCGACGACCACGACCCCGTCGAACTCCAGGCCCTTCGCGGTCTCGGGCGAGTGCACCTCGACCTGGTCGTCGAGCAGTCCCTGCAGCGGCTCCAGGAGCCCGGCCGATCCGACGACGGCGACGCGACCGTCGGGCACCTCGCCCCGGAGCGCGCGCACGTGGTGCGCGGCGGTGGCGACGAGCGCGTCGGCCGCCACGGAGACCGCGACGGGCCGGTGGCCGCTGTCGCGCACGGCGCGGGCCCGACCTGGCGTGGCCGACAGCGGGGCGGCCCACGCCATGATCTCCGTGGGCGTGCGGTAGTTGACGTGCAGCTCGTGGCGGCGGGCCGGGTGTCGGGGCCGGATCCAGCCGACGACCTCGTCCCAGGAGCGCGGCGACCACGGGGCGGTGCCCTGGGCCAGGTCGCCGACGATGGTCATGGACTGGTTCGGGCACGCCCGGGCGACCATGCGCCACGCCATGGGCGACAGGTCCTGGGCCTCGTCCACCAGCACCGTGCCCCAGACGGCGGGCACGTCGGGCGGGTGCCCGAGGTCGATCGTGGTGCCCGTGTCCACGCGGATCTCGTCCAGGACGCTGGTCCGCAGGTCGGCCTCCATCACCGGGTCCATCCCCTGCTCCATGGCGAGGAGCACGTGCTCGATGACCCGGTCGACGAGGAACTGCTCGTCCTCCGTGGCATCGGTGGACGGTGGCGGTGGTGACGGCAGCGGGCCGAGGAGGGCGTGCGCCTCGTGCAGGAGGGGTACGTCGGCGTGGGTCCACGCGACCTCTCGCCAGCTGGCCGAGCGCTCCCGGTGCAGCAGCCCGGCCTCGTCCTCGGCGAGCAGGCCGTTGCGGGCCGCGTGGCGCAGCATCGCCGCCGAGCCGAACAGGTCGTGCAGCACCTCCTGCGGGCGCAGCAACGGCCACACCCGGTCCAGCAGCTCGACGAACGCCGGGGTGCGGCGCAGGAGGTGGCGGAGGCCGTCGCGGCCCGGGTCCCGCATGCGGTCGACCGATGCCGTGTTCCGCCGGCGGAGCTCGGCGTCGAGCGCCTCGACGAGGTCGTGCTCGACGATGCGCTGGCGCTGGTTGTGGGTCCCGTCCAGCCCGCGTGCGGTGTCGACGATGTGGTTCACGACGGCGGGGTCGAGCTTGAGGATGAAGCGCCCGACCGGCACCCGGGCCGGCTCGCGCAGGCGCCGCTGGCGCATGCGCACGGCCCGGCGCACGACGCGAGCCATGCGCAGGTCGGCCTTGAGGGCGGCGACGTCGAGGTCGTCGTCGGGCACCGGCCGGACGCCGGGGAACAGCTGGTGGACGGTGGACAGCCGCACGTCGTGCTCGCCGAGCGCGGGCAGGACGTCGCGCACGTAGTCGAGGAAGCGGCCGTTCGGCCCGAGCAGCAGCACCCCTTGGCGGTCGAGCACGTCGCGGAACGTGTAGAGCAGGTAGGCGGCCCGGTGGAGGGCGACGACGGTCTTGCCCGTCCCGGCCGCCCCCTGGACGATGGTGAGGCCCGCCATCGGGGCGCGGATGACCTCGTCCTGCTCGGCCTGGACCGTGGCCACCACGTCGGACATGCGCCCGGTGCGGGGACCCTCGAGCGAGGCGAGCAGGGCGGCCTCGCCGACCAGTGCGTCGGCACCGGGGTCGGCATCGGCGTCGAGGACGACGTCGTCGATGGCGAGCAGCCGCCGACCCCGGCAGTGGAAGGCCCGGCGTCGACGCAGGCCCATGGGCTCGGCGCGGGTGGCCCGGTAGAAGCCCTCGGCGATGGGGGCCCGCCAGTCGACGACGAGCTGGGTCTGGTCCTCGGCGAAGACGCCGATGCGGCCCACGTGGAACCGCTCCTGGTCCTCGACCGGCTCGGCCAGGTCGATGCGGCCGAACACGAGCGGCGGGTCGCCCCAGCGCAGCTCGCCCACGCGGCGGCGGGCGTCGGCCGTGGCCCGCTCGCGCTCGAAGCGCTCCTGGAAGGTGCCGCCCGCGCCCTCGTCGTCGCCGAACGGCGACGGTGCGGCGGACGCAGCCCCCTCCCGGAGCCGGTCGAGCGCCTCGTAGGCCCGGTCGATGTGGGCCTGCTCGCGCTCGAGCTCCCTCACGGAGCCGAGCCGCCAGGCGAGGCGACCCATGGACACGGCGTCCTGCGGCGGCGGAGCCGCCGAACCGAGCAGCAGGCGGACGTGACCATCTGCGCAGCGTTCGGAGCCGAGCCGCCAGGCGAGGCGACCCATGGACACGGCGTCCTGCGGCGGCGGAGCCGCCGAACCGAGCAGCAGGCGGAGGTGCCCGTCGGCGCGGCGCTCACGTGTGGTAGCCGGAGTGGATGTAGACGCAGGGCACGCCCTCGTCGTGGAACATGTCGACGTTGCGCTGGTCGTCCTCGAACGCGAGGCGCAGCTCGAAGCCGTAGTCCCGCAGCTCGTGGACGGTGAGGCGCTTGAAGCTCGGCGCGGCCATGTAGTCACCCCAGTCGCGCATCACGAGCAGGTCCCAGCGCAGGTCGTAGCGCTTGAGCCAGCCGAGGGTCTGGTGCTGGACGCGGATGGGGCGGGCGGTGAGCAGCACGACGCGCAGCGCCGGGTCGAGGCACTCGAGGACGCGGGCGACCTCGGCGATGAGCTCGTCCTCGCCGCACTCCTCGAAGAAGGTCTCCCAGTCGCGGCGGGGCCACTCGAGGTAGTGCTGGCGCCGGGTGGCGTCGGAGAGCACGCCGTCGAGGTCGAAGACCACGGTCTCCCCCGGGTCGACCCGCCCCGCTCGCCACACCCAGTTGTCCGGGTCGTACCAGCCGGCGCTGCTGCTCATCGGTCGGCGAGGGTCCGGTCGAAGACGGAGGCCACGGCGAGCTGGCCGCGCACGGCGCCGTCGGGGTGGGCGCCGGTGTGGACGTTGACGTACACCCGCTCGGGCGACCCGGCGATGCGGTCGATGACGTCGTCGTCCACCTCGGTGCAGGCGTCGACCCAGCGGGCCGGGTCCGCGGCGGCGCTGGCCGGGACGCCGATGTCGACGAGCACGCCGCCAGCCTCGCCCGCCGCCCCCTCGTGGAGGTGGGCCCCGGTGACCGGAGCGCCGAGGCCCTCGACCGACATGTCCACGCAGAGGACCCCGTCGTGCAGCTCGGCCTCGAAGCGGCCGGTGGCGGCGGGGTCGCCCGGGCCGGGCACCTCCGACGCGCCGTCGAGGTCGGCGACGAGCAGCGCGTCGCCCAGCCCCTCGTCGTCCTCGGCCCCGTCGGGCGCATCGCCGGCGGGAGAATCGGTGGGCACCGTCGTGTCGGGGACCGTCGTCTCGGCCGGCTCGTCCTCGGCCGGCTCGTCCTCGTCGGCCGGCGCCTCCGACGTGACCTCGGGGTCCGGGGCCAGGGTGGTGGTGGCGCCGTCGACGGCATCGTCGTCGTCGCCGCAGGCGGCGAGGAGGGCGAGCGGCACCAGCACGGCCAGCAGTCGGCGCATCGGGGGAAGGCTACCGGCGCCCCGGCCGGGCCCCGCCGAGGGCTGACGCCGGTCCGGGTGGGTACGGAGCGGCCGATGCGCACCCGCCGACCCCTGGTCGCCCTGTCGGTGGCCGCCCTGCTGGCGGTCCCGGCCTGCGGTGGTGGCGACGACGCGTCGCTCCCGCCGCTGACGGCGCCGGCCGCTGCGGCCGCAGTGAGGCCTGAGCTCCCCGCACCCCGGGCGCGGCTGTGCGATGCCCTCCCCGGCGAGCTCGTGGCCGCAGCCACCGGACGGTCTCCCGTGACGGTCGACGGCGCCGGCACCCAGTGCTCGTGGCGCAGCCCGTCCGCCGACCCCGACGGGGACGACGTGGTCCTGCAGGGCAGCTTCATCGACACACGCAGCTTCGAGGTCGGCCGGCCCGCAGGCGGTGCCCAGTCCGTGCCCGGGCTCGGCGACGACGCCTACCTGGTCCGTGCCGCCGACGCCGCACCCGCCCTCTACGTCCGGGACGGATCGGTGGCCTTCGCCCTGTGGGTCACCGACCCCGGCGCCGAGGGAGCGCTGGCCGGCCTGGCCCGCGAGGTCCTGGCCGGCTGACGCGCCGCGTCCCTACTCCTCGCCGCCGCCTGCGGCCCGGGTCTTGATCTCCTCGACCACCCCGGCGTCGGCGAGCGTGGTGGTGTCGCCCAGGTCCCGGCCCTCGGCGACGTCGCGCAGCAGGCGGCGCATGATCTTGCCGGAGCGGGTCTTGGGCAGCTCGGGCACCAGCACCACCGTCTTGGGCTTGGCGATGGGTCCGATCTCCTGGGCGACGTGCTGGCGCAGCACCTCGCCGAGGTCGTCGGTGACGTCGGCGTCGCCCCGGACGATGACGTAGGCGATGGGGATCTGGCCGGTGGTGGGGTCGTTGGCCCCCACGACGGCGGCCTCGGCCACGGCGGGGTGCGAGACCAGCGCGGACTCGATCTCCGTGGTGGAGAGGCGGTGCCCGGAGACGTTCATCACGTCGTCGACGCGACCCAGCACCCACAGGTAGCCGTCCGGGTCGATCTTGGCGCCGTCGCCGGCGAAGTACCGCCCCTCGAAGCGGGACCAGTAGGTGTCCACGTAGCGCTGCTCGTCGCCCCAGATGCCGCGCAGCATCGCCGGCCACGGCTCCGTGATGGTGAGGTACCCGCCGCCTTCGGCGACCGGGTTGCCCTCGTCGTCGACCAGCTCGGCCGAGATGCCGGGGAGCGGGTGGGTGGCGGTGCCGGGCCGGGTGGTCGTGACGCCCGGCAGCGGCGCGATCATCATCGCCCCGGTCTCGGTCTGCCACCAGGTGTCCACGATCGGGCAGCGCTCGCCGCCGATGACCTCGTGGTACCAGATCCAGGCCTCGGGGTTGATGGGCTCACCCACCGTGCCGAGCACCTGCAGCGACGACAGGTCGTGGCCGTCGACCTCCTGGCGTCCCCACTTCATGAAGGTCCGGATGGCGGTGGGGGCGGTGTAGAACTTCGTGACCCCGTAGCGCTCGACCATGTCCCAGAGGCGGTCGTTGCCGGGGTGGTTGGGCACCCCCTCGTACATCACGCTGGTGACGCCGTTGGTGAGCGGGCCGTAGACGATGTAGCTGTGCCCGGTGACCCAGCCGATGTCGGCGGCGCACCAGTACACGTCGGTCTCGGGGTGGATGTCGAAGACGTACCTGTGGGTGAAGGCCACCTGTGTGAGGTAGCCGCCCGTGGTGTGCATGATCCCCTTGGGCATGCCCGTGGTGCCCGACGTGTACAGCAGGTACAGCAGGTCCTCGCTGTCCATGGCCTCGGCCGGGCACTCGGTGCTGGCGTCGGCCACGAGGTCGTGCCACCAGTGGTCGCGGCCCTCGGTCATGGGCGGGTCGGTGTCGCAGCGGTTGACCACGACGACGTGCTCGATGCTCGTCGTGTCGGCCAGCGCCACGTCGGCGGCGGGCTTGAGGGTCGAGGGCTCGCCGCGGCGGTAGCCGGCGTCGGCGGTGATCAGGACCTTGGCCTCGGCGTCGTTGATGCGGTCGGCGAGGGCGTTCGAGGAGAAGCCGCCGAAGACCACCGAGTGCGGCGCGCCGATGCGGGCGCAGGCCAGCATGGCGATGGGCAGCTCGGGGATCATCGGCATGTACAGGCAGACGCGGTCGCCCTTGGACACGCCGAGGTCCTTCAGCACGTTGGCGAAGCGGCAGACCTCGTCGAGCAGCTGGGCGTAGGTGTACGTGCGGGTGTCCCCCGGCTCGCCCTCCCAGTGGTACGCCACCTTGTCCCCGTTGCCGGCCTGCACGTGGCGGTCGAGGCAGTTCTCCGAGACGTTGAGCGTGCCGCCGAGGAACCACCGCGCATGGGGCAGCTCCCACTCGAGCACGGTGTCGAAGTCGGTGCGCCACGTCAGCAGCTCGCGGGCCTGGCGGGCCCAGAACGCGAGGCGGTCCGCGTCGGCCTCCTCGTACAGGCTCCGGTCTGCCGTCAGGGCCTGGGCCTGGAACCCCGGCGGCGGCGCGAAGGTGCGCGTCTCGGCTCCGAGGGCCTCGATGGCGGCTCCGGTGTTGCTGTCGGGCATGGCGGCGTTGTCCCCCTCGGACGTGTCGGCACGGCTCCGGCGACCCTAGCCCCAGGCCCTGCGAGGCCGGTCGGGACGGACGGACTGACTCATTCGGGTCATTTCGGGGGTGGCCCGTTGACTCGACCTCCCGGAGCGAGGACGCTCCAGGCAATCGACGGAGCTGGCGGCGTCGCGCCGTGCGAGCCGCTCCGTCCCATGGGAGAGGAACCCGAGATGCCCACCACGACCCGTGGTGCCCGTCACCTGCTCGCCGCGCTGGTGGCGGCCGCCCTCGTCGCCGGCCTGTGCGGCGTGGCCCCGGCGTCCGCCGCCGACCCCGGGACGTCGGGAGCCCCGCCCGAGCCGGTCCTCGAACGAGACCTGCGCGGCGAGGAGGCGATCCGCGCGCTCGGCGAGAGGCTGCCCGCCGTCGCCGCCCAGAACGACCTGTCCCCTGCCGCGTTCCGCGCTGCGCTGCGTCGCGACCCCATGCTGTGGGTGAGCCGCACCGGCCAGCTGCTCTTCGTCGACGAGCTGCAGCTCGACCCCGAGCCCGCGGATGCTGCCGGCCTGCTTGCGTCGACGACCATGCCGGCAGGCACCGACGTCTTCGCCCTGCACAGCCGCCCCGGCGCGGAGCGGGTCATCGTGCTGGACTTCGACGGCCACGACGCCCGCGGCACGGCGTGGGGATCGTCCCCCAGGCAGGACGCGGCGGCGTACTCCCAGGACTCCGACCCTGCGACCTTCGACGACGCCGAGCGGGCCGCGATCCACAGCGTGTGGCAGCGGGTCGCCGAGGACTACGCGCCCTTCGCCGTCGACGTCACCACCCAGGACCCCGGCCACGGCCCCGGGACGACGGGACACGAGAGCATCCGTCGCGACTCCACCGCCGACGGCGGCTACGGGACACGGGTGGTCATCACACCGACCCAGACCTACGCCTGCAGCTGCGGTGGCGTGGCCTACGTCGGGGTGTTCGACGAGATCGGCGCGACCCACGACGCCTACCAGCCTGCGTGGGTCTTCACGTCGGGCGTGGGCACGGGGGCCAAGAGCATCGCGGAAGCGGCGAGCCACGAAGCCGGCCACAACCTCGGCCTCTCCCACGACGGGTCGGGCAGCACCGGCTACTACGAGGGCCACGGCGACTGGGCCCCGATCATGGGCGTCGGGTACTACCAGCCGATCTCGCAGTGGAGTCGAGGCGAGTACCAGGGCGCGAACAACCGCGAGGACGACTACGCCCTCGCCGTGGCGAACGGTGCCCCGATGGCCGCCGACGACCAGGCCGGCCCGGTCGAGGTCGCCTTGGGCGCGACCGTCCACGGCACCATCGGGGCGGGCGGTGACGTCGACTCGTTCACCTTCACGATGGACGCGGAGGGTCCCGTGCGGCTCGCGGCCCGGGCTGCGGCGGTGAGCCCCAACCTCGACCTGCGCATGCGGGTCGTGGCCGGAAGCGTCGAACACCCCGTTGATCCGCCGCTCACGCTCTCCGACAGCAGGGACCTCGCCGTCGGCCTGGACGCCGTCGCGGATCTCACCCTGCCAGCAGGGACCCACACCGTCCTGCTCGACGGCGCCAGCTGGGGCGACCCGCTCACCACCGGTTACACGACCTACGGCAGCGTCGGCCGCTACACCCTCACGGTCGGCGGCGGTGACCCGGAGCCGCCGCCGCCCCCTGCGACCCCGCCCGCAGCCCCGAGCGGCCTCGACGCGACCGTCGGCGGGTCCTCCGTCGTCCTCAGCTGGACGGACAACTCCGGCGACGAGACCGCCTTCGAGCTCCAGCGCGAGTCCAGGCACAAGAGCGGGTCCTACCGGGGCACGACGACGATCTCCGTGGATGCCAGCGACGGCACGACGGCGACCAAGACCGACTCGCCGGGCAGCGGCACCTTCCGGTACCGGGTGCGCGCCGTCAGGGGCGAGCTGGCCTCCGGGTACACCGATTGGGTCGTGGTCGAGGTCGCCGGCGGGGGCGGGGGGAGGCCGCCCAAGGCGCGCTGAGGTCGCCATGGGCCAGGCTGCCGGGATGACCGACGCCGCTGACCGCTTCGACCTCGCCGAGATCGACCGCCTCCTCACCACGACCAAGCAGGTGCGCCGGCGCATGGACCTCGAGCGGCCCGTGCCCCGCGAGCTGCTGCTCGAGTGCATCGACATCGCCCAGCACGCCCCGATGGGCGGGAACCTCGAGCGCAACCGCTGGCTCGTCGTCGACGATCCCGACCTCAAGGCGCGCATCGCCCCGCTGTACCAGCAGGTGGGCCGGCCGTACCTCGCCGCCAACGCCGCCGGCGAGCTCGACGCGTCCCAGCAGCGCGTGATCGACTCCGCCACCTACCTCGTCGACCACATCGCCGAGGTGCCGGCCATGGTCATCGCCCTGCGCCTCGACCGCCTCCCCGAGGGCGCGAGCAACGCCGAGGTCGCCGGCTACCACGGGTCGGTCGCGCCCGGCGTGTGGAGCTTCCAGCTCGCCGCCCGCGCCCGTGGCCTGGGTTCGGCGTGGACCACCTTCCACCTGTTCCACGAGCAGGAGGTGGCGGAGATGCTCGGGATCCCCGAGAGCGTGACCCAGGTCGCCCTGCTGCCCGTCGGCTTCTACACCGGCTCGACGTTCACCCCCGCCACGCGCCGGCCGGCGAGCGAGATCACCTACTTCAACGCGTGGAAGACCACGATCTGATCACGCCATCTCGTCGAGGCGGCGCAGCAGGGTCCGGGGGGCCTTGAGCCGGTAGCTCTGCTCGAGGACGTCGGCCAGCAGGTCGTCGTCCACGGCCCCGAGGCGCACGAGCATGGCGCCGTGGCCGTGGTAGTGCGCCTGGTCGAACAGCACCCCGTCCGAGGTCTCGATCCAGGCCCGCTTCTCGGCCACGTCGACGAAGACGACGAGGACCTCTCCGTCCACGTCCGGTCCCCGCCGCGCCCGCTCGTCGTCGCCCCACAGCCGGCAGAACGCCTTGCCCCGGACCTTGAGGGCGGGCGTGCCGTACGACGTCGACACCTCCACCTCGGGCAGCTCCGACCCGATGCGGATCACGTCATCGAAGTCCACGGCGGGAGACGGTATCCCCGTCTGCGGCGTCCGGGACCGGGTTGACAGAAACCTGAACGTGGTTCAGACTCTGAACGTGGTTCAGCTCCAGGCCGTCCCGGCACCCGACGTCGACGTGCAGACCGGTCCACCCGTGGGCGCCCGCGAGCGGAACCGCCTCGACCGGCACCGCTCGTACCTGCGTGCTGCGCTGCGGCTCGTGTTCGCCGAGGGGCTCGACGCCCTCACCATGCAGCGGCTCGCGACCGAGGTCGGCGCGGCCGTGGGCAGCGTCTACACCTACTTCCCCTCGAAGGGCGCCCTCGTCGCCGAGGTGCAGCGCGAGGCCATCGAGCGGCTGGCCACCTCCGCCGCCCTCCTCGGCGCCGACGTCGACCGAGCGCTCCCGGGCGTCGACGACCACGCGGCACGGCTCGCCCCGGTGGTGGCCTTCGGGCGCTTCTGGCTCACCGCCGACCGCACCTACCCCGAGGAGATGCAGCTGCTCCTGCTGCTGCTCTCCGACGTGACCGAGTCCGTGCCCGCCGAGGAGGCGGGGCGCGTGGTGCCCGCCGCCATGCGCCTGCTGGGCCTGGCCGAAGCCCGGCTCACCGCGGCCGCCGCCGAGGGGGCCCTCGACGGCTCCGATGCCGCGGACCGGCGCACCATCGCCCTCGCGGCGGCGCTCACCGGCTGCGTGCAGCTGCGGGTGGTGCAGCGCTGGGACGAGGACCTCCTCGACCCGACCGGCACCGGCCGCCACGTGCTCGACGCCCTCCTGCTCGGCTGGGGCGCGGCCCCCGGCCCGCTCGCCGCCGCCCACGAGGTCGTCGACGGCCTCGAGGCCACCTCCCCCCTCGCCCGCCCCATCCCCGAAGGTCCCGATCGCTGATGCCCTCCCCCGACTCCCCCCTCCTGCTCGTCCTCGGCCTGCCCGTCGGCATCGTGCTGTGGAGCTTCATGGAGTACGTCCTGCACCGCTTCGCCTTCCACGAGGCCAAGGGGAAGAACTACGGGTCCCGCGAGCACCTCCGCCACCACGGCTCGGAGGACACCGTGCTCGAGAGCTGGTACCTGTCCTGGGCCGGCGTCCTGCTCGTGTCCCTCGGCCTCATCCCCCTCCTGGGGAGGCTCGCCGGGGTTCCCGACGTGGGCTGGGGCGTCGGCATCGGCTACCTGGTGGCGTACGGCTTCTACGACCTCGTGCACTGGCGGGCCCACCGCCGGCCCTACGCGAACCGCTACGAGCACATGGTCCGCAAGCACCACTTCATCCACCACTTCCACGCCCCGCTGAAGAACCACGGCGTGACCACGCCGTTCTGGGACCACGTCTTCGGCACCTACGTCGACGTCGACGTCGTGCGGGTGCCGCGCCGCATGGCGATGCGCTGGATGGTGGACGAGCACGGCGAGGTGCTGCCCGAGTACCGCGGCACCTACGAGCTGCGCGGCAGCCGTCCCCTCGACGACGACCAGCGCGAGCAGGACCGCGAGCTCGCCTTCGCCAACCAGGCACCGTCGCTCTAGGCCACACTGTCCGCCATGGCGCTGCGAGTGGTGGGAAGCGGCCTCGGCCGCACGGGGACGAAGTCGTTGAAGGAGGCGCTCGAGCTGCTGCTCGGGGAGCCCTGCTACCACATGATGGAGTGCTTCGGCCGTCCGGAGGACCCCGCCCGGTGGACCGCGGCGATGCGCGGCGACGACGTCGACTGGCACGACCTGCTCGACGGCTACGCCGCCACGGTCGACTGGCCCTCGGCCGCATGCTGGAAGGAGCTCGCCGCCGCCTACCCGGACGCGCTGGTGCTGCACTCGGAGCGCCCGGCCGACGAGTGGTTCCGCTCCGCCGACCGCACGATCCTGGAGGGGTTCAAGAAGCCGCGCGACCAGTGGGACCCGCCGGGCACGAACGCCTGGTGGGACATGGCGGTGACGATGTTCGAGGACCGCTTCACGCCCGACTTCCTCGATCGCGACGCAGCGATCGCTGCGGTCGACGCATGGAACGCCGACGTGCGGGCGAGCGCCCCGCCGGACCGGTTGCTCGTCTGGCGCACCGGCGACGGGTGGGAGCCGATCTGCGAGGCGCTCGGGCTTCCCGTGCCGGACGAGCCGTTCCCCCACACCAACACGACGGAGGAGTTCCGTCGCCACGCCGGGATGGACTGATCAGCTCCGCTGGGTGCCGACCCGCAGCTCCTTGAACGGGACCGCGGTGTCGACGCTCGGCTCGCGGGGCAGGCCGAGCACCCGGTCGCCGATGATGTTCTTCTGGATCTCGTTGGTGCCGCCGGCGATGCCGCTGCCCATCGAGCGGATGGCCTGCTGCGCCCACCGGTGGCCGCCGTCGTCGGACCAGGCGATGCTGTCGGCGCCGACCACCCGCATGGACAGGTCCCGGGTCAGGTAGCTGATGAGCGTGCCCTGCAGCTTGCCGAGCGAGCCGGCCGGGCCGGGCGTCTTGCCCGCCTTCAGCTCGGCCCGCGTGCGCAGGCTGTTCATGGACTTGACGGACTCCTGGATGTAGAGGTCCATCAGGTCGTCCCGCAGGACCGGGTCGCCGAGGATGCCCCGCTTCTCGGCCTCGACGATCAGGGCGTCGGCGTTGGCATGGGTCACGCCGTCGGTGCCACCGCCGCCGATGGCGACCCGCTCGTACATGAGCATCGCCGTGGCCAGGCGCCAGCCGTTGTTGAGGTCGCCCACGAGGTTGCCGGCGGGGATGCGCACGTCGGTGAAGAAGATCTCGTTGAAGTGGAGCCCGCCGTCGACCTGGTGGATCGGGCGGATCTCGATGCCGGGGCTGCGCATGTCCACGATGAACATCGAGATGCCCGCATGCTTGGGCTGGTCCGGGTCGGTGCGGGCGATGACGATGCCGTGGTCGCACAGGTGGGCCAGCGTGGTCCACACCTTCTGGCCGTTCAGGACCCACTCCTCGCCGTCGAGCACGGCGCGGCTCTGCAGGCTGGCGACGTCGGAGCCGGCGCCCGGCTCGGAGAACATCTGGCACCACACGGTGCGGGCCGCGATGTTGTCGGCCAGGAAGGCGGCCTTCTGCTCGTGGGTGCCGTACTCGGCCAGCATCGGCAGGCACATGCCGTGGCTGATGGTCAGCTCGCTGGTCATGAAGGGGTACTGGGCGTAGCACTCGCGCCAGATCTTGTCGTGCTCCTTGGTGAGACCGGCGCCGCCGTACTCCTCCGGGTACGTCAACCCGGCCAGGCCCGCAGCGGCGAGGGCCTGCTGGAAGGCCTGCGCGGCCCGGAGGCGCTTCTCGGCACGGGGGTCCGGGTCACCACCGAGGTGGATGCCGGTGGCGTGCTCCTCGAGGAAGGCGATGCAGCGCCGGCGGAACTCGGCCGCCTCTTCGGCGCCGAGCGCGCCGGGCGCGGTGGTGGTGACGGACATCGACTTCCCCCTGGGCGATCTGGCAACGGAGGTCGCCAGTCCACCAGACGCGGTCCGGCCGGAGCCAGACGCCGGTCTGCTCAGGCGGTGGCTCGGAGCTCCCGGTCGGGTGCGGCGGTCGCGGGCGCGGTGCCGGCGACGCGCTCGGCGAAGGCCAGGAGGTGCTTGGTGGTGCGGCCGGGGACCTCGACCTGGGCCATGTGGCCGACACCGGCCAGGGCCACGAACTCGAGGTCGGCGCAGTCCTGCTCGAAGCGGGTCCGGCTGCTGATGAGGGTGAGCCGATCCCGGGTGCCCCAGAGCGCCAGGACGGGGACGGTGATGGCGCAGAGGTCGACCGGGTCGGCGTGGAAGTACTCGGCCGGCACCCGGGAGGCGAGCTCGTGCAGGGCGCGTCGGCGGGACGGCTCGCTCAAGTGGCGGGACCACGTGCGCACGAAGCCGCCCGGGACGCGGTGGGGCATGCCGAAGCCGACGGCGCGCATGGCCGGGCCGGCGAGGGCCCTGCCGAGCACTGACGGGACGAGGCCGTCCGGCTGGGCGTGGAACCGCTGGGAGTCGAGGATGCGGAACCAGCCCGGGTGGTCGAAGGCGGCGGGCGAGATGGCGGCCACGCCGTGGACCAGCTCGGGGTGGTGCTGGGCGAGCAGCAGGGCGTGGGCCCCGCCGAGGGAGTTGCCCACGACGATCACGGGCCGCCCGTCGTCGGTGCAGCGGGCGGCGGCAGCAGCGAAGGAGAGGAACTGCTCGATCACCGGGAGGTCGGGGTCGAGGGGGTCGGCGAAGCCGTGCGAGGGCTGGTCGACGGCGAGGGAGCCGTGGCCGGCGGCCGCGAGGCGCTTCTGCACCCGCTGCCAGCAGTCGGCGCTGTCGGAGAACCCGTGGAGGAAGAGGTAGCGGACCCTCCCGGGCTCGCCGTCGACCCGGACGGAGCGGGTCGGCACGCCGCCGATGGTGACCTGTTCGGTGCGCAGCAGCTGGCTCGGCATCGCCCCTCTGTGCCCCGATCAGTCCTGCAGCAGACCGTCGAGGCGCTCCACGGCGTCGATGAACTCCTCGACCATGTCCAGCACGACCCGGGCGGCGGGCTGCACGGAGTTCATCGAGCCGACGATCTGGCCCACGAAGTACGTGGACAGGCGACGGGCGCCCTCGTCCTTGGCGGCGACCCGAGCGATGCGGCGCTGGGCCTCCGCGACCAGGAACGACTGCAGCGGCATGCCCAGGGTGCCGGGGGACTCGGTGGACTCCCACGCGTCGGTCCAGTCGGTGCGGATCATGCGGGCCGGCTTGCCCGTGAGCGAGCGGGATCGCACGGTGCCCGACGAGGGAGCCTCGATGAACTTCTGGCGGATCACGTCGGAGGTCTCGGCCTCGTGCGTCGTGAGCCACACAGAGCCGCACCACACGCCCTCGGCGCCGAGGGCGAGCGACGCGGCGACCTGGCGGCCGCGTCCGATGCCGCCGGCCGCGAGGACCGGCGCCTGCACGGCGTCCACGACCTCGGGGACCAGGACCATCGTGGCGACCTCACCGGTGTGGCCACCGGCCTCGGTGCCCTGGGCGATGATCAGGTCGGCGCCGGCCTGGTCGTGGCGGATGGCGTGCTCGAGGGAGCCGGCCAGCGCAGCCACGGGCACCTCGCCCTCCGCCTTGGCCCGCTCGATCAGCCACGGCGGGGGCGGTCCGAGGGCCGATGCCATGAGCGAGATGCCCTTGGCGAAGGCGACGTCGACGAGCGGGGCCATCGACTTGGGGTCGACGCGCATGCCGCCGTACTGGTCGCGTGACGGCTGGCCCTCCTCCGTCGGCAGCGGCGGGATGCCGTTCTGGGCGAGGAGGCCGTCGAGCCACTCGCGGTGCTCGGCCGGGATGAGGTCCTTGAGGCTGCCGGCGTCGAGGCCACCGTCATCGGCGCCGACGTACTTCTGGGGGATCAGCAGGTCGACGCCGAAGGGCTTGCCCTTCGTCTCGTCCGCGATCCAGTCGAGATCGATCTCGAGCTGCTTGGGGCTGTGGGCCACGGCGCCCAGCACGCCCATGCCGCCGGCGTTGGTGACGGCAGCGACGACGTCGCGGCAGTGGCTGAAGGCGAGGATCGGGAACTCGATCCCGAGGCGTTCGGTGACGGCGGTGCGCATCTCGTCACCGTAGGCGCCCGGCGCCGCTGCCGGGGTCGACCGCAGGCGTTAGCGTCTCGCCCGTGTCGCAAGAGGTCATCCCGATCCTGCGGGTCGAGTCCGTCGACCGTGCCATCGCCTGGTACGCACAGCTCGGGTTCCACAAGGAGTGGGAGCACCGCTTCGAGCCGGACCTGCCGGCCTTCGCCTCGATCGTCCGCGGGCGGGGCCACATCTACCTCTCGGAGCACGACGGGGATGCCGTGCGGGGGACGCTCGTCTACATCCGCCAC
The DNA here is from genome assembly GCA_036675575.1 of Acidimicrobiaceae bacterium. Lineage (GTDB taxonomy): Bacteria > Actinomycetota > Acidimicrobiia > Acidimicrobiales > Salinilacustritrichaceae > Salinilacustrithrix. The sequence goes on from JAKFET010000275.1 coordinate 20,809, forward strand.
AGCCAGCTCGACCAGCTGAGCGCCCGGCTCGGTGTGCCGCTCACCGAGGTGCCGTGGGGCCGGGAGCTCAAGGTCGAGGATCCCGACGGCAACCGACTGCGGATCTCCGACCCCATCGACGACTGAGTCGCCTGGGTCAGGCGAGCCACTCCCCCACCCAGAACCCGCCGAGGCCGGCGGGATCCAGCAGCGCCTCGGACTCGTTGACCCGGCTGCGCATGCGCATGGCGAGCAGGTCGGGCGCGGCCGCGTGGGCCTCCCAGTGGGCGACGCCTTCGGCCACCAGCGCCTCGATGCCGTGCCGGCGCAGCCAGCTGGCCTGGTCGGTGGCCTGCGCCGGCGGCGGCAGCTGGTCCCAGGGCACGACGACCGTGACGTCGCGGGTGCCGGGCCGCGCGAAGGGGTCGTCGACCCGCTCGTGGCCGGCGAAGGCACGGACCCAGTCGGTCCAGGGCCTGGCGGCGAGGGCGGCGGTGGTGTCCGCGTAGTCGAAGCAGACGAGGCGGCCGTGGGCTCGGAGCCGGCGGCGGGCGTCGCCGATCCAGGCCGACGCCGCTGCGGCGACCGGGACCCTGGTCCCGCCGGTGTCCGGCGCCGTCGTGCCGTGCTCGCCGACCGTGACCGGCACCCAGCCGTCGGGCGTGGCTTCGAGCAGGCCGAAGGCCAGGTTGTCGAGCAGCTCGTTGGCCACGATCACGTCTGCCGCGTCGGGGAGCGCGGCGGCCGATGTGACCGCGTCGGGGTGCAGGGCCCGCTGGGCGGCGGTGCGCTCGACGCAGACGATCTGCAGCGCCTCGGCGCAGGCCGGTCCCGCGGCGAGGACCGCACGGGCGAGCGTGCCGGGACCGGCTCCGGCGTCGACCACCACCCACTGGTCGGGCCGCCCCGCGTCGTCCCACCACGTGTCGAGGGCGCGGGCCAGGACGGCGGCGAAGAGCGGGCCGACCTCGGGGCTGGTCACGAACGACGCGCCGCGCCGCCCGGCCCGGCCGCCGGACTCGTAGAAGCCGTCGGGCCCGTAGAGGGCGCGCTCGACGAAGCGCTCGACCGTCTCGGTGGCTGGGCTCAGAGCGCCAGGAGGAACGTGGCCTGGTCGCCGAGGCGGGTGGCCAGGTTCGACACGCCGAAGGCCACGGTGGCGACCGTGGTGAGCGCCAGCGCAGCGCCGATGGAGAACGGCACGACCACCGGGCTGCGGTCGCCGTCGGGCACCGGCTTCATCCACATCTCGCGGGCGACGTTGGCGTAGTAGTAGAGCGCGATCACCGAGTTGACGGCGACGATGGCACCCATCACGTAGCCGGAGACGGTGTTGGCGTCGGCCAGGGCCCGGAAGACCACGAACTTGGCCAGCCAGCCGCCGAGGGGCGGGATGCCGGCGAGGCTGAACAGGAACACCGACAGGATCACGGTCAGGCCGGGGGCGTACTCGAACAGGCCACCGAACGAGGTGATCTCGGCCGACCGGGTCTTGCGGGCGATGCCGATGACGGCGGCGAAGGCACCGAGGTTCATGGCGGCGTAGATCACGAGGTAGGTCACGACGGCCTGCAGCGACAGGTCGGAGTCGACCGCCAGCGGCGCGAGGATGAACCCGGCCTGGGCGACGCCGGAGTACGCCAGCAGCCGGACCACGTTGGTCTGGCGCAGGGCGATCAGGTTGCCGATGGTCATCGTCGCTGCAGCCAGCACCCACATGAGCGGCTGGATCACGTCGTCCCGGCCGGGGAAGGCCAGGTAGATGACCTGCAGGAGGGCGACGAAGCCGGCCGCCTTCGAGGCGACGGCCAGGAAGGCGGTGATCGGGGTCGGGGCGCCCTGGTAGACGTCGGGTGCCCACGTGTGGAACGGCACGGCGGAGACCTTGAAGGCGAAGCCGATGACCACGAACACGATGGCCAGGGTGACGAGGGCGGTCTCACCCGCACCGCCGGCGATGGCCTGACCGATCTCGGTGAGGCGGGTGTCGCCCGCGATCCCGAACAGCAGCGACATGCCGTAGAGCAGCACGGCCGAGGCGAACACGCCCATGAGGTAGTACTTGACGCCGGCCTCGTTGCCGATCAGGTCGCGCTTGCGCCAGCCGGCGAGCATGTACGCCGGAATCGAGAGCAGCTCGAGGGCGATGAACACGGTGATGAGGTCGCGGGCGCTCGCCATCAGGGTCATGCCCAGCAGCGACGACAGCAGGAGGAAGTAGTACTCCCCCTCCGCGTAGTCGCCCTCCGCGATGTAGTTGGTGGACATCAGGACGACCACGTAGCCCGAGACGAGGAACAGTGCCTTGAGCACCAGCGAGAAGTTGTCGACCACGTAGGCGCCGTCGAACAGGAACCGGTCGGCTCCGTCGGTGGCGAGGGTGATCACCGGGATCATGGCGCCGAGCACGCCGAGGCCGGCGATGGAGGCCAGGAACGGGTTGTTCCCGTCCGGCTTGATCAGGTCGACGACGAGCACCGCCACGAGCGCGCCGACCAGCGCGAGCTCGGGACCGAACGCGTGGTAGTCGAGCTCGGGTGCGACGAAGTCGCTGATCTGGGCGAGGACGGCGAGCACCGGATCAGTTCCCGGTCGCCGCGGCGATCTGGCTGGCCACGTTCACGATGGATGCGTCGGAGACCTTGAAGAGCAGGTTCGGGTAGACGCCGAGCACGAGGATGAGGGCGAGCAGCGGGGTCCAGGCGATCCACTCCGGGCCCTCCACGTCGTGGATGTGCGGGTCGTCGACGAACTCCTCCGACGGCACGCCGAAGGCGGTGCGCTGGTAGAGCCAGAGCAGGTAGCCGGCGGCGAGCACGGTGCCGACGGCGGCCACGACCATGTAGCCACGGAACAGCTCCACGGGGAGGCCGTCGGCGGGCTGGTAGGCGGCGAGGATGGCGGGGAACTCGCCCCAGAAGCCGGCCAGGCCGGGCAGGCCGAGGCTGGCCATGGTGCAGAAGCCCAGGATCCAGCCGAGGCGGGGGGCAGACACGAGCAGCCCGCCGAGCCGCTTGATCTCGAGGGTGTGGTAGCGCTCCTTCACCGAACCGGCGATGAAGAAGAGCATGCCGGTGATGAGGCCGTGGGCGACCATGCCGAAGATGGCGGCGTTGAGGCCGAAGTCGGTGAGGGTCGAGATGCCGAGCATCGTGTAGCCCATGTGGGCGACCGAGGAGAACGCGATCAGCCGCTTCATGTCGGTCTGGGCCAGGCAGCCCAGCGCGCCGTAGATGATGCCGATGACCGCGAGGCCACCGATCCACGGGGCCCAGGCGTGGGCCGCTTCGGGCAGGATCGGCAGGGCGACGCGGATGAAGCCGTAGGTGCCGAGCTTCAGCAGCACGGCGGCCAGGATCACCGAGCCCTGCGTGGGCGCCTGGGTGTGGGCGTCGGGCAGCCACGTGTGGAACGGGAACATGGGCACCTTGATGGCGAAGCCCATGAACATGCCGCCGAACACGATCAGCTGGGTGGTGCGGGCGATGTCCATGCCCTGGACCCGCTCGGCCAGCTCGACGATGGAGAACGTCTCGCCGCCCGTGAGGAAGAACAGGGCGAGGAAGCTCAGGAGCATGAGCGCCGAGCCGAACAGCGTGTAGAGGAAGAACTTGATCGATGCGTACTGCCGCTCCGGGCCGCCCCACACGCCGATCATGAAGTACATCGGGAGCAGCACGACCTCGAAGAAGACGAAGAACAGGATCAGGTCCTGGGCCACGAAGGTGCCGAGCATGCCGGTGTGGAGCACGAGGATCAGGGCGAGGAACGCCTTGGGGTTGTGCGGCTCGGGGAAGTGGTTCCACGAGTAGGCGATCACCAGCGGGACGATCAGCAGCGTCAGCGCGATCAGCGGCACCGAGATGCCGTCGATGCCCACGATGTAGCGGGAGTTGATGACGGGGATCCACTCGGTGTCACGCAGGAACTGCAGCGACCCGGTGTTGTCGTAGTCGAAGTCCGCCAGCACCGCGATGCCGATCGCGGCCGTGACCAGCGAGGTCAGCAGGGCCAGCACCTTGTGCGTGCCGTCGGCGTCCTTCGGGAACAGCATCATGATGGCGACGCCGGCGAGCGGCGCGAACACCATCGCGGTGAGTCCCCAGTCCTGGATGAAATCCATGTCGGTACGTCTCTCTGGTCTCTGCGGGGCTGGAAGGAGGGCTAGATGACGACGATGAAGACGCCGGCGAGGACCACGGTGGCGGCGAACAGGATCGCCCCGTACTGCTGGACCTTGCCGGTCTGCATGGTCCGGAAGACCTGGCCGCCACCCTCGGCGGCGTAGCCGGAGCCGTTGACGGCGCCGTCGACGACCTTCTGGTCGATCGTCTCGTAGACGAAGCGGCCGCCGACGACGGCGCTCTTGCCGACGCCGTCGACGATGCCGTCGAGGAAGTGCTTGTTGAACCAGTTGGCGCCACGGGCGATCGGGCCCTTGACGCCGCCGGCGATGACGCCGGTGTACAGGTGGTCGAGGTAGTACTTGTTCACGAGGAACGTGTGGCCGGCGCGCGCCACGCGGCTGCGCGTGGTGATGCCGTGGGGGCCGAGGCCCTTGAAGTACCAGGCGTAGGCCAGGCCGATGCCGAGCAGCCCGAGCAGCGTGGAGCTGAGGGCGATGACGATGTCGAACTCGGGGTGCGACAGCACGCCCTCGACGGCGCCGGCGGTCGGGAAGTACGCGCCACGGGGCTCGAAGAGATGCTCGAACTGCAGGGCGATGCCGTCGGGCACCCAGGACAGGGCGCCCGAGTGGGGGATGTTGGCGAAGCCGGCGAGCACGGCCAGCGTGGCCAGGATGTAGAGCGGCACGAGGATGCGGGGACCGGACTCGTGCGGGTCGCCGTGGTCGTCGGCGTGGGGATCGTGGGCCGCCTCGAGGTCGTCGCCGTGGCCGGAGTCGACGGCGACGTGGTCCTCCTCGACCGGGTGGTCCTCGGTGCCGTGGCTGACCTCGCCGTGGTGGCCGCCGCGGAACTCGCCGAAGAAGGTGAGGTAGATGCACCGCGTCATGTACGCCGCGGTCATCAGGGCGCCGAGGGAGCCGACCACGAGGAAGGCGGTGTAGGAGCCGTCGCCGCCGAGCTGGCCGGCGCCGGCGAGGATCTCGTCCTTCGACCAGAAGCCGGCGAAGGGGAAGATGCCGATCAGGGCGGCCGTGCAGACCAGGAAGGTCCAGAACGTCTTCGGCATGAACTGCTTCATGCCGCCCATGTCCTTCTTCATGTCGAAGCTGTGCACGGCGTGGGCCACCGAGCCCGAGCCGAGGAACAGCCCGGCCTTGAAGAAGGCGTGGGTGAAGAGGTGGAACAGCGCCGCGGTCCAGGCCCCGACGCCAAGCGCCATGACCATGTAGCCGAGCTGGGAGACCGTCGAGTACGCCAGGACCTTCTTGATGTCGGACTGGACGAAGGCCAGGCCGGCGCCGCCGAGGACGGTGAGGCCGCCGACGACAGCCAGGGCGTTGACGCTCGAGCCGCCGATGACGAGGCCGTTCCAGAAGACGCCGTACATGCGGGCGACCATGAACACGCCGGCCACGACCATGGTGGCGGCATGGATCAGCGCCGAGACGGGCGTCGGGCCGGCCATGGCGTCGGGCAGCCAGGTGTGGAGGATGAACTGGCCCGACTTGGACATCACGGCGGCCAGCAGGCACAGGCTCGACACGAGCAATGCGGTGTGGGTGATGTCGCCGGCGTTGGCGAGGGTGTTGATCTCGATGATGTCGAAGGTCTGCCCGGCGGCGAAGAAGAGGATGATCATGCCGACCAGCAGGCCGACGTCGCCGACGCGGTTGGTGAGGAAGGCTTTGAGGGCGGCGTCGGAGTTGGGCTTCTCCTCCCACC
>JAKFET010000135.1:0-26426 GCA_036675575.1 Acidimicrobiaceae bacterium
GAGCACTACACGGCCACCCTCGCCGAGGCACTGCTGCGCGACGACGCCGCCCGAGCCGAGTTCGCCACCGACGAAGCCCGGGCCCTGTTCACGTGGCACGCCCTCGAGGAGACCGAGCACAAGTCGGTGGCCTTCGACGTGTACGAGGAGGTCAGCGGCCGCTACCTGGAGCGGGTCGGCACGATGCTCGCCGTCCACGTCGGGTTCCTCGCCGTGATGACCGGCGCCGTCACCCTCTCGGTCGCCAAGGACCCGAAGGCGTGGCGCCGGCTGCCGAAGAGCCTGCTCGGCCTGCGCACCCACCCCTTCTTCCAGCGCCAGGTGATCACCCGGCTGCTCGACTACAACCGCAAGGGGTTCCACCCCGACGACCACGACACGGTCGAGCTGCTCGACGAGTGGCGTGCCCGCTACGAGGCCGGCATCGCCGCCTGACGCCCTGCGACTCCGTTCCCTTCACGCGGATCGACCAACCTTGGTCGATGCGCGTGAAGGGAACCGGTCGATGACAGGGCGCCGGCGCGGTCGTCCCCGTCGCACGCCGGCGGAGCGGGCCGAGCAGCGCGACCGCCTGGTCGAGTCCGCCATGCAGGCCGTGCGCGAGCGCGGCCCCGACCTGTCGATGGACGACCTCGCCCGCGGGGCCGGGGTCAGCAAGCCCGTGCTCTACAGCGAGTTCGGCGACAAGCGCGGGGTGGCCGACGCCATCGCCGTCACCCTCGCCCACCGCCTCGAGGCCCGGGCCGCCGCCGACCTCGCCGGCCTGCCCGTGGCGATCCCGACGGTCGTGCGGGCCACGGTCAGCGCGCTGGTCGAGCTCATCGACACCGAGCCCGAGCTGTACTCCTTCATCGTGCGCGCCATCCGGACGGGCGACCGCGGCCTGCTCGACAACGGCCTCGTCCGCGTGATCCAGGAGCGGCTCTCGGTCCTCGTCGGCCTCCTGCTGCCCGGCCTGGACCCGGTGCGCCTGCGTGCCCTCACCGATGGCCTCTTCGGCTTCGGCTTCGCCGCCGTCGAGTCGTGGACGTCGCACCGCGAGCTGTCCAAGGACGAGCTCATCGAGGCCCTCTCGGTGGTGGTGCAGGGCGGCATCGAGGCCGCCGGCACCCTCCGCGACTGATCCTCCCCTCCCGAACTGGCAGCTCCGGTGTCGCAGCGGGGCGCCCGTCGCCAGTCCCCATGCGACGGGAGCGCTGCCAGTTCGGGACGGCCGCGTGCGACAGGAGCGCTGCCAGTTCAGGAGGGGCGGGCCCGGGCCGGCGACTCGCTGCGGAAGACGAGGCCCTTGTAGCCGTCCTTGTAGCCGGCGGCCTCCAGCACCCCGCGCACCGGGGACTCGCGCACCGGCTCGCCGTCGACCTTGCGGATCTCGAGGCTCCGGTACCGGCCGCGCCGGACGAGGCCCTTGAGCAGCTCGGCCCACTCGGGGTGCTCGGCCGTCTTGGCGAACGTGGCCATCGAGTGCCCGCCCCGCTCGAGGTAGGCCACCAGCTCGCCGTCGACCAGGACGACGTGGGCGCCGGCCTGGCGGGCCGGGCGACCGGCGGACTCCGGCCAGGGCAGCGCCGCCCCGTAGGGCTGCGCCGGGTCGGTGGCGGCGAGCACCATGCCCTGGCCGGTCTCGTCGCGATCGACCGAGCGCGCGGCGCGCAGGCGGTCGACGGCGCCGGCCATGGCGAACTGCGCGGCGCCGAGGCCGGCGACGAAGTAGCCGCGGCGGATCTCGCCCCGCTCCTCCAGCGCCTTCAGCACCGGGTACACGCCGGCGAAGCCGCCCTCGCTGCCCTCGCCGAGCGCGGCCTCGCGCGTCAGCACGCCGTAGCGCTCGAGCAGCTGGCGGGCCTTGGCGTGGGCGGCCTCGGTGGGTGTCGGGGTCGGCGCGAGGAGGGGCGCGACGAGCGACCAGCGGCCGGCGCCGGCGGCAGGCCCGAGGCGGGCGAGGCGCCCGGGGCGAGGACGGGCCGGACCCTTGCCCTTGCCGTTGCGGCGGGGTGCGCTGCCGAGGAACGAGCGAAGCGGGCCGAGGCCGTCGTTGGTGACGTAGCCGGCCCACACCAGGTCCCACAGGGCGGCGAGCACGGTCGCCTCGTCGTACGGCGAGCCGGCCTGCTGGCACGCCGCGACGATGTCGGTCCAGAAGCTGGCGCCCCGCTGGCCGAGGTGGTCGAGGATCGCCCGGTGTGCCTCGCCGTCCGGGGCCGGATCGAGCGTGGGCACGAGCAGTGCGGCGTGGTCGCGGAAGAGCAGGCGGACGCGACCGTCCTTCGCGCCGAGGCTCCCGCTGCCCACCCACACGACCTCGCCGGCGGCGCAGAGCTGGTCGAGCTGGGAGGCGTCGTACCCGGGCATCCGGGCGGGCAGGACGTCGGACTCCAGGACCGATGCGGGGATGGGGGCGCCCTGCAGCTGGGCGACGATGTCGATGAGGGCGTCCACCCCTCGGCGCTCGCGCCCGATGTCGTGCCAGGCGGGCAGGAAGCGGCCGAGGGCGTCGGACTCGACCGGCTCGACCTCCTTGCGCAGGGCGGCGAGGGACCGGCGGCGCAGGGTGCGCAGCACGTCCGGGTCGGTCCACTCGCGGTCGTGCCCGTCGGGGCGGAACTCGCCGCGCAGCACGCGACCCTCGCCCTCCAGCCGCTCGAGGGCGGGGAGGACCCGCTCGACGCTGACGCCGTAGCGGGCGGCGAGCGACGCGACCGTGAACGGCGCGTGCGTGCGGGCGTAGCGGGCGACCAGGTCCGCCATCGGGTCGTCCACCGGGTCGGTGAAGGCGGCCGGCAGGCCCACGGGCACGGCCACGCCGAGCGCGTCGCGCAGGCGGCCCGCATCCTCGGTGACGGCCCAGCGGTCCTCGCCGGCGACCGAGGCGACGTAGGCGCGACGGTCGGCGGCCAGCGCCTGGACGAGTGCGGCGGCGTCGCCCTCGCAGCGGATGTCCAGCTCCTCCAGCGTGAGCGGCCCGAGGAGCCGGAGCAGGTCGTGCACCTCGTCGGCGTCGCGGGCCCGTCGCCCCTCGACCAGGCGCTGCAGCTCCAGCTCCAGGTCGGCGAGCACCTCCGCGTCGATCAGCTCGCGCAGCTCCTCGGAGCCGAGCAGCTCGCGCAGCAGGTCCCGGTCGAGCGCGAGTGCGGCGGCGCGGCGCTCGGCCAGAGGCGTGTCGCCCTCGTACATGTAGACGGCGATCCAGCCGAACAGCAGCGACTGCGCCATCGGCGACGCCTGCCCGGTCTCGACGGGCACGACCCGCACCTTGCGGCCCCGGATGTCGCGCAGGACCTCCTCCAGCGCCGGGAGGTCGAACACGTCGTTCACGCACTCGCGCGTGGTCTCGAGCAGGATCGGGAACGTCGGGTACTTGGCCGCCACCTTCAACAGGTCGGCGGCGCGCTGGCGCTGCTGCCACAGCGGCTGGCGGCGGTCGGGCCGGCGCCGGGGCAGGAGCAGGGCCCGGCCCGCGCACTCCCGGAAGCGGGAGGCGAACATCGCCGTGTTGGGCAGCTGGCCGAGCACGATGTCGCGGATCTCGTCGGGCGGGATCGCCAGCTCCTCGATGGGCAGCTCCTCGACCGCCTCCGGCAGGCGCAGCACGATGCCGTCGTCGGACCAGATCATCTCGACGTCGACACCCCAGCGCTCGCCCAGCGTCTGCTGCAGCGCCATGGCCCACGGCGCGTGCACCTGGGCGCCGAAGGGCGACAGCACGCACACCCGCCAGTCGCCGATCTCGTCGCGGAAGCGCTCGACGACGATGGTGCGGTCGTCCGGGACCACGCCGGTGGCCTCGGCCTGCTCGTCCAGGTACGACACCAGGTTGAGGGCGGCGAGCTCGTCGAGGCCGTGCTGCTCGCGCAGCACCTTGATGGGGTCGGGGGTGACGGTGCGGTCGCGCAGCTCCCGCACGAACTGGCCGATGCCCTGGCCGAGCTCGAGCGGCCGGCCCGGCCCCTCGCCGTGCCAGAACGGCATCTTGCCCGGGAGGCCGGGGGCGGGCGTGACGATGACCCGCTCGAAGGTGATCTCCTCGATGCGCCACGTGGACGCGCCCAGCAGGAACGTCTCGCCCGCCCGGGACTCGTACACCATCTCCTCGTCGAGCTCGCCGACCCGGGTGCCGTCGGGTAGGAACACGCCGAAGAGGCCACGGTCGGGGATCGTGCCCGGGTTGGTGACGGCGAGCCGCTGGGCGCCGGCCCGGCCGCGCACGACGCCGCCTCCGCCGCCCGGCGCGGTGCGGTCCCACACGATGCGCGGCCGCAGCTCGCTGAACTCCTCGGAGGGGTAGCGCCCGGCGAGCAGGTCGAGGCACGCGTGGAAGACCTCGTCACCGAGCGTCGAGAAGCTGGCGCTGCGGCGCAGGACGCGGGCCAGGTCGTCGACGTGCCACTCGTCGAGCGCGCACATGGCCACGATCTGCTGGCACAGCACGTCGAGGGGGTTGCGCGGGTAGCGGGTGCGCTCGATGAGGCCGTCCTGCATCCGCTTCACGACCACCGCCGACTCGACCAGGTCGGCGCGGTGCTTCGGGAAGAGCTTCCCGCGGCTCGGCTCCCCCACCTGGTGGCCGGCGCGGCCGATGCGCTGCAGGCCCGACGACACGCTGCCCGGCGACTCGACCTGCACGACGAGGTCGACGGCGCCCATGTCGATGCCGAGCTCCAGCGACGAGGTGGCGACCAGGCCCTTGAGCTTCCCCGACTTGAGCTCGTCCTCGATCTGCAGCCGGCGCTCGCGGGAGATCGAGCCGTGGTGCGCCTTCACCAGCTCGGGCACCTCGCTGTCATCGTCGACGTGGCCCACGCCCATGGCCTCGTTGCCCATGTTCTCGCCGTCGTGGGCCAGCTCGTTCAGGCGGGTGGCCAGGCGCTCGGCGAGGCGGCGGGCGTTCACGAAGATGAGCGTCGAGCGGTTCTCCTGCACCAGCTCGAGCAGCCGGGGGTGCATCGACGGCCAGATGCTGCGCCGCACCGGACCGAGCGATGCCGGCCCGCTGATGGGCTCCTCGATGACCTTGCCGAGGTCGCCCATGTCCTCGACGGGGACGATCACCTCGATGTCGAGCTCCTTGCGGACACCGGCATCGACGATGTCGACGGGGCGCCACGAGCCGGCGTCGTCGCGGCCGCCGAGGAACTCGGCGATCTCCTCGAGCGGCCGCTGGGTGGCCGACAGGCCGATGCGCTGCGGGCCGCCCGGCCGGTCGGTGACCTCGACCAGGCGCTCCATCGTCACCGAGAGGTGCGACCCGCGCTTGGTCTTGGCGACGGCGTGGATCTCGTCGACGATGACCGCCTCGACCCCCTGCAGCGTCTCGCGCGCCTGCGACGTGAGCATCAGGTACAGCGATTCCGGGGTGGTGATGAGGATGTCCGGCGGGTTCCGGACCAGCTTGCGCCGCTCGTCGGCCGGCGTGTCGCCCGTGCGCATGCCCACCACCGGCTCGTGGTAGGGCAGGCCGAGGCGCTCCGCTGCGAGGCGGATGCCCTGGATGGGCGCCCGGAGGTTCTTCTCGACGTCGACGGCGAGCGCGCGCAGCGGCGAGAGGTACACGACCCGCGTGCGGTGGGTGCGCTCCTCGGGCGGCGGCGTCGACGTCAGCCGGTCGATGGCCCAGAGGAAGGCGGACAGCGTCTTGCCCGATCCGGTGGGCGCCAGGATCAGGGTGTGGGCACCCGAGGCGATGGTGGGCCAGCCCTTGGCCTGGGGCGGCGTCGGCTCCGGGAACGACGTCTCGAACCAGGCCCGGACCGCCGGCGAGAACTGGTCGAGGACGGGCGATCCGGACATCGGAGGAACGGTATCGGCGTGCCGTGACGTCGGGACCTCGCCGCCGCCGGCTCAGCGGACGTGCGCGCCCCGGTCGCTGATGGTGAGCGGGAGCGGGAGGTGACCGGCGTGGCGGACCAGGTCCTGGAGGCGCAGGCGATCCGCCCCCGAGCGGCACAAGATGCTGATCGACCCGCCGGCACCGCCGGCGCCGTTGACCTTCCACCCTGCAGCGCCGACCGAGCGGGCGAGGTCGATGAGCGCGTGGGCGTCGCTCGACACGAGGGCGGGGTGCAGGCCGGCCTGGGCCTCCGTCGCCCCGGTCAGCGCCCGCCCGTAGGCGTCGAGGTCCGCGCCGACGAGCGCTCGGTGGGCGCCGGCGGCGAGGCCGCGGAGCTGGTCGAGCCGGGCCGCACCGGCACCCTCCGCCTCCAGCTCCGCGATCACCTGCTCGTGCACGGCGGAGGAGTCGTGGCGCCCGCCGTAGGCCACGTGGAGCAGCCGCTCGTCCAGCGCCGCGCGCAGCGCCGGATCGAGCTCGATCGGGCGCACGGTGGTGGTGGGGTAGGTGACCTGGACCAGGTTGGCGCCGCCGTGCGCGGCGGCGACCTGGTCCTGCACGCCGCTCTGGCGACCGATGCGCGCGGACTCCACGCGGTGGGCGGCGGCCGCGAGCTCCGACGGCGACCGGATGGCGCCGGTGAGCAGCACGTCGAGCGCGGCGATGACGCCGACGCACACCGACGCGCTCGTCCCCAGCGATGTGGCCGGAGGCACCGCGGCGGTGATCGTGAGCCGGACGTCGCGCCCGCTCGGCGCGCCGCCTGCCTCGGCCACCGCCTCGGCGAGCAGGCGGTGCTCCGCAGGCGCGTCGGCCACGGAGAACGAGGCACCGAGGTCGGGGACGTCGACCGTCGCGACACCGTCCCCGGGCGTCGAGGACAGCGCCACGGTCACGCCCGGGCCCACGGCCAGGCTGCAGACGAGCCCCCGGCCGGCGAACCACGTGTCGGTCCAACCGCCCACGTCGCAGGCGCGCACCGGGACGTCGACCGTGACGTCCGGGTCCGTCCCGTGCGTCGTCACCCCGTCCCCTCGCCGTCCATGCAGCCCTGCAGCGCCTGCTGGAGGACCTCGCGCGCCGGGCCGCCCTCCGGGACCACGTCGAGCGGGACGGGATCGTCGCCGTCGATGGCGAGCGAGACCGTGAAGGTGAACGTCTTCTTGGACTCGATGAGGGCGTGGGTGTCGCAGCGGGCGGCGAAGACCTCCAGCAGCGCTCGCCCGCCACCGGCATCGGGATCGGTGACCGTCGTGGAGAAGACGATCGAGGTCGTGGTGTCGACCAGGGCCACGTCCTCGGCCCCGCTCGGTTCGAGCTGGATCGAGCCCCGCGCCCGGCGTGGTCCGACCAGCTCCCAGTCGTCGGCGAACGTCAACGCCACCGCGGCGCGGGCCCGAGCGGCGTCGCACTCACGCTCGCGAGCGCGCGCGATCTGCGCGGACACCGGGACCGTCCGGCTGGCGGGCTCGCCGTCGACGTGGAGCCGCACGACGATCTCCTCGGCCGGGGCGTCGCACCGGGCGTCGCCGTAGGGGACGGGGAACTCCACCACGGCACCGGCAGGCACCGTGACGGTCCGCTCGGCGGCCGGTCCGGATGCATAGGGACCGTCGCCGAAGCGGACCCGGTCGACCACCACCGTGGCGTCGCCTCCGTTGCGCAGGGTGACGGCGAGCGAGCGGCGCTGCTCGTAGAGCCGGGACCGCTCGACGGTCACGCCGAGCCCGCCGTCTGGCTCCTCCTCGACCGGGACGGTCGCCGGGGGTGCGGTGCCCGCCGGCGCCGCCACCACCTCGCCGTCGTCGTCGCCGCACGCCACGCCGAGGGAGGCGGCCACCAGGACCGCCAGGCCGCATCGACCCAGGCGCCACATGCACGCATGATGGCAGGCACCCCGGCACCGTCCGCTGCGCCGGGCGCACCTCGGCGCACGGATGCCACGTAGCGTCTGGCCGATGCGACGCCAGGACCGATCCCTCGTCGCCGTGCTCGGTCTGGTGTCGATCTGCTCGACCGTCCTCGCCGTCTCGGCCGCCACCGCCGCCCCGCTGGCCGAGCCGCCCCTGACCCCCACGCCGCAGATCGCCTGCGGTCCCGACGACGCGCCCGAGACCGACATCCAGGGACGGGTGACCCCCGAGGACCACGAGAGCGGCCGGGCCGCCCGCGGGTTCTGGTGCAACGCCGAGCGCATCGGCACCTTCGGCGGCGAGGCGGTGGACGGCACGCTCGGCGGGTTCAAGGTCGAGCGCTACGTCGACGCCGACGGCCGGGAGTGCGCCTACTACGACTCCACGCTGCTCTTCGGCACCGACCTCTTCGACGGCGGCGCCGGGACCAACGTGCTCGACATGTCGGACCCGTCGAACCCCGTGCTGACCGCGTCGCTCGTCACGCCGGCGATGCTCTCGCCGCACGAGTCCCTGCTCGTCAACCAGGAGCGCGGCCTGCTCGTCGCCACGCTCGGCAACCCCGGCTTCAACGTCGGCATCCTCGACGTGTACGACATCAGCGAGGACTGCCGCGAGCCCCAGCTCCTGTCGTCGTCCCCCGCCGGCATCCTCGGCCACGAGAGCGGCTTCACCCCGGACGGCATGACGTACTGGTCGGCGTCGCCTGCCACCCAGACGCTGGTGCCGGTCGACCTCACCGACCCGACGCTGCCCCGGCCCATCACCAGCTACCGGATCAACAGCCACGGGCTGTCGCTGAGCGCCGACGGCAACCGCGCGTACGTCGCGTCGCTCGACGGCCTCGTGATCCTCGACGTCTCCGAGGTGCAGTCGCGCCAGGCCGACCCGGTCATCCGCGAGGTCAGCCGGCTCACGTGGGAGTCGATGAGCATCCCGCAGAACGCCATCCCGATCACCATCGGCGGCGAGCCGTACGTGGTGGAGATCGACGAGTTCGGCGCCCAGGACGCTGTGGGTGCCGGGCGCATCATCGACATCGCGGACGAGACCCGCCCGGAGGTGCTGTCCAACCTGCGCCTCGAGGTCCACCAGCCCGAGAGCTTCGAGCGGCAGGCCGCCGACCCGGGCACGTCCAGCCCGATCCAGGGGTACGCCGGGCACTACTGCAACGTGCCGACCCGCGTCGATCCCACCATCGTGGCGTGCTCGATGATCCTGTCGGGCCTGCGCATCTTCAGCATCGTGGACCCGGCCAACCCGGTCGAGATCGCGTACTACAACGCACCGTCCGATCCGGACTCCCCGACCGCCGGCAGCTACGCCATGGCGAGCCCGTCGTTCGTCCCCGAGCGGGACGAGATCTGGTACTCCGACGGGCACTCCGGCTTCCACGTCGTCCGCCTCGCCGAGGGCGTGTGGCCGAGCGCCGGGTCCGCCCCGGTGCAGACCCCGACGACCGAGCGGGCCACGACCACGGCGCCGACCACCGCGACGAGCGCAGCCCCGTCGGCCCGCACGCTGCCGGCCACCGGTGCCGCTGCGCCGCTGGGGCTGGCGGTCGCCGCCATGCTGTCGGGCCTGGCCGCGCTGTGGCTGGCCCTGCGCACGCGCCGACACGGGGCGTGAGCCTGCGGGCCGTCGCGCTCGTGCGGCGGCACCTCTGGGCGGCGGCCTTCCTCTCGCTGGCGCTGGCCGGCGTGGCGCTGCGCGCCTTCGTCCTCACCGGGCCGGCCGGCTCCTACGACAGCGACGAGGCGGTCGTCGGCCTCATGGCCCAGCAGATGCTCGAGGGCGAGTGGCGCGCGTTCTACTGGGGCCAGCACTACGCCGGCACCCTCGAGACGGCCCTGGTCGCGCTCGTCGGCGCCCAGCCCGCAACCACCAAGGTCGTGCCGGTCGCCCTCTGGGCGCTCGCCGGGGTCCTCACGTGGCTGGTCGGGCGGCGGTTCCTCGAGGCGCGCGTGGCGGTGCTCGCCGGGCTCCTCACCTGGGTCGCGCCCGGGGCCTACGTGTGGTGGTCGACCAAGGAGCGCGGGTTCTACCCGATGTCGGTCGTGCTCGGGCTGGTGCTGCTGCTCTCGGCGCAGCGCATCGTGGAGCGCGACGGCCGTCCCCTCGACTGGATCGCCCTGGGCCTCAGCGCCGGCCTCGGGTTCTGGACGTCGCCGACCGTGGCGTACTTCGCGGTGCCCGCCGGCATCTGGATCCTCGCCCGCCGGGCGCCGCTGCGCTGGTCGCCGTTGAGCGTCCCGGCCGGCGTCCTCGGTGCCCTGCCGTGGCTCTGGCACAACGTCGAGCAGGGGTGGGCATCGCTGGAGCAGCCCGAGCAGGCGAGCGACACGGGGTACCTGACCGGCCTCGGCCGCCTCCTCTGGCACGTGCTGCCCATGGCCCTGAACCTGCGCTGGCCGATCGACGGCTCGTGGATCGTGCCGGTGCTCGCCGTGGCGGTCTACGTCGGCCTCGGGGTCGCCCTCATCCTGCGGCGACCGCCGCTCCTGCTCGCCGTCGCGCTCCTGTCGTTCCCGTTCCTCTACGCCCTGTTCCCCGGCGCCGGGTACGTGGGCGAGGGCCGCTACGGCTTCTTCGCCACGCCCTTCCTCGCGCTCGCCATCGCCTGGCTCGCCCGCCACCCGGTGCGGATGCTGGCCGTGGTCCTGGCTGCGGTCGTGCTCACGGTGCCGGCCGTCGACCTGATCGGCGCCGAGTGGCCCGAGCACGTCGACGCCGACCTGGCCGCCCTCGAGCGGGCGGGCGTCGACATGGCCTGGGCCGACTACTGGATCGCGTACCGCCTGGACTTCCTGGCCGGCGGCGACCTGGTCGCCTCGCCGCTCCTGTCCCGGCGCGACGACGCCGCCTTCGCCGCCGTGGCGGCCGACCCGACACCGGCGTTCCTCTACGCCCGCACGGACGAGCGGTGGCAGCTGCTCGAGGCCGAGCTCGACGACCTCGGGGTCACGTCCCGTCTCGTGCGGACCGAGCACTTCGTCGCGGTCCTGGCCGAGGGCCCCGTGGCGCCGACCGCGGTGACCCCCGGTCTGATCCCCTGAACCGCGTTCCCTACAGTCCGGCCATGCGTGGCACCTGGAGCACCAGCGACATCCCCGACCAGACCGGCCGGACCGCCGTGGTCACCGGCGCGAACGGGGGGCTGGGGCTCGAGACGGCCCGTGCCCTGGCGGCGAAGGGCGCCCACGTCGTGATGGCCGTGCGCGACCAGGTCAAGGCCGCCGCCGCCGTGGCGGACATCCGGTCGGGGACGCCGGATGCGTCGCTGGAGCTCGTCGCGCTCGACCTCGGCGACCAGGCGAACGTGCAGCAGGCCGCCGCCGCCATCGCACAGGCGCACCCCGTGGTCGACCTGCTCGTGAACAACGCCGGCG
This sequence comes from Acidimicrobiaceae bacterium, assembly GCA_036675575.1. Taxonomy (GTDB): domain Bacteria; phylum Actinomycetota; class Acidimicrobiia; order Acidimicrobiales; family Salinilacustritrichaceae; genus Salinilacustrithrix. Next base: position 11,130 of record JAKFET010000135.1, read on the forward strand.
TGATGGCGATGCCGGAGCGCAGGACCGCTGACGGGTTCGAGATGCAGCTCGGCGTGAACCACCTCGGCCACTGGACCTTCACGGCCGGCCTGCTGGCGCCCCTGCTGCGCGCCGCCACCGGAGGTCGGCACTCGCGGGTCGTCACCGTGACCAGCGTGGCCCGCTTCACCGGCGGCCCCCTCGACCCGGGCAACCCCCACCTCATCGGCCGCTACGACCCGTGGCGCGCCTACGGCCAGGCCAAGCTGGCCAACTACCACTTCGGCCTCGGCCTGCACCGCCAGGTCGAGCGGGCCGGCGTGGACCTGGCCAGCCTCCTCGCCCACCCCGGCCTGTCGAACACCGACCTCCAGAGCCGCACCAACCGCGAAGGCGGGGCCGGCTTCCTCGGTCCGCTCTCCGACCGTGCCACCGGCGTCGTCGGCATGTCGCCGGCGTCGGGCGCCCGCATGCAGCTGCGAGCCGCCACCGACCCGTCGGCCCGCAGCGGCCAGCTCTACGCGCCGGCCTTCGCCAGCTTCGGGCCCGCCGTCTCCCGACCGATCCTGCGGCGCCACGACCTGCAGGTCCGCATCGACGAGCTGTGGGAGGTCTCCGAGCGCGAGACCGGCATCGCCCTCGACGTGGCCGAGGCCGCCCGCACGCTGTAGCTCAGGGCGTCAGGCGGCGCATGCCCCGCAGGGCGAAGATCCCGAGCAGCGCGGTGGCGCCGGCCAGGGAGACGAGCCCGGGCCACATCTCGGACCAGCCGACGCCGAACCCCGACGGCGGGTCCAGCCGGTCGGGGACGAAGCCGGCCCGGGCGAGGCGCAGCACGTTGGTCATGGGGTTGAGCCGGGCGACGTCGGGGAGCCAGCCGCTCATCGCCGCGATGGGCACCTGGGCGGTCGACAGGAAGATGGCGAGGAAGATGCCGACCTGGATGAGCGGACCGACGCGGGTGCTCTGCGCCCGGTAGACGAGGCCGAGGCCCCACAGCGCACCGATGACGCCGATGCCGATGGCGGACAGGTAGAGGACCAGGACGCCGGCGAGGCCGCCGGGCACCGCCACTCCGCCGATCGTCGCCGCGAGCAGCACCACGGTGGTCGTGGCCAGGGTGCGGATGACGGCTGCGCCGAGCGCACCCCCGAGCAGGGTGAGCCGGCTCACCGGCGCCAGCAGGAAGCGGTCGAAGAAGCCGGTCTCGAAGTCGCGCGCCGTCGACAACCCGATGGTCATGCCCGAGAACGACGCGCCCTGGATGATGGCCATCGGGGCGTACCAGGACAGGGCGTTGCCGTTGCCGAACGCGCGGCCGGCGAAGCCGAACGCCCCGGCGAAGGTGACGACGAAGAAGACGGGCATCACCAGCGTGGGGATGAACGCCGAGGGCATGCGGGCGATGCCGCGGAGGTTGCGGACGAGGAGCTCGAGCACGACCGAACCGGCGCCGGTGCGGCGTCCACCCAGGTCCGTCCGTGGCGCCGTGGCGGCGGTCATCCGGCCTGCGCCAGACGACGACGGAGCGCTCGCAGCGCGACGAGGATCGCGAGGGCGGCGACCGCGGCGGACACCAGGAGCGCCACGAGCGCGTCGCGCGTCGACCACCCCAGGGTCAGCAGGTCGCGCAGTGCCTCCAGGATCCACGAGATCGGGTTGTAGGTGGCGACCGTGCGGTACCACCCGGTCATGAGCTCCCGGGGGAAGAACGCGGAGGACGTGAACATCAGCACGAAGATGAGCGGGAAGGCGCCCTGCACCGCCTCCGACGAACCGGTGCGGATGCCGAGCACCACGCCGAACCCGCCGATGCCGACGGCGAGCAGCGCCGAGCAGAGGACCAGCACGAGCACCGGGCCCACGCCGCTGACGTCGGCACCGAACGCCACCAGCACGGCCGTGAAGAACACGCCCTGGGCGGCTCCGAGCACCGCACCCCCGGCGAGGCGGCCGACCAGGATCGAGGTGCGGGACACGGGGCTGGCGAGCAGCCGGTCGAAGAAGCCCATCTCGATGTCGTTGGCCATCTCGGTGCCCGCCTGGGTCGAACCGAAGAGCACGCCCTGCAGCACGGTCGCCGGCAGGAGGAAGTCGAGGAACGAGGGGTACTGAGCCGCGAAGTCGGGTTGCGCCGCCGTGATGCGGTCGAACGCGGCGGCGTTGAGGGCGGCGAAGAAGAGGGGGAAGAACAGCGACGGGAACACGACCTGGGGCTGGCGCACCATCGACAGCACGGCGCGCCGCGACAGCACCAGCGACTGGCGGGTCACGCTCGGTCGGCTCGGTGCCAGCGCGGCGGTCACGCCCGGGTCACCTCGTCGGCGCCGTCGTCCGTGCGGTCCGCCGCACCCTCGAGGCGTCGACCCGTCGCCTCGGCGAAGACGTCGTCGAGCGTCGGGGCGTTGAGCTCCATGTGCTGCACCACGACACCGGCCTCGTCGAGCGCCCGCACGACCGACGTGAGCTGCTGCGCGCCGCCGGTCAGCCCGATCGCCAGCGCGCGGTGCTCCGACGGGCGCTGGTCGCCGAAGGTGGCCAGCACGTCGGCGGCGACGGCGGAGTCCCCCTCGACCTCGACCATCAACGTCGGTGACCCGACCTCGTCCTTCAACGCCCGGGGTTCGCCCTCCTTCACGATGCGACCGTGATCGATGATGGCGATGCGACCCGCGAGCTGGTCGGCCTCCTCGAGGTACTGCGTCGTCAGCAGCACCGTGGTGCCTCGCTCGGCGTTGAGGAACCGCACCTCCTCCCACAGGGCGACGCGGCTCATGGGGTCGAGCCCGGTGGTCGGCTCGTCGAGGAACAGGACCTCGGGCTCGTGCACGAGGGACAGCGCGAGGTCGAGGCGCCGGCGCATGCCGCCGGAGTACGTGCCCACGCGGCGGTCGGCGGCCGCGGTGAGCCCGACCCGCTCCAGCAGCTCCTTGCCCCGCTGCTCGGCGACCTTGGTCGGGATCCCGTGCAGCACCGCTTGGAGGTGCACGAGCTCGGACCCGGTCATGAGCGGGTCGATGGCGGCGTCCTGCAGGGCCACGCCGATGCGGCGCCGCACCTCGCCCGCCTGTCGCACGACGTCGAACCCGGCGATCTCCGCCGTGCCGGCTGTCGGCTTCAGCAGCGTGGTGAGCATCCGCACCGTGGTGGACTTGCCGGCACCGTTCGGGCCGAGGAACCCGAACACCTCGCCGGCCTGGATCTCGAGGTCGACGCCGTCCACGGCGACGAGGTCGCCGAAGCGCCGCTCGAGGCCGACGGCCATGATGATCGGGTTCACGAGCGCGTCAACGTATACCGGCCAGGACGTCCTCGATCACGAGCGCGACGCCGTCGTCCATGTGGTGCGCGGTCTGCTCGTCGGCCTCCGCCGCGACCGCCGGCGCGGCGTTCCCCATGGCGACACCACGACCGGCCCAGCGCAGCATCTCGGTGTCGTTGCGGTTGTCCCCGAGCGCCACGACCTCGGTGCGGTCGATGCCCAGGCGCCCGCAGACCACGGCCAGCGCGGCCGCCTTGTGGACCCCGTCGCCGGTGATCTCGACCGTGTCGATGCCGGAGTAGGTGGCGAGCACGTCCGGGGGCACGGCCGGCTCGAGCACGGCGAGCAGCTCGGCCTCGTCCATCTGGGGGTGCCGGACGAGGAGCTTGAGCATCTCCTCGTCGAGCGGCGGGCGCTCGCCCAGGTGGTCCGGGTAGTGCTCGGCCACGTCGGGGCGCATCGACGCGTACACCGCGTCGAACCCGAAGCCGCCGTCGACGATCTCCCACGCCAGCCCGGCGTCGGGGACCGTGGCGACGACGCACTCGAGCAGGCGGGCCGCGGTCGCGGCCGGGAAGGCGAAGACGTCCGTGTTCGCCTCCCCGGCGATGTCCCGGACGAGGGCACCGTTGGAGCAGACGGCCGTGGTGACCTCGGGCGCCACCGCCAGGAGGGGCACGGCCGAGCGCCAGCCCCGGCCGGTGGCTGCCATCACGACGATGCCGGCGTCGTGGGCATCCCGGATCGCGGCGAGCGTCCGCGCCGAGATCGTCTCGTCGGACCGCAGGAGCGTGCCGTCCATGTCGGTGGCGACGAGGCGAACGCCTCCCGCGGTCATCCGGCGGACGCGGTTGCGAGCACCGCCCGGGTGGCCGCGATCTCGTCGGGGTCCGCCCCCATCACGACAGCGGTGAAGTCGGTGGCGCCGGCGGCCGCCACGGACGCGATGCCGTCACGGACCTCCTGCTCGCTCCCGACGAAGGAGAGGTCCTCGAGGCCGTGCACCCCCTCGATGTCGAGCATGGCCCGGTACGACGGCAGCTCGGCGTAGGCGGCCAGGATCTTGGCGATGAACTCGCGGGCGGGGCCGGGCTGGTCGGTGACCCAGCACGGGATGCTGCACACGATGGAGGGCGTCGGCCGGCCGGCGTCGCTGGCCGCCTCGTTGATGCGCGGGGCGATGTGGGTCTCGATGGTGCGGGGGCCGACGCACCACAGGATCGTGCCGTCGGTGCGCTTCCCGGCGATGCGCAGCATCTGGTCGCCGAGGGCGGCGAGCATGACCTTCGGCGCGGTGTCGGTGGGCCGGGGCATGGGCCCGTCGGCCGTGAGGCTCCACACCTCCCCGCGGTGCTGCACGGTCTCGCCGTGCAGCGCCGGCAGGAGGACCTCGAGGTAGTCGAGCATGTGGCGGATCGGCTTCTCCCACGTCATGTGCCAGCGCTGCTCGACGGCGGGCTCGTGCGACAGGCCGATGCCGAGCACCAGCCGGCCGTGGGTGTTGGCCTGGGCGGTGAGCGCGCTGGCGGCCAGGGCCATGGGGTGCTGCAGCCAGGTCGGCACGACGGCCGTGCCCAGATCGATCACGTTGGTGGCCGGACCGGCGGCGCCGAGCACGCCGAGGGCGTCAGCCATGCCGGTCTGGGCCAGCCAGTAGGACGAGAAGCCCTCGGCCTCCGCCGTGACGATGTCGGTGGTGATGGTGCCGATGTCGGGCCGGGCGAGGAGCGACGAGCCGTTGATGCCGATGCGCATGGCCGGACCCTACGACCCCGCCGAGGTGGGCCCCCTCCGGAACTGGGCGCGCTGCCGTCGCACGCTGCGACGCAGGCGCGTCCAGAACGGGAGGGGGTGCGACGCAGGCGCGTCCAGAACGGAAGGGGGTGCGACGCAGGCGCGTCCAGCTCAGATGAGGGCTTCGACCAGGTAGGGGCCCTCGGCGGCCAGGCCACGCTCGAGGCCGGCGCGGAGCTCGTCGACCGTGGTGGCCTGCACGCCCTCCACACCGAAGCCCTTCGCCAGGGAGACCCAGTCCAGTGCGGGCGAGCCGAGGTCGGTGAGCGAGCGGGCCTGCGGGCCGGGGTCGTCGTTGCCCGTGCGGTGCAGCTCCATCTGCAGGATCCGGTAGGCGCGGTTGGCGCAGACGACCACGGTGACGTCGAGGCCCTCGCGCGCCATCGTCCACAGCGACTGGAGCGTGTAGAGGCCAGAGCCGTCGGCCTGGAGTGCGATGACCTTGCGGTCGGGAGCGGCGACGGCGGCGCCGACCGCACACGGCAGGCCCTGCCCGATGGCCCCGCCGGTGAGGGAGAACGACTCGTGCGGCGGCGCCCCGCCGGCGCCGATGGCCCAGCCGAGGCCCGATGTCGCCGCCTCGTTCACGACGATGGCGCCCTCGGGCTGGAGGGCGGCCACGAGCTGGCCCATGGTGAACATGTCGAGGTCGCCGGTGGGGATCTCGGCGGTCGCGGCGTCGGTGACCCGGGCGGCCGGGCAGTCGAGGGCCTCCACGAGGGCGTCGAGCCCGAGGTGCCCGCGGGTGCCCGGGGGGCACAGCTCGATGACCTCGCAGGCGCGGTCGAGCAGGTCGCTGCGGCCGAGCGACTGGTAGCCGAAGAACGCCACCGGGGACTTCGTGCCGGCGCAGATCAGCGTGCGCACGCCGGCCAGGGCGTCGATCGCCTGCTCGGGGAAGTACGGGATGGCGTCGAACCGCGGGACGCCGCGGCCCTGCTCGAGCACGGCCGGGAACGTGTCGATCCAGACCTTGGCCCCGGTGTCCTGCGCGATGCGCCACGCCGCCTCCAGCTCGGCGCGGCGGACGACGCCGCCGAGCAGGATGGCCACGTCGTCGCCGCCGCGCAGCTCGCTCGCCGCCGCTCCGACCGCGGCGACGTCGACCGTCGGTTCGACCTCCGGCGGCAGGCCGACGTCGTGCAGGTCGGCGGCGCCCCACGCCGCGTCCTGGGGCACGATCAGCGTGGCGACGCCAGCGGGAGGGCCGACCGCCGCGGCGATGGCCTCGAGCATGGCGCTGCCGGCGTGCGAGGCACCGGGGATGCGCTCGACGTGGCGCGACACCGCCCCGGCCAGCGAGTCGATGTCGCTGGTGAGCGGCGCGTCGGCGCCGAGGTGCCAGGTGGCGTGGTCGCCGATCAGGTTCACGACCGGGGTGTGGGCGCGCCTGGCGTTGTGGAGGTTGGCGATGCCGTTGGCGAACCCCGGCCCCAGGTGCAGGAGCGTCAGCGCAGGCCGTCCGGTGACGCGTCCGTAGCCGTCGGCCGCTCCGGTGACCACGCCCTCGAAGAGGCCGAGCACGCCGCGCATGCCGGGCACGCTGTCGAGCGCGCCGACGATCTCCATCTCGGTCGTGCCGGGGTTGGCGAAGCAGACGTCCACACCGTGCTCGACGGCCGTTCGCAGCAGCAGCTCTGCACCGTTCACGTGGTCCTCCTGGTCGTTGCGGTCACGGACCGACGGCCCGGTGGTCGGGTGCGGTCGAGCGCACCGCTGCTCGGCGGGGCACGTCGTCGACGATGTAGCCCTGCTCGGCCAGCGCGGCCTTGAGCTGCTCGGCGCTCTCGCCGTCGCGGGTCTCGACGAGCAGCTCGATCTCGGTGACCCGCGCGGAGTGGATGCCGAACTCGCGGTGGTGCCAGAGGTCGACGATGTTGCCGCCCGCCCGGCCGACGGCGGCCGTGAGCTCGCCGAGCGCCCCGGGGCTGTCGGGCACCTCGATGACCACCCGGCACAGGCGGCCGGTGCGGGCCAGGCCCCGCATGATCACGGACGCCAGGAGGCGCAGGTCGATGTTGGCGCCGGACAGCACGAGGCCGACGGTGCGACCGGCGAAGCGGTCGGGGTCGGCGAGGAGGGCGGCGAGCGGGGCGGCGCCGGCGCCCTCGCTCACCATCTTCTCGATCTCGAGGAACCAGATCACGGCCTCCTCGATGAGGCGCTCGGGCACGGTGACGAGGTCGTCGGCCAGCGCGGAGATGATCTCGGTGGTGATCCGCCCGGGGCTCTTCACCGCGATGCCCTCGGCGATGGTCGGGCCCCACGTCGGGTCCGGGGCCGCCACGGGCCGGCCGGTGGCGACGAGCATCGCCGGGTGGAGCTCGGACTGGACGCCGACGAGCTCGATCGAGGGCGCCAGCTCCCGAGCCGCCACGCACGTGCCGGCGAAGAGGCCGCCGCCACCCACCGGCACCAGCATGGCGTCGAGCTCCGGGCCGTCCTCGATCATCTCGATGGCGCAGGTCCCCTGGCCGGCCACGATGGCGGGGTCGTCGTAGGGGGCGATGAAGGTCGCTCCCTCGTCGGCCACGACCTGCAGCGCGACCTCCTTGGCCTCGTCCAGGTTGGTGCCGGCCAGCACGACCGTGGCCCCGTTGTCCTCGGTGGCGGAGATCTTGTTGGCCGGCGTCCCGATCGGCATCACGATGGTGGACCGCACGCCGAGGAGCGTGGCGTGGTGGGCCACGGCTTGGGCGTGGTTGCCGGCCGACATGGCCACGACGCCTGCGGTCGCCTGCTCGGCGGTGAGCTGGAGCAGCCGGTTGCGTGCCCCCCGCTCCTTGAACGACGCCGTGTACTGCAGGTTCTCGAACTTGATCCACACGTCGGCGCCGGTGATGCCCGACAGGGTGTGGGACCGGGCGAAGGGCGTGCGCACGACCGCGTCGGCGATCGCGGCGTGGGCGGCGCGCACGTCGTCGAAGATCACGGGCAGCCGTCCCTGTGGCACCGGTGCATCGTGTCACGGTGCGGGGTCCCACGACCGGCGACCGGCTCTAGGCTCTCCCCATGGCCGAGTACACGACGCCCGAGTGGCATCCGGCGTTCGAGGAGTACTGCGAGGTGATCTGGGAGCTCGCGGAGGACGACATCGCCGTCATCCAGGCCCGCATCGCCGAGCGGCTCGACGTCTCGCGCCCTGCCGTCTCCGAGATGATCCGCAAGCTCGACGGCGAGGGCCTCGTCGCCACCGACGGCGGCAAGATCACCCTCACCGACGCCGGACGGCGCCTCGCCGAGCGGGTCGTGCGCCGCCACCGCCTGGCCGAGCGGTTCATCACCGACATCCTCGGCCTGTCGTGGGCGGTCGCCCACCAGGAGGCCGGCCGGTGGGAGCACGTGATGTCCACCGAGGTCGAGGAGGCCATGGACCGCGTCCTCGGCTCCCCCACCACCTGCCCGCACGGCAACCCCATCCCCGGTTCGCTCTACGACGAGCCCGACACCACGCCCCTCGCCGAGGTCGGCGTCGGCGCCAGCTTCGTCGTGTCCCGCATCCCCGAGGCGCTCGAGTTCACGCCGGGCCTGCTCGACTTCCTCGAGGACGCCATGGTCACCCCCGGCACGAGCGGCACGGTCACCGCCCTGTCACCCGACGGCACCACCACGGTCGAGATCGACGGTCGCACCGTGGGCATCGGCGCCTTCGCCAGCGAGCGCATCCTGGTCAGCGCCGGCTAGAGGCGACGGCTCCGGTCGCGCCGGGCACCTACCCGAGACGTCATCGCCACCGGAGGCTCGAGGACCGACGATGGCCCGGTCGGGGACCCCCGACGACCGATCCGACGAACGGAGCCTCCCGTGACCGAACTCGCACTCGCCGAGCTGACCACGACCATCGACGCCCACCTGGCCGCCTACGCCGAGCCGGACGTCGACCGGCGCCGGGCCCTGCTCGAGTCGGCGTGGTCGCCCGACGGGGTGCTGGTCGATCCGCCCATGGACGGCGCCGGCCTCGACGCGATCAGCGACCTGGCCGACGCGGTCCTCCAGCACTACCCGGACCACCGCTTCGAGCGCACCAGCGCGGTGGATGCCCACCACGACGTCGGGCGCTACGCCTGGGCGCTCGTCGCCCCCGGCGGCGAGGTGGCGGTCACCGGCCTCGACGTCGTCCAGGTCGGCGCCGACGGCAGGCTGCGCAGCATCCACGGGTTCTTCGGCGAGCTGGGGCCCCGGGACTGACCTCGCGGCAGCGCGGTCACGGGCTGCCATCCGGTGCCGGCTCCGCCTCGCGGCGCCGTCCTCCCGTCCGCCGACCCCAGGCGGCGAGCGCCACCAGGAGCGCAACCCACAGGGCCAGCACCAGATCGGTGGCCGCCCCACCCCGGCGCAGGTCCGGCAGCACGAGCCGGGCGGCCCGCACCCAGGGGTTGGTGGTGCGGTCGAAGTCGACGATGAGCCGGAGGTGGCCGACGGTCGCCTCGACGGCGAGCCAGGCCCACGTGACGACGCCGAGCGCCCCTGTCCCCAGCAGGGCGCGCCAGGCGAGCCGGTCGCCGGCGGTGCGGACCCGGTCGACCCACCACGCCACGGCCAGGACGGCGAGCGGCAGCACCACGACCACCTGGCGACCCGGCCACCACCACCCGTGCATGGTGAGCGCGACCCACGTGGCCGTGGCCCAGCCGGCAGCGAGGGGCAGGAGCAGCACGGCGGTCGCACGGTGGCGGTGGCGCAGCAGCGCCGCCACCGCCGGCACGGCCAGCAGGTGGGCCGGCGCCCACACGAGGAGCCCGAAGTGCCGGTCGACGAGGAGCCCGGCGAGGCGGACGGTCCGCCCCACGTGGTCGGGGTCGTCGCCCACGACGGTGAGCTCGCCGCCGACGAAGTGGTCGCCGGCGGCGTAGACGGTCCAGCCGCCGTACACGCGCTGGTGCACGACGAGGTACGTGGCGCCGGCGACCGCGAGCGCCACCAGCGCACCCAGCCGGTGCCGGCGGTCGAGGGCGAGGCCGAGCAGGGCGATGGCTGCGGCCACGCCGGCGTACTTGATGCCGAGCCAGGGCAAGGCCACGACGGCACCCACCCACGACCCGGTCGCGGCGCGTCCTGCGCCTGCCTCGCCGAGCGACAGGAGGGCGGCGGCGCCGACCGCCACCGCCAGGGCGGCGACCAGCTCCGGGTACAGCTGGTTGCCGTAGGTGATCAGCGGGGCGGCCAGGGCGAACGAGGCCACCGCGACCACCGCGGTCGAGCGCCGGAGGCGCAGCCGGACGATCGCGGTCCACACGAGGACGGAGGCGAGGGCGCCGGCGACCCCGGCGAGCACGACCCGCGCACCGGCCAGCTCGGCGTGGGGCCAGTCCATGGCCAGCGCGCTCGCCACCGCCACACCGGGCGAGAGCAGCACGGGCAGCAGCGGGTCGTGGGGGCTGAGCTCGGACCCGTCCGCCCGGGGCTCGGTCTGGCGTGGCAGCTCCACCTCGTGGAAGTCCCGCCAACGCTCCATGGCGAGCTCGTCGGCGATGTCGAGGTCGCCGTCCTCGACGAGGCTGATCGCGCTGAGCAGGTACTGCGGCTCGTCGGCGGTGACGCGGGCGCCGTAGGTGGCGCGGACGCCGGCCCCGAGCAGCGCCCACAGCGCGACCCCCACGAACACGCCGACCAGCAGGCGCCGCAGGCCCGGGACCGCCCCCGTGGCATCGGACCGCAGGGCCCGGTCCGGTCGAGCTCGCATGGGGACGGCCACGCCGGGTCAGTCGAGCAGCTCGGCGCGGCGCACGACCAGCACCCACGTGAGCAGCCCCGACACGAGCAGCAGCACGAGGGCGGCCAGACCCGCCTCGGCGAGGGCGTTCTCCTCCGTGGCCGACCAGATGCGCGTGGCGAGGGTGTCGAAGCCGGTGGGGGCGAGCAGGAGCGTGGCGGGCAGCTCCTTCATGGTGGACAGGAGCACGAGCCCGCCGCCGGCGGCCAGCCCCGGTGCCATCAGCGGCGCATCGATGCGCAGCAGCCGCCGCCACCGGTCGGCGCCGAGCATGCGGGCCGCATCGTCGAGCCGGCTCGGGACCGAGCCCACGGCCACGCCGGCGGCCCGCACCGACTGGGCCCCGAAGTGCACGACGTAGGCGAGGACGAGCAGCGGGAACGTCTGGTAGAGCCGGTCGAGCACCGGCGTGTTGAGGGAGAGGAAGACGATGGCGAGGGCGATGACGATGCCGGGCAGTGCGAACCCGCCGACCACCAGCGTGAGGGCGGGGCCGGCCACGCGGCTGCGGTAGCGGGTGGCCAGGAACGCGAGCGGCAGCACGACGACCACGGCGACCAGCGCCGTGACCAGGGAGATGCCGGCGGTGTTCATCACGGGAGCCCACAGGTCGGCGTCGGCCACGTCGAGCGATCCCGAGCTCATGCCCCGACGCGTCCAGTGCACGAGCGAGGCGATCGGGGCGACGAGCGCGTTGAGGAAGAAGAAGACGGTTAGGGCGAAGACCGGCCAGCGCCACGGCCCCAACGGCACGGTGAGCGAGCGCTTCGTGCGCAGCGCCGGGACCACGGCGGCGTTGCGGCCCACCCGTCGCTCGGCGATCGTCACCAGCAGGGCGACGATGGCGAGCACGAGGCCGAGGGCCATGGCGAGGTCGCGGCGCAGCACCCGGTTGGCGTAGATCACCCGGGTCAGGGCGGGGTAGCCGAGCAGGTCGACGGCGCCGAAGTCCGACACGGCGTAGAGGAACACGAGCAGGGTGCCGGCGGCGATGGCGGTACGGGCCTGGGGCAGCACGACCTGGAAGAACACGGCGAGGGGCCGGCGGCCGAGGAGCCGGGCGGACTCCTCCACCGACGGGCCCAGGCTGCGGAGGCGGGCGGCGACGGGCAGCTGCACGTAGGGGTACGTGAACAGCGTCAGGACCAGCCACGAGCCGAGCAGGCCGTCGACCTGGGGCAGGCGGTCGACGCCGAGCGGACCGAGCACCGACTCCAGCAGCCCCCCGGGCGACACCGAGGCCCGCAGGGCCAGCGCCCCGACGAACGACGGGAACACCAGCGGCAGGGGCACGAGCACGGCGAACGCGCGCCGTCCGGGCACGTCCGAGCGGGCGACCAGCCAGGCCAGGGCGGTGCCGATCACGGCGGCGGATGCCGCCACCAGCGACGCCAGCACGATGGTCTTCCACAGCGCCGACTGCACGCGGTCGTCGGACACGACCGACGACACCCGCACGTCGCCGACGGCCACGCGCGACACCAGGTAGGCGAGCGGCGTCGCGAAGACCAGCCCGACCAGCGCCGACGTCCCGGAGAGGACGAACGGGGCACGGGGGCGCAGCGCCGCAGGCACTACTCGTCCAGGCCGCTGTCCTGGATGAGCGCTGCCGTGCCCGCCAGACCGCCACCGAGTCCGTCGAGGTCGATGGTGGTCTTGTTGATCTCGCCGAGCGGCGGGACGGTCTCAGCCGGGTCCACGCCGGCCGCCAGCGGGTACTCGAAGGTCTCCTCGCTGAAGTAGCGCTGCGCCTCCTCCGACAGGAGGAACTCGACGAGCTGCTGCGCGTCCTCCCGCTGCTCGCTGCTCCCGAGGACGGCCGTGGCCGTCGTGATGAGCAGGGAGCCGAGGTCGCCCTCGGCGAAGAAGTGGTTGGCGCCGGGCAGGTCCGGGTCCTCGGCCAGTGCCCGCTCCAGGTAGTAGTGGTTCACGAGGCCCATCGGCACCTCGCCACGGGTCACGGCCTCCACGATGGCGACGTTGTTCGGGTACGTGGGGGAGTCGTTCTCGACCATGCCCTGCAGCCACCCGGCGGCGGCATCCTCGCCCAGCTCGATGCGCATGGCGGTCACGAAGTCCTGGAAGGAGCCGTTGTTGGGTGCGACCGCGACGCGGCCGGCGAACTCCTCGCCGGTGAGGTCGAGCACCGAGTCCGGCAGCTCGGACTCCTCGACCATGTCGGTGTTGTAGACGAGCACGCGCACCCGGCCGGACATGCCGACCCACTGGCCGTCACCGGCGCGGAACTCCTCGTCCACCCGGTCGAGCACGCTGCTGTCGAGCTCGGCCAGGGCGCCCTGCTCGTCGAGGAACCCGACGGCACCCGGCGACTGGGAGATGAAGACGTCGACCTCGGACCGGTCGCCCTCCTCGTCGATGAGCAGCGCCAGGTCGGCGGAGTCGCCGTAGCGCACGTCGATCTTGATGCCGCTCTCCTCGCTGAACTGCTCGAGCAGCGGCGAGATGAGGTCCGAGGTCCGGCCGCTGTAGATGGTGAGCCGGTCCTCGTCGGTGGAGCAGGCCGGGGCGGCGAGGGCGAGCGCGCAGGGGATGACCGCGATGCAGGCGGCACGGCGGAGGCGGCTGAGGAAAGCTGGCACGAGCGGGATGCTAGGAGTCCGACCCTCGAGTGTAAAGTCCGCCTAATGCCGTCGACCGGTGCTCCCGTGGTGCTGTTCCTCCCCGCGCGCGACGAGGTCGCGACGGTGGCCGACGTGCTCGCCCGGACGCCCCGCACGGTCGTCGTCGACGACAGGGTCCACCCCGTCCGCACCCTCGTGGTGGACGACGGCTCGGCGGACGGCACCGGGGACGTGGCCCGCGCCTGCGGGGCCGAGGTCGTCCGCACGCCCGGGCTGGGGCTCGGCGCAGCCGTCGGCATCGGCCTGGCGTGGGGCGCCTCCGTCGGGGCCGCCGCCGTGGCGTTCTGCGACGCCGACCTCGAGTACGACCCGGCCGAGCTCGGCGACCTGGTCGGCCCCGTGCTCGCCGGCGACGCCGACTACGTCGTCGGGTCGCGGTTCCTCGGGGGCGACCGCCACATGAAGCCCCACCGCGAGCTCGGCAACCGCCTCCTCACCGCGCTCACCGCCGCCACCACGGCGGGGTGGCGGGCCGTGCCCCTCACGGACGGGCAGTCCGGGTACCGCGCCTTGTCGCGAGAGGCGGCCGCCGCAGCCGTGGTCGCCCACGACTACAACTACGCGCAGGTGCTCACGCTCGACCTGCTCGGGCAGGGCTTCCGGTACGCCGAGGTGCCCATCACCTACGCGCACCGCCGGGTGGGCCGCTCGTTCGTCCGCCTGCCGACGTACCTGCGCCGGGTGCTGCCGGCCATGTGGCGGGTCCGCCGGGCGTGGTCGGCACCTTCGCCGGTGCCGGTGCGTCAGTCCTCGACGACGTAGCCGCGGAACCCGGCCCGGGCCTCGGCCCAGGCGCCGTGGTCGAAGGTGCCGTCCGGCCGCACGCAGCGCGCCGACTCGACGCCCATCTGCAGCACGTGGTGGGTGTTGTCCGGGGTGGCCAGGCCCTGGCGGCCGAGGACGGTGACCCGCCGGGACAGGGTGAGCGCTCGCTCGGCCCGGGACAGGGCGCCGAGCGACCGCGACGTCAGCACCGGGTACACCGAGGGGAGGCGCTCGACGTGGACGGCGACGTGGCGGGGGTCGGGCAGGCCGCTGCGGACGAGGTCGTCGGCGACCCGGGCGGCCAGCGCGTCAGGTGACGCTCGCCAGACGTCGTCGCCCTCCCAGCACGGCACCTCCGCGCACAGCACAGTGCGGTCGGCTGGGTCCTCGGCGCTGTCGCGGTAGTTGGTCGGCTCGGACAGGCGGCTCGGCAGCACGTGGCGGTCGGGCAGGTAGTGGGCGTCGAAGGGCGTGTACGGCCGCCGGTCGAGGACGAGGTAGACGAGCACCATCGCCCGCACGAGCGGCGGGCCGGTGGGGTCCTCGTGCAGTCCGAGCCAGGACGCGACGCGCCACGCCGGCAGCGTGGCGTGCACGTGGCTGGCCGTGATGAGGCGACCGTCGGAGAGGCCGACGATGACCCGGTCGTAGTGCTCGATGATGCGGTTCACGCGGCGACCGGTGTCGACCGGCACCTGCGCGGCGAGCGCCTCGGCGATCGCACCGAAGCCGCGACGGGGGTAGAGGAAGGTGGGCCGCGACCGGACGCCTCGGACGAGGCGGCGGGCGATGGCCCCGGGCGAGGCGGCCGACACCCGGCGTCGGGCCAGCTCGCCGGCGAGCAGCTGCGGGTCGGTGTCCCACAGCTTCCAGGCGTAGGGCTCGTGGAAGCGGCGCCACACCGTCGGGCCGAGCCCGGCGCGCACCACCTCGGCGTAGGTGTCCGCCCTCGGCCGGCGGAGCGGCGCGGCAGCGGCGTCGACCGCGGCTCGCGCCGCGACGGTGGGCGGCAACCCGCGGACCAGGCCAGCCGGCGTCAGCGGGAAGGGCAGGAACCGGTCGCCCATGCGGATGCGGCCGTTGCGGGGGCGCTCCTGCAGCTCGACCAGCCGGCCCAGCTCCTCGAGCAGCCACGGCGGGGT
>JAKFET010000290.1:0-4379 GCA_036675575.1 Acidimicrobiaceae bacterium
AGCGACACCGAGACCTACGTGGCCGCGTGATCGGCGACCACGACAAGGAGACACCAATGCGGAAGTTCTTCGTCGCGCTCATCGCGACGTTCGTGATCATGTTCGGCGGCGTCAGCCTGGCCGCACCCGGCGGCCAGGCCGACGACAAGAAGCCTGACGAGCGGCCCGAGCAGCCGGAGAAGGGCGACAAGGGCAACGCCTGCCCGCCCGCCTCTCCCAACCCCGAGCGCACGCCGCCCCCCGGGTGCGGCGTCACCGACACCGACGGAGACGGCGTCCCCGACCAGGGTGACAACTGCCCCGACGACGCCAACCCCGGCCAGGAGGACGCTGACGAGGACGGCATCGGCGACGCGTGCGACGACGACGGCGCTGACGACACCTGCACCGACGGCATCGACAACGACGAAGACGACGACACCGACGACGCGGATTCCGAGTGCAGCGACCCCGAGGACGGCGTCGAGGACGGCTCGGACGAGGATGACACCTGTACCGACGGCCTCGACAACGACGGCGACGAGGACACCGACGAGGCGGACTCCGAGTGCTCCGACCCCGAGGACGGCGTCGAGGACGGCTCGGACGAGGTCGAGAACACCTGCACCGACGGCATCGACAACGACGGCGACAGCGGCATCGACGGCGCCGACACCAACGACTGCCAGGACGGGGACACCACCGAGGACACCCCGGTGACCGTCGGCGCAGCTGGCTGCACCGAGGCGGGCGGCGATGCCGGCCTCGCCGGCGACACCATCGCCCAGCAGCTCTACGACGGCGGGCTCAGCGCGCTCCCGATCGTGGAGGATCCGGAGGGCGCCGGCGTCATCTCCGGCGAGCTCAAGGCCGGCGGCGACGGCACCCCGGCGGAACCGCTCATCAACGAGGTGGCCTGCGTCGTGAGCCTGCCGGCGGCCGGCCTCTGAGCAGCTCGACCCCTGCGGTTCGCGCCGCATGATCGAGGACGAGGGCGGGGCTGCGGCCCCGCCCTCGTCGCGTCCCCGGCGTCGGCGGTTCGCGACGGCATCGGACCCCGCACCTACGCTCGGGGCTCCCACGAACCGGAGGCCGCAGGGTGCTGGACGACATCACGACATGGGTCACCGACGTGATCGACGCCCTCGGGTACCTCGGCGTCGCGTTCCTCGTGTCGCTCGAGAACGTGTTCCCGCCGATCCCCTCCGAGGTGGTCCTGCCGCTGGCCGGGTTCGTGGCCGGGCGGGGCGACGCCAACCTCGTCGGCATGGTCCTGGCCGCCACCGCAGGGTCGGTGGTCGGCGCGTGGGCCCTGTACGGCATCGCCGCCTGGATCGGCCCGGAGCGGCTCCACGCGTTCATCGTGCGGTTCGGGCGCTGGTTCAGCGTGCGGGAGCACCACCTGGAGCGGGCGGAGGCGTGGTTCGATCGCCGGGCCGGCGCCGCCGTGCTGATCGGGCGCTGCGTGCCGCTCATCCGCTCGATCGTCTCGGTGCCGGCCGGGTTCCGGCGCATGCCGCTCGTCCGGTTCACCGTGCTGACCGCCATCGGCAGCGCCATGTGGAACACGGCGCTCATCTCCGCCGGCGCCGTCCTCGGCGAGCGCTGGGAGCGCGTCGGCGACTTCGTGGGCCTGTTCCAGGCCGTGGTCATCCTGGCCATCGGCGGCCTGATCGCCTGGTTCGTGTGGAGCCAGGTGGTCCGACCCCGCCTCGCCGCCGCCGGCGACCTGCCGCCCGACGACGTCGACGACTGATCGGCGTCAGCGCCGGGTGGCGATGCGGTCGGCCGCGATGGCGTCGACGATCGCGTCGAGGTCCTCGTCCGGGATCATGAGGGGCGGGCAGATGGCGAGCGCCTCCCCGATCGGACGCACCACCACGCCGGCGGCCAGCAGGCGGTCGCGCACCGGCACCGCGTCCTCACCGAGCTCCACCGCCCACAGCGCGCCGACGCCCCGCACGCCCGCCACCAGGCCGTCCTCGGCCAGCGCGCCGAGCGCGGGGCCGAGGCGGCCGCCGATCCTCGTCGCCCGTTCGACCAGTCCGTCGGCCTCGAGCACGTCGAGGTTGGCGAGGGCGGCGGCACAGGCCGCCGGATGACCGGAGTAGGTGTACCCGGACCGCAGCATCCACGAGCCGTCCTCGGCGAGGGAGTCGGCGACGGCGGAGGACACCACCACCCCGCCGAGCGGTTGGTACCCGGACGTCACGCCCTTGGCGAAGGTGAGCAGGTCGGGCACCACGCCGTAGTGCTGGGCGGCGAACGGGGCGCCGAGGCGGCCGAAGCCGGTGATCACCTCGTCGAAGACGAGCAGGGCACCGTGCTCGTCGCACAGGCGCCGCAGTCCCTGCAGGTAGCCGTCGACGGGCGGGTGCACGCCGGCGGCGCCCTGCACCGGCTCGGTCAGCACCGCGGCGATCCGCTCGCCGTGCTCGGCGAAGGTGCGGGCTGCGGCCTCGACGTCGTCGGCGGGCACCTCGACGACGTGGGGCACGAGGTCGCCCCAGCCGGTGCGGTTCGCCGCCAGGCCCTGCACGCTCGTGCCGCCGAGGTTGGTGCCGTGGTAGCCGCGGCCCCGGGTGACCACGACCTGGCGGTCGGCCTCCCCCGCCCGCTGGTGGTGCCCGCGCACCAGCTTGAGGGCCGTGTCGATCGCATCGGAGCCGCCCGAGCCGAGGAAGACGCGCCCGTCGGGAAGCGGCGACCAGGCCCGGATCCGCTCGGCGGCGGCCACGGCGGGTCCGTTCGTGAACGGATCGAACGTGTTGTAGCAGTCGAGCCGACCGAGCTGGTCGGCGACGGCGTCGACCACCTCGCGGCGGCCGTGCCCGATGTGGCAGCACCACAGGTTGGCGATGCCGTCGACGTAGCGGTTTCCGTCGGCGTCCCAGATCGACGCCCCCTCGGCCCGGACGACCTGGATGAACTCGGCTTCCGGACGGGCCGGCCGGGCGAACGGGTGCAGCAGGGCGTCGTGCACCAGGGTCACTCCAGGGTCGCGTAGCTGGTCGAGCGGTCCTCGGCGCTGGTGCCGCGGACCTCCTCGACCGATTCGGCCAGGGCGGCGAGGTACTCGTCGATGACGCCCGTGTTGGAGTTCGAGACCGTCGAGTGGAGGTTGTCGGGGTCGGTCTGGCGGTCGTGGAACCAGCCCCGCCGCTGCAGCGCGTCGCCGACGGCGAACACGTCGAGGGGGTCGGCGTCGTCGGGGTCGGCGGCCATGGCGAGGAGGTGGTAGGTCGGGTCGCCCAGCACGGTCAGGCCGTCGACGGCCCGCACGCCGGCGCGCATGGCGTCGGCGTTGGCCAGCACGGTCTCGGTGAGGGCGACGTAGCCCTCGACGCCGAGGTGCTGCATGACGGCCCAGGCCGCAGCCATGGGCAGGCCGGAGCGGGTGCCCTGCAGGTTCGGCGAGGCGTAGAAGCCGCCGAGCCAGCCGTCGAAGACGAAGGTCTGGTACTGGCGCAGCTCCTTCGTGCGGTGGAGGATCACCGAGACGCCCTTGGGGGCGTAGCCGAGCTTGTGGATGTCGGCCGAGATCGACGAGACGCCCTCGACCCGGAAGTCCCACGGCGGGACGTCCCGGCCGAGCATCTCCACGAACGGCAGCACGAAGCCGCCCATGCACGCGTCGACGTGGCAGTTGGCGCCAGCGGAGGCGGCCAGGGCGGCGATCTCGGGGATCGGGTCCATGACGCCCTGCGGGTACTGCGGTGCCGATCCGACGATCAGGACGGTGCGCTCGTTGACGTGCGCAGCCATGGCCTCGACGTCGGCGGTCCAGTCGTCTCGCACGGCGACCTTGTGGACCGTGAGGCCGAACAGGTGCGCCGCCTTGTGGAACGCCGCGTGGGCGCTCTCGGCCAGGATCATCTCGGGGGCAGTGATGCCCCGCTCGACCCGACCCCGCTCGCGAGCCGCCTTGACCCCGCACAGGATCGACTCGGTGCCGCCGCTGGTGAGGAACCCGGCGGCGGTGTCCGGACCGTGCAGGAGGTCGGCCGTCCAGCCCACCACCTCGGACTGGATCTGGCCGAGCGACGGGAAGGCCTTGGTGTTGAGGGCGTTCTCGTGGAGGTACAGCATCGCCGCCCGCTCGGCGGCCTCGTGCACCCCGGGGCCGCCGTCGTAGACCATCCCGAACGCTCGCCCGTCCTGCCAGCGCACGTCGTGGGCCCGCTTGGCCTGCAGGTCATCGATCACGTCGTCGACGGCACGCCCCTCGGAGGGCAGGCCGCGTCGCTTGTCGGGAGCCATCGCCCCTGTGTAGGTCCCGCCGGCCGTCCTGGCAAGCAGGCCCGTCGGGGCGTGGGGTCAGAAGCAGGCGAGCAGCGGCTCGAGCAGCTCGTCCGGCGGCTCGTCACCGGTCTCCTCGTCGACGAGGACCGTGGCGAAGA